>JAIRVJ010000044.1 GCA_031253955.1 Burkholderiaceae bacterium | reverse complement strand
GCCCCCACCCCAACCCTCCCCCGCGCGCGGGGGAGGGAGCTAAACGGCGCAGCGTGCAAAACAGCGCACTTCTTCAAGTGGGTGGCTGTGCCCCTGCGCGGCAATGACGCGGCATATCAAAACGAGATCGTAAACACGTTCTAAGCCGCACCCGCACTCCAACATAATAGCCCGCAAGCGTTGAGGTTCGCCTGCGGCTTGCCCCAACCCATGAAAAAACATCCGTTATGAAATACAGACGCGCATGGCAGGCGGGCGGCGCCTACTTCTTCACAGTCAACCTGGCCGAACGTGGCCGCACGCTGCTGGTCGATCACGTCCAACACCTGCGCAACACCGTGCGCAAGGTAAAACAAGAACATCCATTCGATATTCTGGCCTGGGTTGTGATGCCCGATCACCTTCATGCCGTCTGGACGCTGCCTCAAAACGACGCCGGCAACGCCACGCGGTGGATGCTCATCAAGGCCGGCTTTTCGCGCGGCATCGCCCGAGGCGAACGGATACGCCCATCAAGACAGCACAAGGGCGAACGGGGAATATGGCAGCGGCGCTATTGGGAGCACCTGATTGCCAGCGAGGCCGACTTGTGGCGGCATGTCGATTACGTCCACACCAACCCGGTCAAGCATGGGTACGTCACACAGGCGCCGCAATGGCCATACAGCTCGGTTCATCGTTACATTCGCCAAGGCCGGTTGCCGCCGCCCGCGCAGCGGGCAGACGACAGCTTCTCCGCCGGGGAGCGGTTGATCTGAATTTCGCAGGTTGGCGGTGAGCCGAAGGCGAACCCCAACAATGGGCGTTGCCATCACGAGAGGCGGGAAACAAGCGGCGGGGGAAACGCAGGGTGTGGCGTAGGGTTTAGGCGGGGATGTTGGGGTTCGCCTATGGCTTACCCCAACCTATATATGGACTCGCCCTCACCGTCAACCTCTGCCTGTGAACAAAGAAACCCGGTTGCATCTATATATAAGGCCTGTTCGAGCAAGCATCAATATGCTTGTGGCCAACATTGTTTGAGCTCGCGCAGTGCCAATTACGAAAAAGGCCGCAAGGGCCAGTAGGTTGGCAGGCATCTGTGCGCGACGGTCTGACCTGTGGTCAATGTTCCTGAGCAGCGGTTGGAGCGCTTTGGCGCCCCGGTGACAAAACTCTCCATCGTTCAATCGTTCATGGGTCTGTGCGTGTGTGGCTTCAGTCGTGCATATCGGCCTCCTGCATTGGGGCCGCCTGGGTTTGCCCTTGCGGCTGACGGCAATAGTTGTGATCATTTTGCAGCAACACCCAGACAATGCGCAGGTTGCGGTTGGCCAGCCGGATGGCCGCGCCTTTGCGTCCGTGACGCTGCACCCAGCGCAGCAGGCGCCGATCGTCGCTGTGCTGTGAAGCGGGATCAAGCCGGCGCAGTACCGCGTGCGCGCCTTCAATCATCAGGCTGCGCACATAGCCATCGCCACGTTTGCTCATTTTGCCCAACCGCACTTTGGGCCCGCTGCTGTGCTGATCGGGCACGGCGCCAAAGTAGGCGGCAAACTGGCGCGAGTTTGGAAAGCGCTCCGGTTGGGTCTGCTTGGCCAATAGCGCCGTGGAGATGATCGGGCCGATGCCGCGCACGCTCATGAGTTGACGCGCCTTGGCGTCCTGGCGCGCTTGCTCTTGCAGCTTGGCATTCAGCGCCTGAATGCGCGCGCCCATGTGCTCCCATTCGGCCAGCATGTCGGCCAACAGCTCGCGCAGCAGTTCGGGTGCCCGATGGCTGGCCTCTTCAACGATCAAGGGCACGCTGCGCATGATGGCCGCATCGCCTTTAGCCAGCGCAATGTCATGTTCCAATAGCAGCCCGCGCATCTGGTTGCCCAGCGCTGTGCGACGGCGTACATAGCCTTGCCGTACCCGGTGCAGCGCCTGCATGGCCAGCGCCTGCACGCTTTTGAGCGGCACGGACTTGATATTGGTATCGCGGCCGGCGCGCAAGATGGCGTGCGCGTCGTTGCGGTCGTTCTTGGCGCCGCTGCGGTGCTCGGCCACGCGCTGCGCGGGCAGGATGCGCACCGCATGGCCTTGCCCGCTCAACTGGCGCGCCCACGCCTGCGCGCCGGGGCCCGCTTCCATCAACACGGTCAACCGCACAGGCAAGCTGCGCAAAAATGCCGCGAATGCCTCGCGCGATTTGCTCCGCTCTTGGTAGATCACCTGGCCCAGGGCATCTTGCCCGGCTACTTGAAATACCCGCTTGGCCAGATCCACCGCGATCGCAGTGCACGCCCTCAGGGCGGTTGCACTCTCAACTGTCGTATGCTCTTTCATGGGCTCGTCCTCGCTGTCGTTGGCTTAAACCTCTAAAGGATGCCACCGTGGCGCAGCAACGCCTCGGCTTGGGCGAGTCCATCCAATTACCGGGCTGAAAATAAAAGCTGGAATGGAGCGCGGCAATTCCAGCGATCAGTCTCTACGATTCTGAAAATGGCAGCAGCACGCGCTTGTCAGTGCCGTTTTCAGGATGATGCCCAAGGCAACTTGCGCAAGATGAACTTTGCCGCTCGAGAACGGCGGCGGCTTGCGGGTGGGGCGCGCGGCGCTGGCAGAATGTGTGCCGCCTGCGCCAGCGCGGGCATTTCGTGAATATTGACCCATCCATCGCGCAAGGCCGCGTCCGGCGCTTTTGCCGCCGCGGTGCAAGCCGCCAGGCGCACACAGGAGAAACTCAAGTATGTCGCAACTGAATGCCACCATTGCCGATCCGGCCAGCGTGGATGCCGCCATCGAAAACCGCTTTTGCGTGCGCGCTTTTTTGCGTGACAAGCCGGTGCCGCGCCAGATGCTGGAACGGTTGCTGGAACTGGCCAGCCGCGCGCCTTCGGGCACCAACATGCAGCCCTGGAAGGTGTACGTGCTCGAAGGCGCCGCGCGCGACGCGCTGTGCGCCAAGGTGTGCCAGGCGCACGACAGCGTGCTACAGCACCCGGAGCTGGAAACCCGCTACCGGGCCGATTACGACTATTACCCGCGCCAATGGGTCGATCCCTATCTGGCGCGCCGGCGCCAGAACGGCTGGAGCCTGTACGGGCTGCTGGGCATCGCCAAGGGCGACAAGGACAAGATGCACCAGCAGCAGCAGCGCAATTTCCAGTGGTTCGATGCGCCGGTGGGGCTGATGTTCACTGTCGATCGTGTCATGGGGTCAGGCAGCCTGCTCGATTACGGCATGTTCCTGCAAAACCTGATGGTGGCCGCCCGCGCGCACGGCCTGCACACCTGCCCGCAGGCGGCTTGGAACGGGTACGCCAGCATCGTGCTGCCCCACATCGGCGCCACCGCCGAGGAGATGCTGGTGACCTCCATCGCGCTGGGCTACGCCGACGAAACCGCCCCGGTCAACACCTTCCACACGCCGCGCGAGCCGGTTGCCTCGTTCACGCATTGGGTGAAGTAAAGCGCAGCCGCAAAAGGCCGGCCGCCCTCCAAACCGTCCCATGACGCGCAGGCGTCATGGGAGTTGTGGCCATCAGTTTCAGGCCATGAGCAAAGAGTCAACGCTCAACACAAAAAGCGCCCCCTACAATCGGTGGCATCCGACCGCGCCCACCGATGAAAATTCTGCTTTCCAACGACGACGGCTATCAGGCTGCCGGTCTGCTCGCGTTGTACGAGGCGCTGCGGGCCATTGAGGGGGCGCAGGTGGAGGTGATTGCGCCGGAGCACAACAACAGCGCCAAGTCCAACTCGCTCACGCTGCATGCGCCGCTGTACGTATACCAGGCGGCCAATGGTTTTCGCTACGTGAACGGCACGCCGGCTGACTGCGTGCACATTGCGCTGACCGGGCTGCTGGGTTATCGGCCCGATCTGGTGGTTTCGGGCATCAACAACGGCGCCAACATGGGTGACGACACCCTTTATTCCGGCACCGTGGGCGCGGCGATGGAGGGCTACCTGTTCGGCATTCCGGCGCTGGCGTTTTCACAGGTGGAGCGGGGCTGGGCGCATATTGATGCGGCGGCGGCGCGCGCGGCCCAACTGGTGGGCCAGTTGGGCGGCCACCGGCTGGAGGGCGGCAAGCCCTGGCTGCTGAATGTGAACATTCCCAACCGTCCGCTGGATCAACTGGGGCTGGTCAAGGTGTGCCGGCTGGGGCGGCGGCACGCCGCCGAGCGCGTGATCACCCAAGCCAACCCGCACGGGCAGACGATGTACTGGATCGGCGGCGCGGGCGCGGCGGCGGACGCGGGCGAGGGCACCGACTTTCACGCCACCGCCGCGGGCTGCCTGGCGCTCACGCCGCTGAAGGTGGATCTGACCGACCGCGACGCGCTCAGCTACTGGGCGCAGGGCGTGGCCCGGCTCACGCGCGGCGAGGGCGGCTGATGGCCGGCGGCAAGCAGCGTCCGGGGTTTCCGGCCCGCGTTCTTCCCGGCCCGGCGCATGGGCAGGCACCCGCGCGGCGTGCGGTGGCGGCGCTGCCGCTAGCAGCGCCGGCCGGCGGCCTGGCGCGCGATCCGATTCCGGCGCGCGGGCGCATGGTGCAGCAACTGGCGGCGGGCGGCATTCACGAGCCGGCCGTGCTGCACGCCATGAGCGCGGTCGAGCGCCACCGTTTTGTCGATAGCGCGCTGGCGCCGCAAGCCTATGAAGACACGGCGCTGCCCATCGGCCTGGGCCAGACCATTTCCAAGCCGAGCGTGGTGGCGCGCATGTTGGAGCTGCTGCTGCAAGGCGGCGTGCGCGACGAAGATGGGCGGCTGGGCCGCGTGCTCGACATCGGCACCGGCTGCGGCTATCAGGCGGTGGCGCTGGCCCAGCTTGCCAGCGAGGTTTACAGCATCGAGCGCCTGCGCGATCTGCACGAAAAAGCGCGCGCCAATCTGCGCCCGCTGCGCCTTGCCAGCGTGCACCTGATACTGGGCGATGGCGCGGCAGGCTTTGCCGCGGGCGCGCCGTATGCGGGCATCGTCGCCGCCGCGGGCGGCGAGCAGGTGCCCGATGCGTGGATTGAGCAGTTGGCCATCGGCGGGCGCATCGTCGCGCCGCTGGCCGCTGGCGGCGGGCAGGCGCTGGTGGTGGTGGACAAAACGCGCCAGGGCGTGACGCACAAGGTGCTGGAGGCAGTCAATTTCGTGCCTCTAAAATCTGGCATCGCCTAAAAAGAGGTTGAGCGTTTTGCGTTGGGTGTCGAGCGTGTTTTTCGCCAAACGCCAAACGCTCATCCTTCCAATGAATGGAAAGTGACATGATGCTTGTTCGTCGAATGGCTTGGGCTGCGTTGGCGCTGGCGTGTACGGTCGCGCTTGGGGCTTGCGGCACCGCCCAAAAGCGCGCACCGGTCGAAGACCGTGGCATGGCGCCGCGCGGCGCGGAGGCGGCCGCCCCGGCCAGCAATCTGCCGGGCGCTCAAAACGCGGGCAAGCCCGGCTACCACACCGTCCAGCCCGGCGAAGGGGTGATGCAGATAGCGCGCGAGCACAACCAGAACTGGCGCGACATTGCGCGCTGGAACAATCTGGACGACCCCGACCACATCGAAGCCGGCCAGGTGCTGCGCGTGGAGCCGCCGCCGGGCGCCGCAGCTTCTGCCGCCGCGTCCACGCAACCAGCTGCCCCGCCCAAAACCGCGTCCGTGGCTGCCGCCGCGCCAGCATCGTCCGCACCGCCGCCTGCTGCGCTGCCCCCCCCCGCGCCGCCGCCGGCGGACACGGTGGTCTTTATCTGGCCGGCTGCCGGGCCGGTGATCGCCGGTTATGACGAGGCCAAGAACAACAAGGGGCTGGATATCGCCGGCAAGGCGGGCGATCCCGTGCTGGCCGCCGCTGACGGCAAGGTGCTTTATGCCGGCGGCCCCGTGCGCGGCTATGGCAATCTGATCATCATCGAGCACGGCAACTCCTTCCTGACGGCCTACGCGCATAACCAGAAGCTGCTGGTCGAGGAAAAACAGACCGTCAAGAAAGGCCAGAAGATCGCCGAAATGGGTGACAGCGACGCCGACCGCGTCAAGCTCCACTTTGAAATTCGCCGCTCGGGTAAGCCGACCGATCCGGCTCGTTACTTGCCCCCGCGTTGAAGCGAGGTTGAGCGTTTTGCGTTGAGCGTT
Source organism: Burkholderiaceae bacterium (assembly GCA_031253955.1). GTDB lineage: Bacteria > Pseudomonadota > Gammaproteobacteria > Burkholderiales > Burkholderiaceae_C > Ottowia. The sequence goes on along the minus strand of JAIRVJ010000044.1, from coordinate 17,707 downwards.
TGGCGTGGAAATCCTTGTCCCAGGCAGCGCCTCGCGCGCTCACCCCTCAACGCTTGACGCTCAACATTTCATCGAGCCTGACCGCGCCGCCGAACTGCCCGAAGGCTGGCTGCGCGTGGAGGCGCTCGACATCGAGGCCCAAGGAATCGCCCGCCGGCCTGACGGCAAGGTGGTTTTCATCGAAGGCGCGCTGCCGGGCGAACTGGTGAGCGTGCAGGTGCAGCGCCGCAAGAACCAGTGGGAAGCGGCCACGCTGACCGAACTGCACCGCGAAAGCAGCCAGCGCGTGCGCCCGCGCTGCCCGCACTTCGGCCTGCACGCGGGCGCGTGCGGCGGCTGCAAGATGCAGCATCTGGAGCCTGCCGCGCAAGTGGCCGTCAAGCAGCGCGTGCTGGAAGACAACCTGTGGCATTTGGGCAAAGTGCGCGCCGCTCGCGTGCTGGCGCCCATTCACGGCCCGGGCTGGGGCTACCGCTGGCGCGCGCGCCTGTCGGTGCGCTACGTCGCCAAAAAAGGCGACGTGCTGATCGGCTTTCACGAACGCAAAAGCCGCTACGTGGCCGACATGCGGCAATGCCCCGTGCTGCCGCCCAAGGTCAGCGCCTTGCTCGTGCCGCTGCGCGCGCTGCTGCACGGCATGGCAGCGCGCGAAACCTGCCCGCAAATCGAACTGGCCTGCGGCGGCGGCATCACCGCGCTGACGCTGCGCCACTTGCAGCCGCTGGCTGAGGGCGACCTGCGCCAACTGCGCGCATTCGCCACTGCGCACGGCGTGCAGTGGTGGCTGCAACCCAAAGGACCAGATACCGTGCACCGGCTGGACGAAGGCGGGCCGCCGCTGGCCTATGCGCTGCCCGAATTCGGCGTGACCATGCCGTTCTTGCCGACCGACTTCACCCAAGTCAACCCGTACATCAACGGCGTGCTGGTCGCGCGCGCGCTGCGCCTGCTGGCGGTGCAGCCGCACGAGCGCGTGATCGACTGGTTTTGCGGCCTGGGCAACTTCACGCTGCCGCTGGCGGCCCAGGCGCGCGCGGTGCTGGGGGTGGAAGGCAGCGAGGCGCTGGTCGCCCGCGCCCGTCAAAATTTTAAGCAAAATCAGCCTCTAGCCAAGACTGGGATTGGGCGAGCAGATATAAATTTTGTAGCGCGCAATCTGTTCGAGATGAGCGCAGCCCAACTGGTGCTTGATGGCCTGGCCGACCGCTGGCTGGTCGATCCCCCACGCGAAGGCGCCTTCGCGCTCGTCATGGCGCTGGCCGCCATTCAGCAAGCGCGCAGCGGCGCGCAAGACGTCACGCCACTGCCGCCCGGAGCCGAACACTGGCAGCCCCCGCGCCGCATCGTTTATGTCAGTTGCAACCCCGCTACGTTGGCGCGCGACGCCGGCCTGCTGGTGCACCAGGCCGGCTACCGCTGCGCGGCGGCGGGCGTGGTCAACATGTTCCCGCACACCGCGCACGTGGAAAGCATCGCGGTGTTCGATCTGGCCGATCAGGAGCGGCCAGCCGGTGCCTGATGGCTTGCCCATCGGGACAACGGGTTGCCACAAAAATGCCACAATAATATTTAATGGCTAGTTTCTATGAATTTTTCGCAGGTGGCGGGATGGCTCGGGCGGGTCTTGGTCTTGACTGGCAGTGCCTGTTTGCCAATGACTTCGATTCGAAGAAAGCGGCCAGCTACGCCGCGAATTGGGGCAATGACCATTTGCAAATCGAAGACGTGGCTGCATTGACAACAGCCGACTTGCCTGGGGAGGCTGATCTTGCGTGGGCATCTTTTCCTTGCCAAGACCTTTCCCTGGCCGGTGCTGGCGCGGGCCTTCATGGCAAACGATCTGGCACTTTCTGGCCATTTTGGAAACTGATCAAAACCTTGGGCGAAGAAGGGCGAGCGCCGCGTTTGGTTGTCCTGGAAAACGTGTGCGGCGCTCTTAGCTCGCATGGTGGGGAGGACTTCGCCACAATCGGCGCTGCCTTATCCAGTAGCGGCTACCGGTTCGGGGCCGCAGTGCTGAATGCAGTTCACTTTTTGCCGCAGTCGCGCCCGCGTCTGTTCATCGTGGGTGTGCATAAGTCCTCGCCGATCTCTCATGTTCTGACCGCCGGCGGTCCGCAAGAGCCGTGGCATCCGCGCGCGCTGGTTACGGCTTACGGCAAACTATCGAAAGATTCCCAACGTTCTTGGGTGTGGTGGCGTTTGCCTGAGCCGCCAGCGCGCCCGTCTGTTTTGGCCGATCTGGTGGAAGATGAACCGTGCAGCATTACTTGGAATGGGGCCGCTGAAACCGAGAAATTGCTCTCCATGATGAACCCGAATAACTTGATAAAGGTTGAAGCGGCCAAGAGAACCATGCGCCGCGTGGTAGGCGCGATCTACAAACGCACTCGCGCCAATGGTTCTGATGGGCAAAAAGTGCAGCGCGCCGAAATCCGCTTGGATAACGTGGCCGGCTGTTTGCGCACGCCCGCCGGCGGGTCAAGTCGGCAAACCATCATGATTATTGAGCGCGAGCGCATTCGTTCGCGCCTACTGTCGCCGCGCGAAGCAGCGCGCCTCATGGGTTTGTCGGATACTTATACGCTGCCTCAAAATTACAATGACGCCTATCATTTAGCCGGCGACGGTGTGGCGGTGCCGGTAGTTCGTTTTCTGGCCGAACACCTCTTGGAGCCGCTATTGACGTCAGCTTTGGCGCTCGAAAGGAGGGCGGCGTAATGGCGGGTTTGGAAGCGGCTCTATGCGCGTTTAATCGCGAGAAGAATTTTGGCGGAAAAGGCCCTTTATCCGTTGCACTGGTGATTACGCAATACGCCCGCGAGGGCTTTCCGCTGAACCCGAACAAGCTATTGACCGACGGAGGAGGGCAGGTGCGCGGCTTGGGCAAAGGGGCAGTGCAGGCAATACTCAAGCGCCACGGCATTACCCGCGTTTTAGCTGCTGAAGGCGGGCGCACCAGTCGCGGCGGCATTGGCAACATGCGTGACTATGTGACTTTCCTCAACGATCAGGCTGTCGACGGGCCGGTCGATCTTGATGCCGTGGAAGCATTTTGGATTCAACGTGTGCAAGAGTTCTTTTCGGCGAAGCCGTTCAAGATTCGACTGGACGCTTCGCGCAGCCTGCGAACTTTGGTGCGAGATGTAATCGCTCAGGCCGAAGAACGACAACGCAATGCGCCAGGAATGCAATACGCCGGCGCGGTGTTACAACACTTGGTAGGCGCCAAGCTCGATTGCGCCTTAGGCGCTGGGCGCTTTGAGCACAACAGCTTTTCAACGTCCGACGCGCAATCAAGCCGCGCTGGCGATTTCTTCATTGGTGATGTGGCAGTTCACGTTACTACGGCTCCCGGCGAGGCGGTCATTGACCGCTGCCGTGACAACCTCAATGACGGCCATCGGCCAATTATCGTTACGACAAAGCGAGGGGTGACGGTTGCTGAAGGGCTAGCAGAGAATGCCGGCGTAGGCGATCGCATCGACATTTTTGAGATTGAACAATTCGTGGCCTTGAACCTCTACGAGTTGGGCAAGTTTGCTGCGGAAGGCCGGCGCGATGCTGTCGAGGATGTGGTGATGCGCTACAACCAGATTGTCGAAAAATTCGAAACCGACCCCAGCCTGAAAATTGAATTTCGTCCGTGACTGAGACGCCGCAGCAACGCAGCCGCACCATGCGGGCCGTGCGTTCCTGTGATACTGGACCGGAAATAGTCGTGCGGCGATTTCTTCATGCCGCCGGTCTGCGCTTTCGGCTCCATGACCGGCAGTTACCTGGCGCGCCTGATCTGGTGTTTCCAAGCCGTCGTATTGCGCTGTTCGTGCATGGGTGCTTTTGGCACCAGCACCCCAATTGCGAAGCTGCCGCCCGCCCCAAGTCACACGCGGATTATTGGAATCGCAAGCTGGACGGTAACATAGCGCGAGACGTTCGTTGTCGGAATGAATTGGAAACTCTGGGTTGGAAGGTTTTGGTGATTTGGGAGTGTGAAACGCGAAGCCCAAAATATCTCGTCGCATTGGCGGCGCGTATTCGTAGAGAAAAACCTGCTATGTTCCACGCGCGGGCGAGGAAAAATCAAGCGTGAGCATTCCCTGCGCATCCAGCGTGAACATGTCGAAATCATTGGCGATCCACAGCGCGCCGTGGTAATGCGCGGCGGCTTCCGCGCGCAGCGCGGCCACGCCTTCGGGCTGCTGGTGGCGCGCGCTCAGGTGGGTGAGGATGAGGTTGGGTACGCCCGCTGATTCGGCGAAGGCCGCCGTCATGCGGGCCGAGCTGTGCATCCATTGCTGCCCCACCTCGTCGAGCGCGGTTTGGGTGAAGGTGGCTTCGTGCACCAGCAGTTGCGCGCCCGCGCAGGCGGCGCGCAGCAGCGCGGGGTCGGCGTTGTCGCCGCCGATCACGATGCAGGCGCGCTGCGTGTGCGTTTCGGTGCAATCGGCGCTGCGCAGCAGGCCGTTGGGGGCGCTGGCAAAGGGCACATCCTGCCCATCGTGCAAGGCCCGCCATGCGGGGCCGGGCGGCAGGCCGGCGGCGCGTAGCGCCTCGGTCTTCAGGCGCACCTGGGTTTGCGTGGCCTCGATGCGGAAGGCGTGCGTGGGCACGCGGTGCAGCGTGGCATGGCGTTCGATGCGCAGCGTGGCTGCGGCGCTGCGCCACACCCACGCATCGGCATCCACATGCCGCACTTCGTAAGGCAGCGCGGCGGCGGTGAGCGCGTAGGTGGCTTGCAGCCATTGCCACACCGGCAGCGGCGCGATCAGCGTCAGCGGCGCGGTGCGCCCGGCCATGCCCGCGCTCTTGAGCAGGCCCGGCAGCCCGTAGCAATGATCGCCATGCGCGTGCGTGATGCACACCGCCGCCAGATCGCGCAGCGCCAGCCGCGTGTGCAGCAGCCGGTGCTGCGTGCCCTCGCCGCAATCGACCAGCAGCCACTCCGCGCCGGGCACGCTTTGCACCGCCAGCGCGCTCACGTTGCGCTCGCGCGTGGGCACGCCGGAGGAGGTGCCCAGGAAGGTCAGGCGGAACATGGATGGGGTCATGACATTCAAGCCGTCCGCAAACTGTATAAACACATGATACACTGGGCTATGATCGTCAGCTTTCGGCACAAGGGGCTTGAAGCTTTCTACCGCACCGGCTCGGCGCGGTGTATTCAGGCGGCCCACGCGAGGAAGCTGGCCATGATCCTTGCCATGCTCGATGTGGCGGCAGGGCCGCAAGACCTGATCCAGCCGGGCTTGGGGCTGCACCCGCTTAAGGGCGGCTTGAAAGATCATTGGTCGGCGTGGGTGAATGGCAACTGGTGCATTACTTTCCGCTTTATCGGAACCGATGTCGAACTCGTCGATTACCAGGATTACCACTGAGGGCGCGGCCATGATTCATACCCATCCCCATCCGGGCGAAATTCTCAAAGAGATGGTGTTCGAGCCGTTGAACCTGTCGGTGACGGAGGCTGCGGGCAGGCTGGCGGTGTCGCGCATCACGCTCTCGCGCGTGCTCAATGGCAGGGGCGGCATCAGTCCCGATCTTGCGCTGCGGCTGGAAAAGTCGGGCGCGGGGACTGCGCGCTTTTGGATCAGCTTGCAGGCCAACTATGACCTGTGGCGGGCCATGCAGCACAAGCAGCCGCGCGTGCGCGCGCTGCAAGCTGCGGTGGCCTGAACATTACCCCTTCACACACACCACCTGCTTGAGCGTGTGCACCACTTCCACCAGATCGTTTTGCGCTTGCATCACCGCGTCGATGTCCTTGTAGGCCATCGGAATTTCGTCGATCACGGCTTCGTCCTTGCGGCATTCGACGCCTTCGGTGGCCGCGATCTGATCGGCCACGGTAAAGCGTTTTTTGGCCTGCGTGCGGCTCATCGCGCGCCCGGCGCCGTGGCTGCAACTGTCGAAACTTTCGGGGTTGCCCAGGCCGCGCACGATGTAGCTGCGCGCGCCCATGCTGCCGGGGATGATGCCCAGCTCGCCCCGCCTGGCGCTGACCGCGCCTTTGCGGGTGACGAACACGTCTTCGCCGAAGTGGCGCTCCTGCTGCACGTAGTTGTGGTGGCAGTTCACGGCTTGCACATGTGAATCGAACGGTTTGGCGATGACCTTGCGCACGGTGGCGATCAGGTTGCCCATCATCACCTCGCGGTTGCGCGCCGCGAAACGCTGCGCCCAGCCGACGGCGCGCACGTAGTCGCCGAAGTAGCGCGCGCCTTCCTCGAAGTAGGCCAGGTCGCGGTCGGGCAGGTTGCGCTGGCGCTGCTCGGCGTCTTTTTTCGCCAGGTCGATGAAATGCGTGCCGATGGCGTTGCCCACGCCGCGCGAGCCGGAATGCAGCATGAGCCACACCGCGCCGTCTTCATCCAGACAGATTTCGATGAAATGGTTGCCCGTGCCCAGCGTGCCCAGGTGCTTGCGGTTGTTGGTTTTTTCCAGGCGTGGGTGCAGCTCGCACAGCGCGTCGAACTCTTCGGCCAGCGTGGCCCAGGCCTGATCGACGGGCGCGGGCGGCTCGTCCCAACTGCCCTCGTCGCGCCCAAGCTTGCGCGGGGTGGAGCCGTGCGGCACGGCTTTTTCAATGGCGGCGCGCAGCGGGCCGAGGTTGTCGGGCAGATCCACGGCGCACAGCGTGGTTTTGCAGGCCATCATGCCGCAGCCGATGTCCACGCCGACAGCGGCGGGAATGATCGCCTTGCGCGTGGGGATGACCGAACCCACCGTCGCGCCGATGCCCAGATGCACGTCGGGCATGGCCGCGATGTGCCGGAACACGATGGGCAGCCGCGCCGCGTTGGCCAGTTGCTTCTTCGCTTCATCCTCGACGGGCACGCCGCGCGTCCACATCTTGATGGGCACGCCGCCTTCGGGGTATTCGGTGTCGTAGTTCATAGGGTGGGGCGTTGAGGGCTTGGCGTTGAGCCTGGAAACCGGTTCTGGCGGATTCATTTATGATAGCTGAATGCTTTATTTTGACATGGTTTTATTATATAAAAGTCTAGTAAATCCATATTATGCTAAGGCATATAGCTATCAAATTAATTGTTTCTTACGCTAAAGGCCATACGGTTCAGTCAAGCGCATGATTCCATAATTTCGTCATTTCCGCCTGCGCGCATAGGCGCTAACCTTTCTTTCCCCTCGCCCGCTTGCGGGAGAGGGGCAGGGGAGAGGGTCGGCCGGCAGGCCGGTAGCAGCGCATCTTCCCAAGCGCGGCGCAAAACAAAGGCATGGGCGCAAGGGTCGTGGATGCGCTCCTCCAGCCTTCGGCTGGCCCTCTCCCCAGCCCTCTCCCACGAGTGGGAGAGGGAGAAAATCGCGCACTCGCGCCCCCAAGTTAGCGCCTATGCGCCTGCGCGGCAATGACGAGGTTCCCGGGCAGGCAGAAGAAGGCGCCTCAATACGACTTGGGCAGCCCCAGCACCTTCTCGGCGATGAAGTTCAGGATCATCTGCGGGCTGACGGGGGCGATGCGCGGGATGTAGCTCTCGCGCAGCAGGCGCTCGACGTGGTATTCCTTGGCGTAGCCCATGCCGCCCAGGGTGAGGATGGCGTTCTGGCAAGCGTCGTGCGCGGCTTCGGCGGCGAGGTATTTGGCGGCGTTGGCCTCGATGCCGCAGGGCTGGCCGGCGTCGTAGAGCGTAGCGGCCTTGAGCATCATGAGGTCGGCCGCTTCCAGATTGGCCCAGGCGCGCGCCAGCGGGTGCGCCACGCCCTGGTTCTGGCCGATGGGGCGGCCAAACACCACGCGCTCTTGCGCATATTTGGAAGCGATGCGCAACGCCGCGCGGCCCAGGCCGACGGCCTCTGCGGCGATCAGGATGCGCTCCGGGTTCAGGCCGTGCAGGATGTATTCAAAGCCGTGCCCTTCCTCGCCGATGCGGTCGATGGCGGGCACGGGCAACGCGTCGATGAACAGCATGTTGGAATCGACGGCGGCGCGGCCCAGTTTGTGGATTTCGCGCACTTCCACGCGCTCGCGGTCGAGTTTGGCAAAAAACAGCGTGAGACCCTGCGTGGGTTTTTTGACCTGTTCCAACGGCGTGGTGCGCGTGAGGATCAACATGCGGTCGGACACCTGCGCGGTGGAGATCCAGATCTTGCGGCCGCTGATGAGGTAGTTACCGTCCGGCTGGCGCACAGCCTGGGTTTTCAGGCGCGTGGTGTCCAGGCCGGCATCGGGTTCGGTCACGGCAAAGCAGGCTTTTTCTTGGCCCGCGATGAGCGGCGGCAGAAAACGCTGGCGCTGCTCGTCGGTGCCGAAAACTACCACAGGGTTCAGGCCGAAGATGTTCATGTGGATCGCCGACGCGCCGGACATGCCCGCGCCGCAGGCGCTGATGGTGCGCATCATCAGCGCCGCCTCGGTAATGCCCAGCCCCGCGCCGCCTTGCGCTTCGGGCATGGCGATGCCCAGCCACCCGCTTTGGGCGACGGCTTGGTGAAAGGCGTGCGGGTACTGCGCGCGCTCGTCCTGCTCGCGCCAGTATTCGATGGGAAAGTCGGCGCACAGGCGCTCAATGGCGTCCACCAGGGCGCGCTGGTCGTTGCTGAGGGTGAAGTTCATGGGTGGTCTTTCAATGAGCGTTTTGCGTTTAGAACGGTTTTGATTTTGTTGTTTCCTCTCCCGCGAAAGAGACTGATGCTGCACAGTACGCTGCCAGCTTACGCCCCGGAACCGGCTGGCATGTGCGGCGCAACTTCTCCTTCGTCATTCCCGCGAAGGCGGGAATCCAGGCAGCGTTGGTTTGGAGGTGGCGCTCATGGATTCCCGCCTTCGCGGGAATGACGAAGCATATAGGTCAGTCGCCATACAGAACTTGCGCTTCATAGAGGTTCCTCGGTAGGGAGGGGGAAAACTCAAGGCTCCGCCATGAACTTGGTGTCCTTGACGATCTTGCGCCAGCGCGCGGTGTCGTCGGCGATGAGGGTGGCCAACTGCTCCGGGGTGCCGCCGATCGGCTCGTAGTCGATTCTGGCCAGTTGCTCGCGCACTTCGGGCAGCGCCACGATTTTGGCGATTTCGGTATGCAGGCGCTGCACGATGGCCGGCGGCGTGCCCGCCGGGGCGAGCAGGGCGGCCCAGGAGTTGAACACCATGTCGAAACCCTGCTCCTTCATGGTCGGCACATCAGGCAGCGAGGGCGAGCGTTTCTCGGAAAACACGGCCAGCGCGCGCAGCTTGCCGGCGCGGATCATCTCCAGCGAGTTGAAGGGGTCGATGGTCATGTCCACCTCGCCGCCGACCACCGCCTGCATCTGCGGGCCGGTGCCCTTGTACTGCACGTTGACCATCTCCGGCGCGCCGATGGTGATCTTGAACTGCTCGCCGATCAGGCTGACCAGGCTGCTGCCGCCCGCAAAGCTCATGGGCCGCTTGCCGCTGCGCGCCAGCGCGACGAATTCCTTGACCGACGCGGCCGGCACCTTGGGATTGACCACCATGACGAAGCCGATGTTGGCGATCAGGCTGACCGGCGCGAAGCTCTTGAGCGAGTCGTAGTTGGCCTTGTAGAGCACGGGGCTGAGCGTTTGCGCGCCCGCGCTGTTGAGGAGCAGGGTGTAGCCGTCGGGCGCGGCGCGCGCCACCGCTTCGGTGCCGATCATGCCGCTGGCGCCCGACCGGTTTTCGATCACCACCGACTGCTTGAGCGCCTCGCCCAGTTTTTGCGAGACCAGGCGCGCCACGACGTCGGTGGCGCCGCCCGGCGAAAAGGGCACGATCAGGCGGATCGGGCGGCTTGGCCAGTCGTCGGCAGCCTGGGCCGGCAGCGTCCAGCCGGCGGAAAAAGCCGCCAGGCCCAGCAGCAGGGCGCGGCGGCTCAGGGGTTGAAATGGCTTGGCGTTCATGTCGTCTCCTGTGAAAAACGGGTTGAAAAAATCAAACGTGATTATTGCCGGAACATGGCGGCGGCCAGCCCGATGCGGTCAAACGCGCCCGATGCTCAACGCCCAAGTCCACGCCCGCCCGCCCGCGCCGGGATCGCAAACACGTTCTAAGGGTCATCGGCGGAACGAAAACACTACCATTGCCGCATGAATGCACACCACGCCGCATCCACCGGGCTGATTCATCATCTTTACGCCCCGCCCGCCGGTTTTGACGCGCCGCAGCCGGGTGTGTTCAAGGCCTCCACCGTGTTCTTTCCCAACGTGGCGGCGCTGCGCGCGCGCCAGTGGAAAGACAAATCCGGCTACACCTACGGCCTGCACGGCACGCCGACTACCTTCACGCTGGAAGAGCGTATCGCCGCGCTGGAAGGCGGCCTGCAATGCCTGCTTGCGCCCAGCGGGCTGGCGGCCATGGCTACCGTAGCGCTGGCGCTGCTGCAAGCGGGCGATGAGGTGCTGATTCCGGGTAACGCCTACGGCCCCAATCTGGCGCTGGCCCAAGGCCAACTGGCGCGCTACGGCATCGCGCACTGGATTTACGACCCACTGGATTTGAACGATCTGGCCGCGCGCATCAACGCGCGCACGCGGCTGGTGTGGCTGGAAGCCGCCGGTTCGGTCACGCTGGAGTTCCCCGACCTGATCGGGCAAACGCGCCTGTGCCGCGAGCGCGGGGTGACTTGCGCGCTGGACAACACCTGGGGCGCGGGTCTTGCCTTCAACCCTTTCGATCTGGACGGCGCGGGCCTAGGCGTGGATGTGTCGGCACACGCCCTCACCAAATACCCCAGCGGCGGCGGCGACGTGCTGATGGGCGCCATCACCACGCGCGAAGAGGCGCTGCACCTGCGCCTGAAGCTCGCCCACATGCACCTGGGCTTGGGCGTGGGCGGCAACGACGCGGAAGCCGTCTTGCGCTCGCTGCCCAGCCTGCCGCTGCGCTACGCCGCCGCCGACCGCGCCGCGCGCGCGCTGGCCCGCTGGTGCGCCGCGCAGCCGCAATTCGCGCAAGTGCTGCACCCGGCGCTGCCCACTGCGCCCGGCCACGCGCACTGGCGGCAGGTGTGCGGCGCGGCGGATGCGGCCGGGCAAGGCGCGGCAGCCGGGCTGTGGAGCGTGATCGTGCATGAACGCTACCCGCAAGCGCAGGTGGATGCTTTTTGCGACGCGCTGCGCCTGTTCCGGCTCGGCTATAGCTGGGGCGGCCCGGTCAGTCTGGTGATGCCGTACAACCTGAACGAAATGCGCCCGAGCTGGCCCGCGCACCTGGCGCGCGGCACGCTGGTGCGCTTTTGCGCCGGGCTGGAAGATGGGAGGGATTTGCAGGCGGATTTGGCGCGGGCACTGGGGGCGTTGGAGGGGAATTCATAACGACGTTGCCCATGTAGGGGCGAAAAATTTTTCGCCCCTACATTCCCCGTCATTCACCGCTCAACGCCTAAGCAACTTCGCCGCCCGCCCCAAGGCTGCGGCGGAGCGGTTTTGCAGCGTCACGGTGCGCGCCTGGTCGAATTGGGCGAAGTTGTGCCGGGTGGATTTTTCGTAGCCGGGGTCGTAGTGGCGGGCGAGCAGTTCGCGCACCACGGCCTCAAGCTGGCCGGCGCGCACGGCGGCGATCCAGCTTTCAACCACCGCGCGACCGCGCAACGCGGTCAGGGCCGTGAGGCGCTGGCAGAAAAAATCGGGGGCTTGCACGAAGTAGGGATAGTCTTCCAGCAGCAGGGCCACGCGCTCGGTTTCGGACAGGTCGATGCGCACGCAAGGGCTGGCGCGCATGGCGGCCATCAGGCATTCGGGCACGCTCAGGTTGCCGACCTTCTTGCTTTCGGCTTCGACGAACACGGGCCGCGCCGCGTCGAGCGCAGCCAGCGCCTGCCACAGCAGGGTATCGAAGCGTTTTTGCGCGGGCTGCGGCTGGCCCGGAATCACGCCCAGCACCGAGGCGCGGTGGCTGGCCAGCGCCTCCAGGTCGAGCGTTTGCGCGCCGGCTTGCGCCAGCGCGTGCAGCAGCCGCGTTTTGCCCGATCCGGTGGGGCCGCAAATTACCTCAAAGCGCAGCGGCGCCACCAGCCGGGGCAAGTCGGCCAGCAGCGCGGCGCGAAACGCCTTGTAGCCGCCTTCGATCACCGTCACCCGGAAGCCGATTTGCCCCAGCACCAGCGCCAGCGCGCCGCTGCGCTGGCCGCCGCGCCAGCAGTACACGAGCGGCTTCCATGATTTGGGTTTGTCCAGGCACGCGCGCTCGGTGTGCGTGGCGATGTTGCGCGCTACCAGCGCCGCGCCGAGCTTGCGCGCCTCGAAGGGGCCGGCTTGTTTGTCGAGCAGGCCCACGCGCTCGCGCTCCGCGTCGCGCAGGCTGGGCCAGTTCAGGGCGCCGGGCAGGTGGTCGAGCGCGAACTCGCTTTCACTGCGCGTGTCGATCACGGCGTCGAAACTGGCCAGATCGGCCAGTGCCTGCTTGGCGCAAATGCGTTGCATGCTCACTTCAATAACGGCGCAAGCGCCGGCCAAAGGGTGATAGATCTGAAGTTCGACCTCCACCGCAGGCAAGGCACAGCGCTGGCGCCGGTCACCCACAACCGCGCCATCGCTGTTTGACGCCGGAGGCCGAGCGCATTGTGGCCGATGAAAGAGGTTGAACGTTTGGCTTTCCCCTTTCTCGCAAGCGGGCGGGGTAGAAAAACCGCTCCAAGCTGTTGCCCGTACCCTTGCGCCTGAATGACGAACAAAACTACTGCTTCAATAGCTTCACACCCTTGATTTATATATATTTATAACTACTTATTCATAATAAATTCATATTATGTCTTTGAAAATAGCTATTAAAAAAATAGCATTCCATCATACCTTCCAAGACAATCGCATCTAAATTTCTTAAGAATTAACAAGTCGGCGATGGAGCGCGGGTATAGGGGCGAAAGATTTTTCGCCCCTACTGCGGGCGGTTTTTTGTCCCGCCCGCCCACCGCATAATCCCCGCATGATCGCCTCGCAGCAAGTATTGTTCGGATTTCACGCCGTCAGCGTGCGCCTGAAGGCCGCGCCCGCGTCGGTGGTGGAGGTGTTCGCCGATCCGGCGCGGCGCGACGCGCGCATGAAGCAGTTTCTGGCCCGCGCTGCCGAGGCGGGCGTGCGCGTGATCGAGGCCGATGCCGCGCGCCTTTCCGGGCTGGCCGGCGGCGCGGCGCACCAAGGCGTGGTGGCGCGCGTGCGGCCCCTGGAGCGCCAAAACTCGCTCGACGATTTGCTGGACGCGCTGCCGGAGCCGCCCCTGTTGCTGGCGCTGGACTGCGTGACCGATCCGCACAACCTGGGCGCGTGTCTGCGTGTGGCGGACGGCGCGGGCGCGCACGCGGTGATCGCGCCCAAGGATCACGCCGCCGGCATCAGCGCCACGGTCGCCAAGGTCGCCAGCGGCGCGGCGGAGACGGTGCCCTATTTCATGGTGACCAACCTGGTGCGCACGCTGGGCGAGCTGCAAGAGCGCGGCCTGTGGGTGACGGGGGCCGATGACCAGGCGCCGCAAACGCTCTACCAGGCCGATCTGCGCGGCCCCGCCGTTCTGGTGCTGGGCGCCGAAGGCGCGGGGATGCGCCGGCTCACGCGAGAAAAATGCGACCAACTGGTGCGCATCCCCATGCAGGGCGCGGTGGAGAGCCTGAACGTTTCCGTGGCCGCCGGCGTATGTTTGTATGAAGCGCGGCGGCAGCGTGCCAGTTGGGGTCAGAGTAAGATTTTTCCTGATCCGCTGCGGGGTTAAGCGTTGAGCATTGAAAAAAATCTTACTCCGACCCCAATTGGTATGACCCCAATGGGCACGCTGGAGCAAGCCCGCCTGTGGGTGCGCCAGGCGCGGCGCATTGCCGTGCTCACGGGCGCGGGCGTGAGCGCCGAATCGGGCGTGCCCACTTTCCGCGACGCGCAGACCGGCATATGGGCCAACTTGCGCCCCGAAGATTTAGCGACTGAAGAAGCCTTCCGGCGCAACCCGCGGCGCGTGTGGGACTGGTACGCCCAGCGGCGCGAAAACCTGCGCGACGCGCAGCCCAACGCGGGCCATGCGGCGCTGGCCGAATTTCAGCAGCGGCATCCGGGGCGCATGACGATCATCACGCAGAACGTGGACCGGCTGCACCAAAAAGCCGGTAGCACGGGCGTGCTGGCGCTGCACGGCGATCTGTTTGAAAACCGCTGGCTCCACCCGTGCCTGAAAAGCGATCTGTACGGCGGAGCAGGGGGCGGGTGCGATCCCGCCGCCGCCGAGCCAGGCCGCCCCCCGTACTGCGCCGAATGCCGCAACCTGGTGCGCCCGGCGGTGGTGTGGTTCGGCGAGGCGCTGCCAGAAGACGCCCTATCCGCCGCCGAGCACGCCGCCGGCACGTGCAATCTGATGCTGGTGGTGGGCACCTCCGGCGTGGTGTACCCCGCTGCCGGGCTGGCGCACCTGGCGCGCGATTCGGGCGCGCATGTGGTGGTGCTCAACCCGGAGCCGACCGATCTGGACCAGGCCGCCCACCTGCGGATTGCCGGCCCCTCTGCCCAATGGCTGCCGCTTTTGCTGGCGGAACCATAAGGCGGCAGGGTGTAGGGGCGAAAGATTTTTCTCCCAGCGGCATCTCATACAAGGTGCCGTTCTTTTTTAGCGCAAGGGTGAAAGATTTTTCGCCCCTACAACTGGCGTCTCTTTTCTTCTTGTCACCCGAGGCGAAAGGATCGCTGCCAGCCAGATCAAAACGCCCCTAAATCCACCCCATCACCCCCAGCAGCGCCCCCGCGCCGATCAGCCATAGCAGGTGGATGCGGGTGCGCCAGACGATCAGGGCGGCCACGGCGGTGAGCAGCCACAGCCGCCAGTTGCCCGCAGGGCTGTGCTGGCCGCTGGCCAGCACCCAGCCGGCCGACAGCAGCAGCGCCACCACCAGCGGCGCCATGCCGGCCTTGAAGGCGCGCACGCCGCGCAGCTCGCGGTTGCGGTGCGCCCAGCGCGTGGCCGCGTAGGTCAGCACCCCGGAGGGCAGCATCATGCCGAACATGGTGATGGCTGCGCCCAGCAGCGCCAGCGCGTAGGCCGGCACGCCGCCGCCCGCGCCGCCGCCGGCGTTCAGGCCCACGTTCCAGCCCATGAGCGCGACGAACAGCACGTTGGGGCCGGGGGCGGCCTGGGCGATGGCGATGGAGGAGCTGAATTGCGGATCGGTCATCCAATGCCGCTGATCGACCAGAAAGCGGTGCATGTCCGGCGCGGTGGTAATGGCCCCGCCCACCGCCAGCAGCGACAGCGTCAAAAAATGCAGCAGCAGTTGCAGCCAGTCGGACGCGCTCATGATTTACCGGGTGTCCGCCGCGCGCCCGCCTGCACGCCCAGGCAGCGCCACGCCCACAGGCAACTGAGCGGCCCCAGCCCCAGCACCAGCCAGATCATCTGCACGCGCAGCAGCGCTACCGCCACGAAGGACAGCGCCGCCAGCGCCAGGCACAGCCGCCGGCCCATCACGTTGAGCCGCAGCGCCGCCATCAGTTTGATGCCCGTGGCCATCAGCAGCCCGGCGGCCACCGCGCCCATGCCGCGCAGCGCGCCCTGCGCGGCTTGCAGATCGGCCACCGCGCCGAACGCCGCGGCTACCGCCAGCACCACCAGCGTCGGGAAAAACAACATGCCGGCCAGCGCGCTGAACGCCCCGCCCGCGCCAAAGTAGCGCCCGCCGATCATCAGCGCCAGATTAACCACGTTGGGGCCGGGCAGGATTTGCGCCACCGCCCAGTCTTCGACGAACTGGGCATTGCTCATCCAGCGTTTTTTTTCTACCAGCTCGCGCTGCACCACCGCCAGCACGCCGCCAAACCCCTGCAAGGCCAGCCAACTGAACGACCAGAACAAATCGGCGCGCGAGCGCGGAGCGTTCAAAGGCTGCGGTTCTTCGGTGACGGAGAGCAAGGGGTGTGAAGGGGCTGTGGGCATGGGCCATTATCGTGGAGTGTGGGAGAACTTTTTGCAGCGCGCATGGGTTGTGGCGCGTAAAGCGAACCGCAACGTGGCGGCCTTGCAAACGCCGGGGTTCGCAGGGCGATCGCATCTAAATTCCATTCAAATCAACCCGTTCGATTTCGACGCGATGTGCCTTCGTAGGGGCGAAAAATTTTTCGCCCTGCGGCGTCTCCTTGCCAGCGCCTTCGCTCTTTTGAGCGCAAGGGCGAAAAATTTTTCGCCCCTACATCCGTGCTCCATCGCCCACTTGTTGATTCTTAACAAATTTAGATGCGATCACCCCATCCGGGAAAACTTTGAGATATTGTTTTGATAGCTTTTTACCAAGGTATTATATGGTTTTAATGTATAAAAAATGCATCAAAACCATTCAATACGCTAGCTATTAGCTATCAATTTCAATCAATACAGCAAAAACGGCGCGCGCTCGTCCAGCCACGCGGCTTCGTCGGCAGCGGCCAGGGCTTGCAGGTCGGCGGGGGTGGCGGCGGGGTCGTCCACCCACTGGCGCAGCAGGGGGCCGCCGTTGATAAGGTCGATGGGCAGGCGCTCGCGCTCGTATTCGTAGGCGAAGTCGCGCCACAGCGGATCGTCCGGCTGCTGCCGGCGCAGCGCCTTGAAGGCCAGCGCAATCAGCCGCCAGGGTTGAAAGGCCGCATGGCTGTAGTGCGCGGGGTCTTCGGTGTGGATTTGCAGCCCGGCGCACAACTGGCCCGCGTATTTGTGAAAGACCGGCTCGAACCAGCATTCGCGCAGCCGGCAGCCGGCCAGCCATTGGGGAGCCAGCAGCCGCATGTCGGCCAGCAGGCGGCGCGGGTCGATGCCCGGCGTGCCAAACAGTTCCAGCGGGCGCGTGGTGCCGCGCCCTTCCGACAAGGTGGTTCCTTCCAGCATCACCGTGCCGGGGTAGGCGCGCGCCATCCACAAATTTGGGGCGTTGGGGCTGGGGTTGATCCAGGTGCGCTCGTGCAGCGGCCAGCCGTGGCCGGGGGCGGCGCCGGGCTGCCAGCCTTGCAGGGGAATCACGCGGTATTCCAGATCGAGTTTGAGCCGGGCGATGAACCAGCGGCCCAGCTCGCCCAGCGTGAGGCCGTGGCGCATGGGCAGCGGGCCGGCGCCGACAAAACTCTCCCAGCCTTCGCGCAGCCGCAGCCCTTCTGCCCGGCGGCCAATGGGGTTGGGGCGGTCCAGCACCCACACCGCCTTGCCGCGCGCCGCCGCCGCTTCCAGCATGTAGCGCAAAGTTGTGATGAAGGTGTAGATGCGGCAGCCCAGGTCTTGCAGATCGACCAGCAGCACGTCGAAGCTGCCGAGCATCGTTTCGGTCGGGCGGCGCACCTGGCCGTACAGGCTGAACACGGGGATACCAAGGCGCGGGTCGGTGAAGTCGGGCGATTCCACCATGTTGTCCTGCTTGTCGCCGCGCAGGCCGTGCTGCGGGCCGAAGGCGGCGGCAAGGCGCACGTCCGGCAGTGTGGCGAGTGCGTCCAGCGCGTGCGTGAGATCGCGTGTGACGGAGGCCGGATGCGCCAGCAACGCCACGCGGCGGCCTGCCAGCGGCGCGCGCAGGGCGGGATCTTCGATGAAACGTTCGAGACCGGTTTTCATGGCGTGGCCAGCCGCAGCGTCCAGCCGGCGCGCTGGTGAAAGTCGGGCCGCGCGGCGGGGTGCGAGAGCGCCCAGTAGCTCAACGCGCCATCCGCCGTTTCGATGACTGCCGCCAGACCCAGGCGCAGCGGGCCGCTGAACGTGGGCAGGGCGGACAGAGGCAGCAAGGCTTCAAGCGTGAGCATCTGCGCATCGCGCCGGCAGGCGATGCGCGGC
>JAIRVJ010000035.1 GCA_031253955.1 Burkholderiaceae bacterium | reverse complement strand
TGCCAACCGCAGCTGCAGCGTGCTGGTGGCCACCGACGTGGCCGCGCGCGGGCTGGACATCAAGGATGTGCCCGCCGTCTTCAACTACGACGTGCCCTTCAACGCCGAAGACTACGTGCACCGCATCGGCCGCACCGGGCGCGCCGGGGCGTCGGGGCTGGCCGTCACGCTCGTCACGCGGCACGACAGCCGCCTGCTCGGCGAAGTGGAAAAGCTGCTCGGCAAGAAAGCCGACCCGGAACACCTCACCTTCGAGGAAGAAAAACCGCGCGGGCGCTTCAACGATGGTCGCCGCCGCTGGAGCGACGAACGGCAGCAGCAGCCCCCGCGCCCCACGCAGCGCCGCGCGCTGCCAGCCGCCGCGTTACCCGCAGATCCTTTTTTCGATCAGCCCTACCAAGCCCCCGCCGCGCCGCCCGATCAGCCGCCCGCCTGGGAGCAGCCCCCCCGCCCCGCCCGCGTTAGCGGCTTGTCGGCCAACATCAAGCCCAAGCGCAAGGTGGCGGCGCTGTTCAAGGTGCGCTCCGAATAAGAACAAGTAAAAAACGAACAAAAACAAAACAAGAACAAGAACAAGAATGAAAACAGGAACAAGAATTAAGCTGACGGCCAGGGTCAGGATCCATTCAGCGCCCGGCCCTTGATGAAAGCAGGAGGGTCCGTATGCTGATTCCGCGCTACTGGGCGACGCACACCACCCAACACGGCCAAGGCGACAGCCAGTTTGCCATCCAGCGTTTCGGATGGTCACTGGCGAGCCAGCAGGAAGCCCAGGACATGGCCCGCGCGCGGGCCGACGAGGCGCTGCGGGAGAAACTGGCGGGCGGCGCGCCCATCCGCCGTGAACCCAAGGTAGCCTACAACGGAGCCGAGGGCGTGCCCATCCGCGAGGAAATCGTGGACACGCACGGCAGCATCGTCATCACCCGCAATTCCTACGGGGCGCGCTGCATGAATGTGGCGAATGTGTGTTTCATCGATGTCGATCAAAAGCCGGAAAAACTATGGAAAAATCCTGGATTCAGAATATTTTTCATGGCCCTGATCGTCCTCGCGTCATTGATCCTGCTGATTATTCCGATGGTAGGCCGGTCGTATAACTACGACGTGACGTCGCTGCCGCTGCCGCTACCCTGCATCACTATTATTTCTCTCATTATTGTGGCGCTGCTGCCGGAATTTCTCGCCTATTCCCGCAGGATTACCGTGAAGAAAGTGACAGGATGGCTCGCGGAATTGACGGGAGAAGACAAAAACGCGGGCTTTCGCCTGTACCGCACGCCCGCCGGTTTCAGAATCATCGCCACGCACAAAACGTTCGATCCCGAAAGCGAAGAAGTGGCGCGGCTTTTCGAGCGGCTGCGCGCCGACCCGCGTTACCGCCAGATGTGCGTTCGCCAGAAGTGCTTTCGCGCGCGGGTCAGCGCCAAGCCCTGGCGCGCCCATGTTTACGATCGCATCAAGGGCGGCGTCTGGCCGCCCGATAGCGCAGACAAAATGGCGCAGCGCGCCCACTGGATCAGTCGCTACGAGTTTGAGGCCGCCCTATGGTCCGCCTGCCGCTTCGTCGCCGCCGTCGGTTCCACGGCGATGCCCACCGAAGTGGCGGCGGCCGTCCGCCTGCACGACCAACTGTGCGAGGCGCTGTCGGACAAACTTTGCGCCTGATGAGCGCGGTTTTTCTCTCTCCCTCTCCCACTTGTGGAAGAGACCGATGCAGCGCCGCGCTGTCGGCTCGTGCCCAAGAACCGGCCTGCGGGCATGGCACGGCTTTCCCAGCGTAGGGGCGAAAAATCTTTCGCCCTGCGGTGCCTCATTCGGAGCATCGTTGTCTTTGAACCCAAGGGCGAAAAATTTTTCGCCCCTACCCCTACCCTGCGCTTTAAAGAGGTTCCTGGGCAGGTGAAAGAAATGCGCCCCGCGTCAGCCACATCGCATCGCCGTAGCTGAAAAAGCGGTAGCGCGCGGCGATAGCGTGGCGGTAAAGCTGCATCACGCGCTCGTGACCGGCGAAGGCGCTCACCAGCATCAGCAGCGTGCTGCGCGGCAGATGGAAGTTGGTGATGAGGGCATGAACCACGCGGAACTCGAAGCCGGGGGTGATGAAGATGCCGGTTTCGCCCGCCGCCTGCCCGCTTTGCGCCCAGCTTTCGAGCGTGCGCACGCAGGTGGTGCCCACGGCCACCACGCGGCCGCCGCGCGTGCGGCAATCGGCAATCGCCGCTTGCGTGGCGGCGGGCACCGCGTAACGCTCGCGGTGCATCACGTGCTCGTCGATGCGCTCGGTCTTGACCGGCTGGAAAGTGCCCGCGCCCACGTGCAGCGTGACCGCCGCGCGCCGCACGCCGCGCGCGTCGAGCCGCGCCAGCAGCGCTGCGTCGAAGTGCAGCGCCGCCGTCGGCGCGGCCACCGCGCCCGGCACGCGGGCGAACACGCTCTGGTAGCGCGCTTCGTCTTCGGCGCCATCGGCGCGCGCGATGTACGGCGGCAGCGGCACGTGGCCATGCGCGGCCATCAGCGCATACGCGTCGCCCGCCAGCCGCAGATGAAACAGCGGGCCGTGCGCATCGGGCCAGCGGCCCAGCAGTTCGGCGGTAAAGCCCCCGTCCATGCGCAGCAGCGCGCCCGCGCGGGGCTTGCGGCTGGCCTTCATGTGCGCGGCCACGCTGCCGTCGGCAAGCACGCGCTCGATCAGCAGTTCCAGCCTGCCGCCGCCGGGCTTTTGGCCGTACAGGCGCGCCTTGACGACTTGCGTGTCGTTGAACACCAGCAGATCGGCGGGCGTGAGCAAACCGGGCAGATCGCCAAATACCCGGTCCACCGGCGCGGGGCCGCTGCCGTCGAGCAAACGCGCCGCGCCGCGCTCGGCGGCAGGATGCTGGGCGATGAGTTCGGACGGCAGGGCGTAGTCGAAATCGCTGGTGGTGAGCATGGGGGGTGAGCGTTACGCGTTAGGCGTTAGGCGTTGGGCGTTGGGCATTCCTTCCCTCTCCCGCACGCGGGAGAGGGGCAGGGGAGAGGGCTGGCCGCAGGCCGGCAGCAGGGCATCCTCAAGCGCGGCGCAAAAGCATAGGCACAAGAGTTGAAGATGCGCCCGCCAGCCTTCGGCTGGCCCTCTCCCCAACCCTCTCCCACGAGTGGGAGAGGGAGAAAAATCGCGCTCAACGCGGCGATGCCTGAAAATTGTCCCATGCCTGACGCCCCGGCCCGCCCGCCCTCGGATTCCAAGCCGCTTTCCGCACCCCAGCGCGCGCTGCGCAAGCTGGGCCTGGTGCGCGCCATTGATCTGGCGCTGCACCTGCCGCTGCGCTACGAGGACGAAACGGCGCTCATCCAACTGGCCGACGCCCGTTGCGGCGAGACGGTGCAGATCGAGGGCGCGGTCACGCATCAGGAAGTCGCCCTGCGCCCGCGCCGCCAGTTGCTGGTGACGGTAAGCGACGGCAGCGGCGCGTGCGTGCTGCGTTTTTTCAGCTTCTACCCCGCGCAGCAAAAGCAGATGGCCGTCGGCCAGCGCGTGCGCGCGCGCGGCGAATTACGCCCCGGCCCCGGCTGCCTGACCATGATGCACCCCACGGTGCGCGCCGCCGGCGGCGCGCTGCCGCGGGCGCTCACGCCGGTCTATCCCGCGTCCGCCGGCTTGCCGCAGCCTTACTTGCGCAAAGCGGTATGGAGCGGCCTGGAGCGGGCCGATCTGAGCGAGACGGTGCCGCCTGAAATTTTGAGTCAATTAAGCCATCAGCCCTTATGGAACCTGCATGATGCACTATCTTTTTTACACCAGCCGCCGCCTGACGCCAGCCTTGCCGAACTGGAAAGCCACAGCCACCCGGCCTGGCAGCGCCTGAAGGCAGACGAATTGCTGGCGCAGCAGTTGTCGCAGTTGCAGGCGCGGCGCGCACGGCGGCAACTGCGCGCGCCGCCGTTGCAGCCGCGCGCGCACGGCCTGCCCGAACAATTGCTGGCCGCGCTGCCTTTTCAACTGACGGCGGCGCAACGGCGCGTGAGCGAAGAAATCGCCCGCGATCTGGCCCGCGAGCAGCCCATGCACCGCCTGCTGCAAGGCGACGTCGGCTCCGGCAAAACGGTGGTGGCTGCGCTGGCGGCGTGCCTGGCCATCGACGGCGGCTGGCAATGCGCGCTCATGGCGCCCACCGAAATTCTGGCGCGGCAGCACTTTGCGCGCCTCGCCGAATGGCTCGCGCCCCTGCTGGCCGCGCGCAACCAGAGCGTGGCGTGGCTGACCGGCAGCCAGCAAAAAAAAGAGCGCGGCCAAATGCTGCAAGCCATCCAGTCGGGCCAGGCGGCGCTGGTGGTGGGCACGCACGCGGTCATACAGGAGCAGGTGCGCTTCGAGCGGCTGGGCCTGGCGGTGATCGACGAGCAGCACCGCTTCGGCGTGCAACAGAGGCTGGACTTGCGCAACAAGCTATCGCAATCGCAGCAAGAACCACACCTGCTGATGATGAGCGCCACCCCCATCCCGCGCACGCTGGCGATGAGCTATTACGCCGATCTGGACGTTTCCACCCTCGACGAACTGCCGCCCGGGCGCACCCCGGTCATCACCAAACTGGCCGCCGCGCACCGGCGCGCCGACGTCAGCGCGCGCATCCGCGCCCAGATCGCGCAAGGCCGGCAGGTGTATTGGGTGTGCCCGTTGATTGAGGAAAGCGAGGCGCTCGATCTGCGCAACGCCACCGAAACCCATGCCGAGTTGCAACAGGCGCTGCCCGGCCACCAAGTGGGCCTGCTGCATTCGCGCATGGCGGTGGCGGATAAAAAAGCGGTGATGGAACAGTTCGTCAGCGGCGCGCTGCCGGTGCTGGTGAGCACCACGGTGATCGAAGTGGGCGTCGATGTGGCCAACGCCAGCCTGATGGTGATCGAGCACGCCGAGCGTTTCGGCCTGTCGCAGTTGCACCAGTTGCGCGGGCGCGTCGGGCGCGGCAGCGCCGCTGCCGCCTGCGTGCTGCTGTACGCCGCGCCCGAAAGCGGGCGGCTGGGCGAAACCGCGCGCGCGCGCCTGAAAGCCATGATCGAAACCGGCGACGGCTTCGAGATCGCCCGGCGCGATTTGGAACTGCGCGGCCCCGGCGAATTTCTCGGCGCGCGCCAAAGCGGCGCAGCGCTGCTGCGCTTTGCCGACCTCGCGCAAGACGCCCCCCTGCTCCAATGGGCGCGCCGCGCCGCCCCGCAAATGCTCGACACCCATCCTGGCCAGGCCGCGCGCCACATCGACCGCTGGCTGGGCGGCAAGGAGCAGTATTTGAAGGCGTGATTTGCGTTGGGCGTTAGGCGGGTTGGATGGGCCGGTTCTGGGAAATCTCACACTATTCATTGAATAGCTGCACGCCAAAATATGATATGCATTTTAGACGTAAAAACATCATAAATACATATATATAATTGGTGCATAGCTATTAATTTTGATGTGACTCGTCATTCCCTCGCAGGCGGGAATCCATGCGGCGCATCCAATCTTCCGGCAATAACCAAGGCCCAATGGATTCCCGCTTGCGCGGGAATGACGAAGGGGAAAGCGGGCGACAAAAAAACCACACTCAACGTTCAGCCTCCCCCTCAGGCCCAAGCGCCTTGATGACGGCGGACCAGGCCAGACCCAGTTGGGTGTCGCTGTCGGCGCGTTCGCGCCGGGCGGCTAGCAGGGTGCGCTGGGCGTCCAGTTCGGTCAGAAAGTCGGTCAGGCCGTTTTGGTAGCGCGCCTGGGCCAGCAGCAGCGCGGCGCGGCTGCTGGTTTCTTTTTCGAGCAGGCGGGCGTTGCGCTGGCGCTCGGCGCCGTAGGTGTTCAGGGCGTTGTCGATTTCGTGCCAGGCTTGCAGCACGGTCTGGTGGTAGGCGATGGCCGCTTCCTGCTGTTGCAGGCGGCGCACGGTGAGCGTGGCGCGGCGGCGCCCGCCGTCGAAGATGGGCAGTTGCAGGCCGGGGCCGATGGACCAGGTGCGGTTGCCCCAGTCGCCAAAACCGCCGTTGCCCAGAGTTTGCAGGCCGAAGTGCGCGCCCAGGGTCAGGCGCGGGTAGAAGTCGGCCACGGCTACGCCGGTATTGGCGGTGGCGGCGTGCAGCAGGGCTTCGGCCTGCGCGATGTCGGGGCGGCGGCGAGCGACATCCGAGGGCAGGCCGAGCGACAGGTCGGGCCATGCTGGCGGCTCGTCTTCGCTTTCGCGCACGGCGAGCAGCGTTTGCAGCGCGCCGGGGGGCTGGGCGAGCAGCAGCGTGAGCGCGTTGGCGGCAGCCGCTTCCTGCGCCAGCAGGGGCGGGCGGCGGGCGCGCAGATCGGCCAGCAGGGTTTGCTGGCGCGTGACATCCAGATCGGTAGCCTGCCCGCCGTCGGCGCGGGCGCGCACCAGCGCCAGCAGTTCTTCGGCGGCGGCGATGTCGCGGTGCGTGAGGGCGAGCTGGCGTTGCGCCCCGCGCAGCTCGAAGTAGCGCCGCGCGGCTTCGGCCTGCACGCTCCATTGCGCCTGGGCGAGCAGGGCGGCGGAGGCATCCAGTTGCGCGTCGGCGGCCTCGATGCCGCGCCGCACGCGGCCCCAGAGGTCGATCTCCCACGCAAAGTCCAGCCCTGCCTGGCTGCCGGTGTAGGGCTGCGCGAGCGCGGCTATGGCTTGCGCCTGTTGCGCGGGCGGCAGCAGGGCGGTCATGGCGCGCGTGCTGTCGCTGCTTTCGCTTAAGCGCAAGCGGGTCGCACTGGCGGCGGCGTTCAGTTGCGGCGCCAGCGCCGCGCCGGCGGATTCGCGCAGCGCGCGGCTTTCGGCCAGGCGCAGCGCGGCGGTGCGCACGTCGGCATTGGCTTCAGTAGCACGGGCCAGAAGCTGATCGAGCGCCGGGTCTTTCAGCAGCGGCCAGCCGGGGATGGGCGCGGTGGATGGGGCCGGGCGCTGCTCCAGCAATTCCGCCGGGCCGCCGTGCCACTGGGCGAAGTCGGCGGGGGCGTCGGGCGCGCTTGGCTGAAAGTCGGGGCCGACGGCGGTGCAACCGGCGGCGAGCAAGGCGGTGAGCATGGCGGTCGGTTTCACCCATGCAATGAAACCGCCTTTTCTCCTTCCCCAGCGCGCGGGGGAAGGTTGGGATGGGGGCCGGCGGCGCATCGAAAAAACCGGGCGTCCATGCCAACGCCGCAAGCCCCCACCCCAGCCCTCCCCCGCAAGCGGGAGAGGGAGCAGACCCGGTCCGGCCCTATCCCGCAAGCCGGACAGGAAGAAGAAACCGCGCAGCGCGTAAAGCCAGAAAGTATTCATGTCAGCTTGTGCCGAAACAGCCATGATGCCAGCGGCAGCGTGATCGCCGCAATGAGGAGCATGGGGACAAGCTGGCCCCAGATGTCGGCCAGCCCCACGCCTTCGAGATAAACGCGCTGCACCAGGTTGACGGCAAAGCGCAGCGGATTGGCCAGCGTGGCGATTTGCAGCGCCCGCGGCATGTTGGAAATCGGGGTGGCCAGGCCCGATAGCAGCATCATCGGCATCACCAGCACGAAGCTGTACAGCGTGGCCTGCTGCATGGTGGCCGACAGCGCCGAGACCGACAGCCCGATGCCCACGCAAGCCAGCGTGAACAGCGCCAGCCCGGCATACAGCGTGGGCAGCGCGCCAGCCAGCGGAATGTGGAACCACAGCCGCGCCACCAGGAGCACGAGGGTGGCTTGCACCAGCCCGATCACCACTGGCGGCAGCGCCTTGCCAGCCATGATTTCCAGCGGCGTCAGCGGCGTGACCAGCAACTGGTCGAACGTGCCCTGCTCGCGCTCGCGCGAGACGGAAAGCGCCGTCAGCAGCAGCGTTTGCAGCATCGAAATACCGGCGATCAGGCCGGGCAGGATGTACCAGCGCGTCTCCAGATTGGGGTTGAACCAGGCGCGCGTTTCCACGCTCAAGGGCGCGGGCGGCCCGCCGTGGCTGGCGCGCCAGTCGCGGTTGAAGTCGCTTACCACGCTAGTCACAAAGCGCGCCGCCGAACCGGCGGTGTTGGAGTTGCGCGCGTCCAGAATCACTTGCAGCGGCGCGCTCTCGCCCGCCTGCAATTGCACCTCGAAACGCGGCCCAATGTGCAGCGCCACCAGCGCGCCTTGCCGCTCGATGGCGGGCGCGATATCGGCCTCCGAACGCAGCGTGGCCACGCGGCGAAACACCCCCGTGCCGTCAAAGCGCGCCACCAGCTCCCGCGCCGCGCCGCCGCCACTCTGGTCGAGCAGCGCATAAGGCACGTCGCGCAGATCGTAGGTGGCCACGTAGCCGAACACAATGCTCTGCATGATGACGGGCGCGACCAAGATGACGCGACTGCTTGGGTCTTTCAAAATGGCGAGAAACTCCTTGCGCCAGAGAAAGGCGATGCGCAGTAGGGATTGGAGCAGGGCGGTCATGGGGCAAACCTCACTGCAACCTCTTGCGCGTGGCGCGCAGCGCCAGCGCGAGCATGACGAGGGCGTAGGCCAGCAGGATGGCGCAACTCCTGAAAAACATCGGCCAGTTGTTGCCGGCCAGAAACAAGGTGCGGATCAGTTCCATGAAGTGCGTGGCGGGCACCGCGTGGCCGATGACGTAGATGGGTTTGGGCACGTTACGCAGGTCGAACAGAAAACCCGAAAGCATGAGCGCCGGCAGAAAGCTCGCCAGCAGGGCAATCTGGCTGGCGATGAACTGGTTCTTGGTGGCCGCCGAGATGAGCAGCCCCATGCCGACAGAGACCAGCATGTACAGCATGGCGGCGGCCAGCAGCGCCGCGAGCGACCCGTGCAGCGGCACCTCGAACACCCAGCGCGCGGCGGCCAGGCATAAGGCCAGCCCGACCATGCCGACGGCGAAGTAGGGGATGATTTTCGCCAGCAGGATTTCAGCCGGGCGCACGGGGGAGACGAACAGCGCCTCGAACGTGCCGCGCTCCCACTCGCGGGCGACCACCAGCGCGGTGAGGAAGGCGCCCACCAGCGTCATGATGAGCACGACCAGCCCCGGCACCAGATACCAGGTGCTGGTGTTGGCGGCGTTGAACCACATGCGCTGCTCGATGGCAATGGCCCCGGTGGCCGGCCCGGCCAGCAGCGCCTGCGGGCGGCCCGCGCGGTCGGCCTGGCGCTCGCCCCAGCCGGCCAGCGCCGCCTGCGCGTAACCGGCGACGATGCTGGCGCGCCCGGCGTCGGCCCCATGCACGATGACCTGCACGCGCGCATCGCCGGCGGCCAGTTGGCGCGAAAAATCAGAGGGAAAGCGCACGATGCCGTCCACCTGGCGCGCGTGCATCAGGCGTTCGGCCTCGCGCATGGAGGCGACCGGGCGCACCGAAAAAACGGGCGTGAGTTGCAGCGCGGCCAGCGCGTCGAAGGCGGCGGGGGAGGCGTCTTCCATCACGGCGGCAATGGGGGCGTTTTTCACGTCCAGCGACAGGCCCCAGCCGAACAGGGCGATCAGCACCATCGGCAGCAGCACGCCGATGGCCAGGTTGCTGCGGTCGCGCAACAGTTGGCGCATTTCCTTGCGCGTGAGGGCCAGCAGGCGGGTGGTGAAACCGTTCATCCCGGATTTTCCATTGGATGTATTCATGGCGTTTATGCACTACCCGCGGCGCATGAAGCGCGCCGGTTTTCTCCCTCCTCCGCTCGCGGGGGAGGGTTGGGGTGGGGGCACAGAGCGCTGAAATAAACATCGGGTTTGCGATGCACCGCCGGCCCCCATCCCCGCCTTCCCGCGCAAGCGGGGAAAGGAGCAAGTGCTGTTTTATCCGAGGCTGGGTCAAATGGGAAATCTGGATTCATATTGCAGCCTCCACCGCCCGCGCCGCTTCGACGATCTGGATGAAAGCCTGCTCCATATCGTCCGCCTCGCGCCCGTCCCTGCTGCCTTGCGCGCGCACCTGGCGTGGCGTGCCCAGGGCGAGCACGCGGCCCGCGTCCTGAATCACGATGCGGTCGCAGTATTCGGCTTCTTCCATGAAGTGCGTGGTGACGACCACCGTCACGCCGCCTGCGGCCAGCGCGGTGATGCGGCGCCAGAATTCGCGCCGCGCCAGCGGGTCGGCGCCGCTGGTGGGTTCGTCCAGAAACAGAATGTCCGGCTCGTGCAGCAGCGCGGCAGCCATTGCCAGCCGCCGCTTGAAGCCACCGGGAAGCTGGCCGGTGGTCACGGCCCCCGCGCCTTGCAGGTCGAAGTCGCGCAGCACCGCGCCCATGCGCTCGCGCAGCCGCCGCCCGCGCAGGCCGTAGACGCCGCCGAAAAAGGCCAGGTTCTCATCGACCGTGAGGTTGCCGTAAAGCGAAAACTTTTGCGCCACGTAGCCGATGTTGCGCCGCGCCTGGGCGCGCGCGCGGCGCAGATCAACCCCCGCCACGCGCAGCGTGCCGCCGCTGGCGGGCAGCAGCCCGCACAACATGCGGAAGGTGGTGGTCTTGCCCGCCCCATTGGGGCCGAGCAGCCCGAACACCTCGCCGCGCGCGACGCTGAAACTGGTGTTGTCCACAGCGGTGAAGTCGCCGAATTTGCGGGTGAGATCGCGCACTTCGATGATGGTTTCGGACGGTTCTTTTTCCTCGCCCGCTTGTGCCTCCTCCTTCCTCCGCGTGGGGGGGAAGGTTGGGATGGGAGCCGGCGCAACCTTTCTTTCGTCATTCCCGCGCAGGCGGGAATCCATGAGCGCCACCTCGGAATCAACTTCTATGGATTCCCGCCTGCGCGGGAATGACGGGGAATTTGATGCAGGTTCCTGGGTAGGGGCGAAAAATTTTTCATCCTCGCGTTTAGCGATGAGCGGCGTTTCCAATGGTGCGCTGCCGGGCGAAAAATTTTTCGTCCCTGCATCCGGTTTCAGGCCCTCATGCCGCGCGCGCAGCAGCAGCATGAACCCATCTTCCAGCCGCGCGGGCACGGGGTGGACACCGGGCAAATCCGGCATATCGGGCGCATCCTCCTGCCGCACGAAGCGCACCGCGCCGCCTTGGGGCACGGCGTCGGCAATCGCGGCGCGTTCATCGAGCAGGCGCGCCTGCAAGGCGCGGGCGCTCTGGCCTGCGGGTGGCGGCGCCACGAAAACGCGCCCCTGCGCGTGCGCGCGCAACGATGCAGGCGCGCCTTCGGCCAGCAAGCGGCCTTCGTCCAGGATGTACACCTGCGCGCAACGCTCGGCCTCGTCCAGGTAGGCAGTGCTCATCAGCACCGTCAGGCCGTCATCCACCAGTTGCTGCACGATCTGCCATAGCTCGCGGCGCGAGAGGGGATCGACGCCCACCGTCGGCTCGTCGAGCAGCAGCAGCGGCGGCGCGCGCACCAGCGTGCATGCCAGACCGAGCTTTTGTTTCATGCCGCCCGACAGTTGCCCGGCCAGGCGGGCGGTAAAGCGCGCCAGGTCGGTCATCGCCAGCAGCCGCGCGTAACGCTCGTGCCGCTCGGCGTGCGCGATGCCGTGCAGGTCGGCGTACAGATCAAGGTTTTCTTGCACGCTCAGGTCGTCATACAGCCCGAAGCGTTGCGGCATGTAGCCGATGCGCTCCTGCACCGCTTGCGGATGGGCGGCCACGTCGATCCCCAGCACCTGCAAATCGCCCCCGTCGGCGCGCAGCAGGCCGGCGGCCAACCGCAGCAGCGTGGTCTTGCCCGCGCCGTCCGGCCCGACCAGCGCGGTCACTTCGCCCGCGCGCGCTTGCAAACTCACCGCGTCAAGCGCCCGCACCGGGGCCGCGCCGCGCGGCTGCGCGAACTGTTTGCAAAGCCCCCGCGCAACGAGGGCGGGCGCGGCGGCGGTCATCAGGGCGCGGGCGTGGCGGCTTCTTGCGCAGCGATGCGCACCGTGGCCGGCATACCCAGGCGCAGATGGTCGCCGGGGTCGTCGGTGAGCACGCGGATTTCATAGACCAGGCTGCTGCGCAGCTCTTCGGTCTGCACGGTCTTGGGCGTGAACTCGGCCACCGATGCGATGTAGCCCACACGCCCGGTCATCGGCGCGGCCATGCCGTCGATCTGCACTTGCGCGGCCATGCCGGGGCGGATGCGGGCCAGATCGGTTTCAGCCACATAGGCGCGCACCCATTTGGGGTCGGTAATCGCCAGCGTGAACACCGGGCGCTGGGGCGAGGCCATGTCGCCCGGCTCCAGCAGGCGCGCGCGCACCACGGCGTCGATGGGCGAGTTCAGCTGCGCGTCCGTCAGTTGCTGCTCCAGCAGTGCGAGGCTGGCGCGCGCCACTTCCAGTTGGGCGCGCGCCTGCGCGATGTCTTCCTTGCGCGGGCCGAGCACGGCCAGCCGCTCGCCCTTGCGCGCGCTTTCCAGTTGCGCCAGCGTGACCGCGTGCCGGGCGCGCGCGGCGTCCAGATCCTGCTGGCTGACGGCACGGCCCTCGGTGGTGTTGCCGATGGCTTCGAGCCGGTCGATCTGCTGGCGCGCCAGTTGCGCATCGGCCTGCGCGGCCTGCACATTGGCGCGCGCCTGCGCGATTTCTTCAGGCCGGTTGCCCGCTTCCAGGCGGTGCAGCACTTCGTTTTGCGCGCCCGCCTGCGCCCGCGCCTGCGCCACGCGCAACGCCAGCAAGGTGGTATCCAGCTGCGCCAGCAACTGCCCGGCATGCACCCGGTCGCCCTCTTGCACCAGCACGCGCGCGATGCGCTCGCTGTCTTTGAACGCCAGCGACACCTGCCGCAAATCCACATTGCCATACAGCACGATCTGCCCCTGCTCCACAGGCTTGCGCAACTTGTACACCGCCAGCCCCGCGCCCGCAAGCGCGAGCAGGGCGGCAACGATCAGCAATCTTTTTTTCATGGCAAGACACGCCGTTAAGCGTGGAGGAACGGTAAGAAACGACACGCATCATATTTCCGCTCAGCCAGCCGCGCCGCACCGAAGCACGAACTACTGTTTTAGTAGCATATTATCAAAATATATTGGATATTTGATAACGTTTAATACATGTGAATACATATTATATTTTGGCTATTAGCTATTAATCGAGGAGTGCAGTCAAGTATCACTCATGCAGGGGCGAAAAATCTTTCGCCCCGCTGCGCCTCATTCAGAGCGCCGTTTTTCTTCCAGCGCAAGGGCGAAAAAATTTTCGCCCCTACATAAGCGGCGCGGGTACGCGCAGCGCCAGCGCTTGCTCATAGAGCGTGTTGCGCGGCGCGCCGGTGATTTGAGCAGCCAGGCGGACGGCGGTTTTCAAGGGCAACTCGGCGAGCAGGGCGCGCAGCACGCGCTCGTGGCCGTGCTGCGGGCGGGCGGCGGCGCTGTGCGGGTGCAGCACGAGCGCGAATTCGCCGCGCAGGCGTTGCGGGTCGGCGGCCAGCCACGCGGGGAATTCGGCGCAAGGCAGCGTGGCGATCTGCTCGAACTGCTTGGTCAATTCGCGCGCCACGGTAACGGCGCGCGCGCCGAAGGCGGCGGCCAACGCATCGGCCAGCGCGGCGATGCGGTGCGGCGCTTCCAGCAACACCACGGCGCGCGGCTCGTGTTGCAGGCGCGCCAACGCCGCTTGCCGCTCGCCTGACTTGACGGGCAAAAAGCCTTCAAACACATAGCGCCCGTCGCCTTCAAGACCGGCCGCCGAAAGCAGCGCCGTGACGCTGCTAGCGCCCGGCACAGGCACGGCGCGCCAGCCTTGCGCGGCGCACGCGGCAACCAGGCGCGCGCCGGGGTCGCTCACGGCGGGCGTGCCGGCGTCGCTCACGCAGGCTACGCGCTGGCCGGCTTGCAGGCGCGCGAGCACGGCTTGCGCGGCTTGCGCTTCGTTGTGCTGGTGGGCTGCGATGAAGGCGGCGGCGGGTTTGTCGATGCCGCAGGCGCGCAGCAGGTGGCGGGTCTGGCGCGTGTCTTCGCAGGCGATGGCGTCGGCCAGGTCGAGCACATGCAGCGCGCGCAGGGTGATATCGGCCAGATTGCCGATAGGCGTGGCAACGACGTACAGCGCGCCCGCCGGATAATGCTGCGCCCCGGCAGCCTGCCGCGCGGCGCGCAGCGCGAGGCTGTAATCGGCGGAGCATGAATCGTTCATGACATTCTGGGCACAGTGGACCGGCACGACCCGGCTGCGCGGGCAGGCCGCCGAAGACCGGGCGCTGGCGCATCTGCGGGCGGCGGGCTTGCGGCTGGTGGCGCGCAATTATCGGACGCCGGGACGCGGCGGCGGCGAGATTGACCTGATTTTGCGCGAGCGCGGCGGCGCCCTGGTGTTCGTGGAGGTGCGCGCGCGCGCCGCGGGCGGCCACGGCGGGGCGGCGGCCAGCGTGGACGCGGCCAAGCAGCGCCGTATCGTGCTGGCCGCGCGGCACTACCTGGCGCGGCTGCGCGCGCCGCCGCCGTGCCGCTTCGATGTGCTGGCGATCGAGGGCGAAGGCATTCGCTGGATCAAGGGGGCGTTTGATGCGGGTTGAACGCTTGGCGCAAGCTCAACACAAGCCAAGCTCCGAATGCGAGCCAAGCCGGACCAGTTGCAACGTGCCCGCATCGGGCTTACTGTAAATCAGCACGAGGTCGGGCTTTACGTGGCAATCCCTGTGGTCTTTCCAGTCGCCGATCAGCGCGTGGTCGCGGTGGCGAGGTTCCAGCGGAAGATCAGCCTGCAATGCGGACACGATGGCTTGAAAGTCGGCGTCAAGCGTGGCGCGATGCTCGCCTTTCTTCTCGCGCTTGTAGTCGCGCCTGAATTGGCCAAAAAGTTCAATCGTCCGCATTCAGGGCAGCCATCAGATCGTCTAGCGTGGCAAAGCGTTTGCCCCCGCCTTTGCGCGCTTCCCGCATCGCGGCAATCGTGGTCTCGTTCGGGATCAGCGGATCGAAAGGCAACTCCTTTTCACGCGCTATTTTCGTGAGCATCAGCCGCACGGCATCGGACACGGTAAGCCCAATCGCGGCCAGAACCGCCGCGGCTTCGGCCTTCACGTTCCCGTCGATGCGGGCTTGGACGAGTTGATTTGCAGCCATCGGTTTGCTTTCAAAATTGAATTGCATTGTAATTCACGGGCGGCAACGGATGAAGCCCGGCAAGGGGGCGCGGAGAAAAATCACGCCCAACGCTCGACGGTATGATTGCCGCCCATGCACGAGCAGCGCATCCAGCAGCATTTCGTTGACAGCGCCGACCTGAAGTACCAGTGGGCCGAGGCGCTGGCGCGCCCGGTGCTGGAAGCCTCGCAAGCGCTGCTGACTTGCGTGACCGGGGGCGGGCGCATCATGCTGTGCGGCAATGGCGCTTCCGGGGCGCTGGCGCAGTACATGGCGGCGCTGCTGGTGGGCGGGCTGGAGCGCCAGCGGCCCGAACTGCCCGCGCTGGCGCTGGGCACCGATCTGGCCGCCTTCACCGCCGCCGCGCGGCGCGGCGAGTTTGCCGATGCCTTTGCGGCGCAGGTGCGCGCGCTGGGTCAGCCGGGCGACGCGCTGATGGTGCTCAGCTCCAACGGGCGCGCGGCCAATCTGGTGCGCGCCGCCGAGGCGGCGCAGGAGCGCGAGATGGTGGTGATCGGCCTGACCGGCGACGGCGGGGGCGATCTGGGCCGGCTGCTGCGCGATACCGATGTGCATATCTGCGTGCCGCACGAGCGGCCCGTGCGCGTGCACGAATGCCATCAACTGTTGTTGCACATCTTGTGCGACAACCTGGACCAGCAATTGCTGGGCGACGAGGAGATGACCCCATGAAATTGCAATACGCGCGCCTGGTGCGCATGACGCTCGCGGCGGCGGCTTTGGCCGCCGGCTTGTCGGCCTGCGTGCCGGTGGCGGTGGTGGGTGGCGCGGCCGCCGGCGGCATGGTGGTCACCGACCGCCGCAGCCCGCGCACGCAACTGGCCGACCAGCGCATCGAAATGGACAGTCTGAACGCGGTCTGGAAGCTGCTGGGCGAAGGCCAGCGCGGCCACGTCAACATCACCAGCTACTACCGCAAGGTACTCATCACCGGCGAGGTGCCTACCGAGCAGGACAAGCAGGACGTGCAGGCCGCGGTGCTCAAAGCCGGCGGCGACGTGACCGGCGTGGTCAACGAACTGCTGGTGGGGCCCAACTCCACGCTGGTGCGGCGCACCAGCGATTCGTCCATCACCACCCGCGTCAAAACCAGCCTGGTGCATACCGACGGCGTGCCGGCCAACAGCATCAAGGTCGTGACCGAGCGCGGCACGGTTTACCTGATGGGCCGGCTGACTGAGCGCGAGACGCTGCTGGCCACGGATGTGGTCAGCAGCGCCAAAGGCGTAGAGCGCGTGGTGCGGATCATCGACTTCATCAGCGCGCAAGCGGCGCTGCACCCGGACGACCCGGACGCCAGCACGCCCGCCGCGCCAGCCCGCGCCCCCGTATCCGATCCAGCGCCCGCACCCGCCGAAACCGGCGCCGTGTCTCACCCGGTCACCCAGCCGGCCATCGAACAAAAGCCGCCAATCCAAGTGCAGCCGCTGCCGCCGCTCAAACAGTAGCCGGCTATTCCCCTTCGTCATTCCCGCTTTCGCGGGAATGACGAAGGGGAAGGCAAGCGGCGTCAACGTTCAAAGCTCCAGCGCGCTGCGCTTCACCACGTAGTTCTGCGGCCCGCGCGTGGCGACCTTGAGCGCGCCGATGCGGTTGCCCAGCGCCGCGCAGCGCGCCAGGGGCCAGCCTTGTTCCAGCCCGTACAGCAGCGCGCCGCGCCAGGCGTCGCCGCAGCCAGTGGGATCGACCACCTCGCAAGCCGGCACGCCTTCGATGCGGATGCAGCGCCCGTCCTCCCACAAGTCGCACCCGGCCGCGCCCAGCGTGACGATCAGGCCGCGCACGCGCCGCGACAGTTCTTGCGGCGGCCAGCCGGTGCGCTCGCAAAGCATCCGGCCTTCGTAATCGTTGACGGCCACCCAACTGGCAAGCTCGACGAAGCGGCGCAGTTCCTGGCCGTCGAACATCGGCAAACCCTGGCCCGGATCGAAAACGAATGGAATGCCGGCTTCGTGAAACTGCGCCGCGTGTTCGAGCATGGCCTGCCGGCCATCGGGCGAGACGATGCCCAGGCGGATGTCGCCGCGCGCGGCGGGCACCGCGTTCAGGTGGGCGTGTGCCATCGCGCCGGGGTGGAAGGCGGTGATCTGGTTGTTGTCCCGGTCGGTCATGATCATGGCTTGCGCCGTGTAGGCGTCGGGCAGCACGCGCACGAACTCGCAGCCGATGCCCAGCGCGCGCAGGCGCTCCAGGTAGTCTTGGGCGTCGCTGCCCACGGCGGCCATCGGCAGCGGCTGGCCGCTAAGCTGCTTCATGGCGTAGGCGATGTTGCCCGCGCAGCCGCCGAAGTCGCGCCGCAGCGTGGGCACCAGAAACGAGACGTTCAGGATGTGCAGCTGCGCGGGCAGGATCTGGTCGGCAAACCGGCCCTCGAAGTCCATGATGGTGTCGAACGCGAGCGAGCCGCAAATGAGGGTCGTCATAAATTTCAGGGGTAGAAAGCTTCCACGCGGTAGCCGATGACGGCGGCGCCTTCAGGCAAGGAGCCTAGCGTCAGGCGCGCCGTGCCGGCGAATTCGCTGCCGGCGGCCAGCGCTGCGGGCGCGCCCAGCTCGGCGGGTGCGATCACGCGGCGCAGCACCGGCTGGCCCTGCATGTCGTTGAGCGTCAGATCGAGCGCGGGCGTGGCCACCGGCAGGGCGGCGTTGTTGCGCAGCGTGACGCTGAATTGATAGACATTGCCCGTCACCTGCGTGAAGCTGGAGCTTTCCACCGCCATGCCTTCCAGATAACGATAGGGTCCGACTTCGCAGCCGGCCACGCGGCACAGCAGCCGCAGCGCCGGCTTGGTAGCCGGGTAAGCGGCGGCCAGCCAGTCGCGCCGGGTTAGGGCCATTTGCAGCGCCAGCGCCGCCGCCAGCAGCGCCAATAGCAACCACAGCAGCGCGCGCATCGGCGCAGACTGCCAGAACGCCCGCCGCCGGGCCTCGCGCACGAAAGAAAGGGCTTCTCCGGGCGCTGCTTCCGGTGGTTCTTCCGGTTCCCGCGCTTGCACGGCGGGCCGGATCGCGCCGCCTTCGGTGTCTTTCCAGGTGGGCACGGTGTCTGGCGCGGCCCACGGCGGTGCCCTGCCCGAATCGCCCAAGTGCGGATTAAGCTTCAGCACCTGCAGAGCGTATTGGCTTTCCGGCTGCGCCGCGCCGGGAAGAGGCCCACCCGTCAATACCGCTGCCGGGGTGAACTGCCCGGCGCGCCAGCGCGCAACTTCTTCGTGCGTCATTGAACCCAGTTCCTGATACGGCTGCGCCGGTTTGGGCGGCGGCGGCGTGCTCGCGGGCGGCTTGGAGCGTGGCAATGGCTGCATGGCCGGGAGCGCCGCCTGATCTCGCGGTCTGTCCGGATTTTGCGTGGCGGCGGCGCGGGCCGCCAGCGCCTGGCGCGCGGCGGCCACTTCCACGGAGACGGCATCGGCATCGCCCAACATCTGCGACCTGGCGTCAAACGCCAGAGTGCACTGCCCGCACCGCACCCAGCCAGAAGAGATGCGCAACTGATCCGGCACCAGCCTGAACATGGTGTCGCAAGCCGGACAACGGGTAATCAGACTCATGCAGTCGGCATTCTAGTGAGTGTCGCGCGCCGTCAATACCTTGGCGATTTTTCTTGAGAAACCCGCCGCTCAAGGGCACAATGGCGCTCATTGACGGTTCACCGGCAATGAGGTGGAACATGCTGATCTGGGGTGCGGTGTGGGGCGGGTTGCTGGGGCTGCTGTGGCTGGGAATTGACAGCCCATTTGACAGCACAATAGGTCTGGTGCTGGGGGCGCTGCTGGGGCTGACCGCCGGGTGGAGTCTGCGCTTGGCGGTGCGCGGACTGGTTCGCAAGGAAATCGCGGCGGCACAACGCCAAACCGCGCAACCGTCCAAGACTGCGTCGGCGCCGGCCGCCGCCGCGCGCAAGGACGCGCAAGCGGGCGCGCCGCAACCGCCCGTGGCGGCGCACGCGCCCATGCCGGAGGCCGAAGATACGGACTTGCTGCCCGATTCGTTCTTTGGCGATACCCGGCCCGCCGTCCCCGAACCGCCGCCGCCCGTCATGGCGCAGCCCGCCGCCCGTCCAGTCACGGCGCAACCCGCTCCGCCGCCACCGCCCGCCCCGTCAATCTGGCTGGATCAGGCGCTGGCCGCCGCGCGCCAGTGGTTCGTACAAGGCAATCCTATCGTGCGCGCCGGGCTGGTGATTTTGTTCATCGGTCTGTCGTTTTTGGCGCGCTATGCGGCGCAGGCGGGCCTGTTGCCGGTGGAGTTGCGGCTGGCGGCCATCGGCGCGGCGGGTGTGGCGCTGCTGGCGGTCGGTTTCCGGCAACGCACTGCCAAGCCCGCTTTCGGGCTGGTACTGCAAGGCGGCGGCGTGGCGGTGCTGTATCTGACGGTGTTTGCCGCCTTCCGGCTTTATCAACTGATGCCGCAACTGGCGGCTTTTGCCTTCATGGTGCTGGTGTGCGCCTTCAGTTGCGCGCTGGCGCTGCTGCAAAACGCGCGGGCGCTGGCTTTTGCCGCGTTTGCCGGCGGCTTTGCCGCACCGCTGCTGCTGTCCACCGGCGGCGGCAGTCACGTGGCGCTGTTTTCATACTACCTGCTGCTGAATCTGGCGATTCTGTTCATCGCCACGCGGCGCGCATGGCGCGAGTTGAATGTGCTGGCTTTCATCGCCACCTTCGGCGTTTTCGGCCTTTGGAGCGGAACGCGCTACGTAGCGGCGGAGCACTACGCCAGCGCGCAAGCGTTTCTGGCCGCGTTCATCGCCATCTTCATCGCCGCCGCGCTGCTGTATGGGCGCGCCACGCCGCTGCGCCTGGGCGCAAGCGTGCGCGCGGCGGTGGATAGCACGCTGGTCTTCGGCACCCCGCTGGCGGGCTTCGGTCTGCAAGCGGGGCTGGTGTACTCGTTTTTATATGGCGAGGCGTTTTCGGCGCTGGCCTTCGGCGCGGTTTATTTGCTGCTGGCCGCGCTGCTGCTGCGCCGGGACGCGGGCTACCGGCTGCTGGCCGAGTGCGCGTTGGCGCTGGGGGTAGGCTTCGTCACGCTGGCCGTGCCGCTGGCGCTGGACGTGCGCTGGAGCAGCGCGGTCTGGGCGCTGGAAGGCGCGGCGGCCTTCTGGGCCGGTATGCGGCAGGCGCGCTGGATGCCGCGCGCCTTCGGGCTGCTGCTGCAAGCGCTGGCGCTGCTGTGCTTTCTGGGCGAGCTGGAGCCGTCCATGCCGCCCGTGGGCCGCTGGCCGCTGGCGCACGCGGGCTTTGTGGGCGGCGTGGTGATCGTCCTGCCCGCGCTGGCTGTCGCATGGTGGACGCGCCGGGCGCTTCCCCACAGCGGCTCGCGCTGGGCGCGCGGTTACGCAACGCTGGAAGCGCGCCTGCCCACGCCACTGCTGCTGTACGCCCTGCTCATGTGGCTGCTGGCCTGGCGGCTGGAAACGCTGCGCCTGCTGCCGCCGCCAGAAGCCGGACAATGGCCGCAACCGGCTTGGCCGCAGATATGGGGCCACTGGCTGCTGGCGGGCGTCACGCTCCTTTCGTGCGCGGCCTTGCTGCAATGGGCGCTGCGCGCGCGCTGGGCGGCGGCCGCTTGGCCGAGCCGCTGGACGCTGCCCGCGCTGCTGCTGGCGCTACTGGCGCAATGGAGCCTGGGCGCATGGAGCGTGAATGCGGACGGCTGGAATACCCGCGCGTGGATGACCGGTGCGTTAGACCCGGCCAGACACGTCATCGACTGGCCCTCGTGGCTGTGCTGGCCGCTGGCGCTGGCGCTGCATGTGTGGCTGCTGCGCCGCAACGAGCGCGCGGGCAGCCCCCTGCTCACCCCCGCATGGAGCGGCTGGATGAGCTGGCAGCACACCGGCGCCGCGTGGCTGGCCGTGCTGCTGATCGGCGATGCGCTGACGGGCTGGACCACACGCGCCCATCTGTGGGGCACCGACTGGATAAGCGTGATCGGCGTGGCCGCGGCCACGGCGGTGCTGCTGGCGCTCACGCGCTGGGCCGGCCGCGCCAACCGCCTGGACGCCCGTGCGCGCCTGGGCTGGCCGCTCAACCCGCACAGCGCGGCCTACTACTGGCGCGCCGCCGCGCCGCTGGCGCTGCTGTTGTGGCTGGGCGCGTTCGCGCTGGCGTTCCTGTCGTCCGGGCGCACCGCGCCGCTGCCGTACATCCCGCTCATCAACCCGACCGATCTGGCGCTGCTGCTGGCCCTGGGCGCGCTGCTGCTGTGGCGCGGCATGGCGCTGGCCGCCGAGCCGCGCCCCTTGGGAGCCGCACCGCTGGCCCAGCCCGTGTTCTGGGGCGCGCTGGGGCTGCTGGCGCTGGTGATCTTGAGCACCGCATGGCTGCGCGTGGCGCACCACGTCTTTGCCGTACCCTGGAGCGCCCGCGCGCTTTACGCAAGCTTCGTCGTGCAAACCGGCTACGCTATTCTTTGGACGCTGCTGGCGCTGGCGCTGATGGTCACCGCGCACCGGCGCGGCCTGCGTCCGGCATGGCTGGCGGGCGTGGCGCTGCTGGCGCTGGTGGTGGTCAAGCTGATCTTGGTCGATCTGTCCAACCGCGGCGGGGGTGAGCGCATCGTCGCCTTCATCGCCGTGGGCGCGCTCATGCTCGTCGTCGGCTACTTCGCGCCGCTGCCGCCCAGAGCGCGCAAGGAGGTTTCATGATGTTCCGCCATACCGCATTTTTTGCATGGCTGCTGGCCTTCGGCGCGGCGGCCCACGCTGCGCCAGCCGACACGCCCGCAAACTACGCCGCCCGCTGGCCGCTGCAACTGCCCGGCGATGCCAGCGTGGTCAGGCTGCCGCTGCCCGCCGGCGTGCTCACGCAGGTGCAGACCGCTGACTTGCGCGATCTGCGCGTGTTCAACGCCAGCGGCCTGCCCGTGCCGCTCGCACTGGACCGCTTCGGCCCCGGCGCGCTGGCCGTTGCCGCCGCGTCAGCGCCGATCAGCCTGCCTGTGCTGCCTATCCTGGCCGAGCCGCAAGCCACCACCGCCCCCGGCGGCATGGCCCTTCGCATTGAAGACGGCCCCGCCGGGCGCACCGTGCGGCTGGACATGCCCGAACCTGCCGCCAGCGCCCCCGGCGCGCAAACCGGCGGCGCGCTCGCGGGCGCGCTGGTGGACACCCGCGAACAGAAAGCCGCGCTGCAAGCCATTGAGCTGAATGCCGGCTGGCCCGCCGCGCGCCCCTTCACCTTCCGTCTAGATACCAGCGCCGATCTGCGCCAGTGGCAGCCGCTGGGCGGTGTCACCGTTTATCGCGGCGAAGATGGCGCCGTCACCGCTCCCGCGCACTTGGATACCCACGGCGCCAGCCTGCAAGCGCGCTACTTGCGCATCACTTGGGACGCCGCCGCGCCCGGCACGGTGCAACTGCGCCAGGTGCGGCTGCTGCCCGCCCCGGCAGGGCCAGCCGCGCCGGAGCGCGTGGCCGTGCCGCTAACACTGCCCGAAGACAAAACGCGCGATCCCCGCGTGCTCGAATGGCGCTTGCCATTTGCCACGCCCGTGGCGGCGCTGGACATCCGCGCCGTTGAACCCGCCACCCTCGTGCCCGTGCGCGTGCTGGCCCGCCAGCAGCGCGAACAGCCGTGGACGCCGCTGGCCCGCCACGTCGTCTTCAGCCTCGCGCAAAACGGCCAAACCCAGCGCAGCCCGGCGCTGGAGCTGGGCCAGGCGGCTTGGCGCGAATGGCGCATGGAAGCCGGCCCGGCATCCCCCGGCTTCACCGCGCCGCCGCAAATCACCGCCCTGCTCGCCCCCGTGCAACTGGTCTTTGTCGCCAGCGGAGCGCCGCCCTTCACCCTGGCCGCAGGCCGCTTTGATGCCGCCGACACCCGCCTGCCCCTTGCCAGCCTGCTGCCCGGCTACGAACCCGGCGCGCAAGCCAAGCTGCCCGCCGCCACCCTCGCCGCCGCTAGCGCCACCCCCAACGCCGTGCCCACCACCACCCCCGGCCACCAGCGCGACTTGCAACAATGGACCTTGTGGGCCGTTCTGCTGGCCGGCGTGCTGGCGCTGGGCGGCATGGCCTGGGCTTTGCTGCGGCAGTTGAACAAAACGCCTGCTGGAAGCGCGGATTGAAGCTGTCACGCTACCGTATTCATAGCTTCTATCCCATGTGTCAACTGGGTTTCATGCCATTTTGACCAATAAAAAAGGAAAGCCGCGTGAACAAAAAAACAACCGTGACCGCCATCGAACGGGCAGTCTCCCTCATCCGCTCTTCGGCAGCGGAATACCTGACCTTTGTTGCTGCCACGGGTGACAGCCAGCAGAGCGTGGAGATGCGTTACCAGGATGAAAACATCTGGCTCACGCAAAAGATGATGGCAACGCTCTATGACGTGGGCGTTAACACTGTTAATTATCATTTGCAGAAGATCTTTGACGATGCGGAACTCTTGCCGGAGGCAACTATTCGAAAATATCGAATAGTTCAAACCGAAGGCGCCCGCGAAGTCTCCCGCGAAATCGAGCACTATAACCTTCAGGCCATCATCGCGGCAGGCTTCAAGATCAATAATGAGCGCGCCATTCAGTTCCGAAAATGGGCTAACACCATTGTCAAGGATTACACCATCCAGGGGTGGATCATGGATGAGGCGCGGCTCAAAAATGACGGCTCGATCCTTACGAAGGAGTTTTTTGAAAGACAGCTCCAAAAAATCCGCGAAATTCGCCTATCGGAAAGAAGGTTCTACCAGAAAATCACCGACATTTACGCTACGTCCCTCGACTACGACGTGACGGCCGCCGCCACCCGGCGGTTCTTTGCCACCGTGCAAAACAAACTGCACTGGGCCATTCATGGGCAATCTGCGGCGGAGGTTGTTTACACCCGCGCCGATGCGAGCAAAGAGCACATGGGCCTGACCTCATGGGAAGATGCCCCCGATGGGAAAATCCAGAAATACGATGTCTCCGTCGCCAAGAATTACCTGACTGACTTCGAGCTTGGCCAACTGGAGCGGCTGGTTTCCGCCTATCTGGATATTGCCGAAATGCAGGCTATGCGGCGCATCCCCATGACCATGAGCGATTGGGAGACGCGGCTCAAC
This sequence comes from Burkholderiaceae bacterium, assembly GCA_031253955.1. Taxonomy (GTDB): domain Bacteria; phylum Pseudomonadota; class Gammaproteobacteria; order Burkholderiales; family Burkholderiaceae_C; genus Ottowia. The sequence goes on along the minus strand of JAIRVJ010000035.1, from coordinate 9,919 downwards.
AGCTTCATCGCCGCTACCGACCGGCAAGTGCTGCAAGATGCCGGCAAGGTGAGCGCCGAAATCGCCCGGCAGCACGCCGAAGCCGAATTCGAAAAATACCGCATCGTGCAAGACAGACTGTTCCAAAGCGACTTCGACCGCTTTCTTGCGCTGGAAGCAAAAATCAAGAAACAGCCCGCGACGCGCGCCGGAACAGAAAAGTAGGGAGGAAAAAATAAATGAGCTGGATCGTCGCTCTATTTTCGATAGCCTTTAGCGCAAGCCCCGCATAGGCTTGCGGCTGATTTGTCTTGTATTTCAGCCGCGCTGTCGCGCTGGCCCTTTCAACGCGCCAGCCACCACGCGCCCGCGGCTGTCCAGATGAGCAGCACGGCTGCGGCCAGCCAGTGTGGGCTGGAAATGGCCTCGCTGGAATGACCCAGTTTGCGGCCGGTGAACATGGCCGTCACCAGATTTTCGCGGTGGGCCAGGCTGCTGGCGAGCACGCCCAGCACGTGCGCTGCGGCCACGGCCAGCATTGCGCTGGTGCATGCCTCGTGCGCTTTTTCCAGCCAGCCGCCGCCGATTTCCTGATACGTGAGCCAGCCGCTGGCGCCGCTGAGCAGGGCCAGCAAGAGCAGCAGCACGACGGCCCAGGCGCCCGCCGGATTGTGGCCGGCGTAGTGCGTCGGCGCGCTGCGCAGCAGGCTCTTCAGATAGCCGAATGCCTGCCGCGGCCCGCGCATGAAACTGGCAAAGCGGGCGTGCCGCGAACCGGCAACGCCCCAGACCAGCCGGAACAAGGCCGCCGCCGTGACCGTGCCGCCGGCCAAGACGTGCACCAGCCGCCACGCTTCGCGCTCGCCCGTCAGCCAGGCCAGCGCGAAGCCGCCCGCCATCAGCCAGTGGCCGATGCGCACCGGCGCATCCCACACCAGTATTTTTTTCATGACGGCGCGCTCTTTCAGTGGTGGCGGTCTTTGCTGCGCCGCTGCAATTCCGGCAGGGTCAGTTCGCGTTCACGAAAGCTGCCTTCCGCGGCCCGCTCGTGGCAGGCGGCGCAGTTGGAGGCACTGACGACTCGCGCATCGCGCCACAGGCTGGCCGGCACCTTGCGGTGCTCGCGCTGGAACCAGGGCGTGGCCGTAAGGCGCGGGGGATCGCCTTGCCCGGCCATCTTGTCGCGGGTGGCGGCATGGCGGACGAGGAACGCCTCGATCTCCCCGCGCGTTTGCGCATCGAGGCTGGCGTTGTCGCCGTAATGCTGATCGAGACGCGCCATCACGCGCCGCCAGTCCGCAGCCGTGAGCAGCGCCGGCGGAAACGGCAAGTGGCAGCCGCCGCATTCGGCCTGAAAGGACGGCGGCGCGCCCGCCGGAATCGGCAGGCTGTCGGCCCTGCCCGCCAGCGGCGCGGCGATGGCGGCGGCAAGCAGCGCGCAATGCACGAGGTTCTTCATAGTCATGCCCCTTCCGCCAGAAACTTGATGAAATCCGCTTTTTCCGCCGCGCTGCATTCCCGCCCCAGCACTTCGCCGCAATTGCGGCCAAACCATTTTTCGGTTTTGGCCGGATCGGTAAAGCGGGCGGCTTCCGCGCGCGGCGCCAGCGGCTTGATGGTCTTGCCGGTGACGACATGTTTGCCCGCCTGGGCCGGGTCATCGGTATGGCAGGTGGCGCAGGCCGGCATCTTTTCCGACACGGCAAAGCGCTTGGTGTAAAACTGCGCGCCGCGCTGGGCCGAGGGCTGAAAGCCGGGTGTCTGCCTGGCCGCCTCGATGGTGTAAGTCTCCAGCATCTGCGCGGGCGTGGCCGCCGACGCGATCGCCGTCCCCGTGGCCAGCAGCACGGATAAAACCGTTTTGAGCATGATCTTCCTTTCCGTTTGCATGAAACGCGAAAGGCAGTCTAGGCAGGGCAGCTTAAGCGAAACTTAACGCCAAACTTTGGAATTGGCCGCTCATGACCGCAACCTGAAAACTACTGTTTTCATAGCTTTTATCATAATTGGCACATGGGTTTAAGGCTTATTTAATTTGTAATTTCTACCGCCCGTCCCGATCTTGCGGCGAGCAAACGCAAGCTGGTATAAACCCCTTTCGCGTCCGCAGAGAGAAATCAAAAAAGTGGGCGCATGAGACAAGCCCATCCCCCCCGCCCCATGAACCGCCGCCTGCTTTTGCTCACCCTGACCCAAGGGCTGTTTCTGGTCAACAACGTCACCTTCATCGCCATCAACGGCCTGGTCGGGCTGGAACTGGCGCCGTTTGGCTGGATGGCGACGCTGCCGGTCATGGGCTACGTGGTGGGCGGGGCGCTGTCGGCGCCGCTGGTGGCGCGCACGCAAACGCGCTGGGGGCGCAAGGGGTCGTTCCAGATCGGGCTGCTGGTGGCCCTTGGCTCGGCGCTGCTGGCCGCGCTGGCCGCGTGGACGCGCCAATTCTGGCTGCTGGTGCTGGCCACGGTGATTGCCGGCTACTACAACGCCAACGGCCAGTTGTACCGCTTTGCCGCCGCCGAACTGGCGCGCCCGGATTGGCGTGAAAAAGCCATGTCGCTGGTGCTGGCCGGCGGCCTGCTGGGCGGCGTGGTGGGGCCGAATCTGGCGGCCTGGACGCGCGCGCTGCTGCCCGTGCCTTTTCTGGGCGCTTATCTGGCGCTGGCGGCGGTGGCGCTGCTGGGGCTGGCGGTGCTGAACCTGATCGACTTCGCGCCCGCGCCCTCCAAAGACGCGGCGGCGGCCCCGGCAGCGGCCATGCGGCCTTTGCGCGAGATCATGCGCCAGCCCGTATTCGCCGTCGCCATGCTGGGCGCGGCGCTGGGCTACGGCGTAATGAACCTGCTCATGGCCGCCACGCCGCTGGCCATGCAGGTGTGCGGGTTCGATTTCAAGGACACCGCGCTGGTGCTGGAATGGCACGTAATCGGCATGTACGCGCCGGGCTTTGTCACCGGCCACCTCATCAAGCGCCTGGGCGTGCTGCCAGTGATGGGCGCGGGCGTGGTGCTCAATTTGCTGTGCGTGGGCATCGCGCTATCGGGCGTGGAATTCGACCAGTTCCTGGCCGCACTGCTGCTGCTGGGCGTGGGGTGGAACTTTCTGTTCACCGGCAGCACCGCGCTGGCGCTGCGCGGCTACCGGCCCGAAGAAAGAGACCGCGCGCAGGCGGCCATCAATTTCTGCGTGTTCGCCACCATGACCGTCACCGCCTTCGCCTCCGGCGCGCTGGTCACCACCAGCGGCTGGACGTGGCTCAACCTCGGCTCGCTCTTGCCGCTGGCGCTGGTCGGCGCGGCGCTGGCGTGGCTGGGCTGGCGGCAGCGGGAGAACTCGCTGGGCAGCGGGCGGCGCTAGAGCGGTTTTGGTTCAAATGCTGACACCTCTATGGGTGGCAGGCGCTGCCCTGTAGGGGCGAAAGATTTTTCGCCCCTGCAACCGGCGGCTTTCTTCCCCCTATCCCCGGAAGAAAAAGTGTCATCAACTAAACCAAAACCGCTCTAGAACCAGCACTGCGTTTGCGATGCGCCGCTGCCCCCATCCCAGCCTTCCCCCGCGTGCGGGGGAAGGAGATCAGATTCCCTCTCACACTTGCGGGAGAGGGGAAAGAAAAGTTGTCCAAACCGCAACATTTGGCAGCCTAGACCACCGAAAATTCTTGCCACCCACCCCGCACCGTGCTAAATTGTGCGGCGCGGCCTTGGCTTGGGTTGTCGCGTGCTTTGCCATCAAAGCGGTGAGGCGCCCCTTAAAGCCAAAACAAGGTTTTTACCACTCCTTTTCCACCCCTCCAATCACCCCGGAGATTTCTCATGGAAAACCCCAGTCTTTTGCAAAGATTGATGCAAATCAAAATCACCCCCCCCCCCCCACACACACGTAAGTACTCGCTCACCTGATTTAATTTATTCTCCTCCTCCGGCATTTTCTTGCGGGCGGCTTTTCTCTTTTTTCTCCCCCTTCCCCCGTATGCGTCATGCCCTGCTCGCGCTGGGCGCGGCGCTGGCGTTTGCGCCGGGCCTGGCCTGGGCGGTTCCGGCGGGCGATTTCGATATCAGCCCGGCAACTGGCTGGGCTTACGGGACCAGCCTGCTCATCATCTCCGCCCCCGGCGCTTACACCATCAAAATGAATGGGGTGTCAAGCACCGCCACCAACACCATCTTTGTGGACGGGGCTGGCGGGACGTTCGACATCACGCTGGACAACGTGAGCATTGACCAAAGCGCGGGAGCCAATCCCGGCTTCAACATCGCCCCCGGCAGTTCCATCACAGTCAATCTGACGCTCGTCGGCGCGAACACGCTAAAAGGCGGTACTAGCTCCCCTGGCCTGGATGTGGCAACTGGTGCCACGCTCAAGATTGATGGCGCGGGCAGCCTGACGGCCTTCGGCGGCGGTAACGGCGGCGCGGGTATCGGCGGGTACTATGACCAAGACGGCGGCAACATCACCATTGGCGGCAATGCCAGCGTAACCGCCCAAGGTGGCAGCCGCGCTGCGGGCATCGGCGGCGCCTCTGGCGGCGCGGGCGGCAGCGTCACCATCACCGGCGCTGCCAGCGTGACCGCCACGGGCGGTAACGCTGCCTTTACCTACGGCGGCGGCGCGGGTATCGGCTCCGGCGGTACGGATGCGGCTGCGCCGCTGGCGGCGGGCACGATCACGATCGACACCACCGGCACGGTGAGCGCCACCGGCGGCAACGACAATCCGGTTGCCGGTGGCGGCGGCGCGGGCGCGAACATCGGCGAAGGCGGTTACGGCAACCACGGCGACGGCGCGGGCCTGAGCAGCCTGACGCCTGCGTCCAACGCCTCGGCCACCGTGGGCGGCAGCGCCACGTTCACTTGCAGCGCAACCTTGGCGGCGGGCGGCGGAATCCTCGATTGGGATTGGACGCTTTCCGGCAGCGCCGGCTCATTCAGCTCAGCCAACCCCTTGACCGTTTCGCCCGTGACGGCGGCTATGTCCGGCAATCAGTACCGCTGCGAGGCGTATGTGACCGGGGTGGGCGCGGGCAGCCACATCAGCTATTACAGCCATCCGGCCACGCTGACGGTAGCCGGTGCCACCACCGCCACCGCCGTGCCCACGCTGAACCCGGCAACACTGGCGGCGCTGGTTTTGGCGCTGTTGGGACTGGCTGGCCTGGGCTGGAAACGCCGGGTTTATTCCATTTCTATTTCAGAACGATAAAAACAAGCATCGTCATTCCCGCCTTCGCGGGAATGACGAAGGAGAAGCCGTGCTGCCTACCCCTCAATTCCATCCGGGGTATCGAGGCATGTACATAATCAGGCTTTTCTGTCGAAAACGTAGATCAGTCCTTGGCGATACGCTATTAAATTTGCAGTTCACGGCGTTGTAAGGGCGAAAAATCTTTCGCCCTTACGCTCAAAAGAGCCACGGCGCTGGCAAGGAGACGCCGCAGGACGAAAGATTTTTCGCCCCTACGAAGGCACGGGTGTCATCTGTCGCGCCGAAATCCAACGGGTTGATTTGAATGGAATTTAGATGCGATCGCCTTGCGGCGTTCCATTCAAAGCGCCGTTTTCCTTGGAGCGCAAGGGCGAAAGATTTTTCGCCCCTACGATTGATAGTTTGGTTATACGCGCGGGCGGCTTTCTTTCCCCTCTCCCGCAAGCGGGCGAGGGAAAAAACCATTCACACCGAAACCGCAGGATTGAGCGTGTAAACCCCGGTCAGGCTGGCTTGGGCGAGGATGTGCCCTTGCAGCGCGGCACGAACCTGGTCGCCGAAGAAGCGCCCTTCCAGCGGCAGGCGCTCGATGTCGAGCGCATAGACGGTGAACACGTAGCGGTGCGCCAGCAGGTCGTTCCACGGCGGACAGGGGCCGTCGTAGCCGAAATAGTCGCCGCTCATTTCCGGGTTGCCGGCCATATAGCGGGTGTAGTCGTTCAAGCCCTGGCGCGCGCCGTGCGGGGCGGCGGGGCCGGGTTTGCCGCGCTCGGCCACGCGGGCGGAGAACTCGCCTTCGGCAATCGAGGCGATGCGCGGGGGCAGGTCGATCAGGATCCAGTGGAAGAAATCGATGCGGGGCAAATCACGGGCGATGGTGCGGCCTTCGCGGTTGGCGTCGCCGCCTTTGCTTGGCACGTCGCTATCGACGCACAGCACGGCCAGTGAGCGCGTGCCTGCCGGCGCGCCGCTCCAAGCAAGATGCGGATTGCGGTTGTGGCCCCAGACGACGTGCCGGTCCTGATCGGGAACGCCGAAGGCGCAATGCGCCGGTATCTTCTGTCCGTCGGCAAAGCTGTTGCTGACAAGCTGCATGATGGCTCCTTTCATGAGAGGTTTGCGCGCGTTACGGCGGCGTGGGCATTATCCGCCGTGGGTTTGCGGCATCATGCCCTCTGCCCGGCCCTCTCGCGCAAGCGGGCGAGGGAGAAAAACCGCCGGTGCCCTAGAATGTTTTTTTCCAATTTGAAAGGATCGCTGTCATGAAAAAGTTTCTGACGGGTTGCGCGGCGGTTGCCCTGGCCGCCAGTTTCGCAGCCGGTTCCGCCGTGGCCCAGTCATCGGGCACGCTGGACAAGATCAAGGCCAGCGGCCAAGTGAGCTTTGGCGTGCGCGATTCCTCGGCGCTGTCGTACACGCTAGGCAACGGCAAGTACGCGGGCTTTCATACCGAGATGGGCGAGCGCATCGTGGATGACTTGAGCAAGCTGGTGGGCAAGCCGCTGAAGATTGTCTATACGCCAATCACCTCGGCCAACCGCATTCCGCTGGTGCAAAACGGCACGGTGGATTTCGAGTGCGGCTCTACCACCAACAGCGCCGCGCGCGCGAAAGAGGCCGCTTTCGCCGTGACCACCTATGTCGAAGAAGTGCGTATTGCCGTGAAGGCCAATTCGGGCATCAAGGATATTCAGGACTTGAATGGCAAGACAGTGTCCGTCACCACCGGCACCACCTCGGTGCAGCACCTGCGCAAGAACGAGCGCGCGCGCGACATCGACTTCAAGGTGGTCAACGGCAAGGATCACGCCGACAGCTTTCTGATGCTCGAATCGGGCCGCGCCGATGCGTTCGTGATGGACGGCTCGATTCTGGCGGCCAATATCTCGCGCGCCAAGAATCCGGCGGATTTCAAGATCGTCGGCCCGGCGCTGTCGGTAGAGCCGATTGCCTGCATGATGCGCAAGGACGATCCGGTGTTCAAGAAAGCGGTGGACGACAGCATCGAGCGCCAGATCGCCGACGGGTCGCTGGCCAAGCTCTACGACAAGTGGTTCATGCAGCCCGTGCCGCCGAACAACGTGCCCATCGGCCTGCCCCTGTCGGAATCCACCAAGGAAGCCTGGGCACACCCGAACGACAAGCCGATGGAGGAGTACGGCAACAAGTAAGGAGGCGTGTCTTTTGCTCCTTCCCCCGCGTGCGGGGGAAGGTCGGGATGGGGGCCAGCAGCGCCCGATGAAGAACTTTGCGCGTGCCTCTGCAAGCCCGGTTTATATGAAGCGCCGCGCCGCCCCAACCCTCCCACGCGCGCTGGGGAGGGAGTTAAAACGAAACGGGAGTGCTCGTTATGGGTAACTGGAACTGGTCATTCTTCCTGAGCTGGGACTGGTCGTTCCTCAAGGCCGATCCGGGCGGGAAGATTCCGACCTACTGGCAATGGCTGGTTTCGGCCTGGGGCTGGACGGCGGCGGTGGCGGCGTGCTCGCTGGCGCTGGCGCTGGTGGCCGGCTCGGTAGTGGGCGTGCTGCGCACGCTGACCGGCCACACGTGGTGGGCGCGGCTGGGCGCGGTGTGGGTGGAGCTGTTTCGCAACATTCCGCTGCTAGTGCAACTGTTCGTCTGGCGCTACGTGCTCACGCTGCTGCCGGTCATCAAGGACTTTTCCGCCTTCACGCTCATGGTACTGGCGCTGGGCCTGTTCACGTCGGCGCGCATTGCCGAGCAGGTGCGCGCGGGCATTCAGGCGCTGCCGCGCGGCCAGCGCCACGCGGCCATGGCGCTTGGCCTGAGCACGCCGCAAACCTACCGCCACGTGCTGCTGCCGATGGCCTACCGAATCATCTTGCCGCCGCTGACCAGTGAGTCGATGAACATCGTGAAGAACTCGGCGGTGGCGTTCGCGGCGTCGATTCCCGAACTGGCCCAGTACTTCTATCAGGTGACCGAAGAAACTTCGCGCACCAAGGAAATTTTCATTCTGGTGGTGCTGCTTTACGTGATCACGGCGCTGGCGGTCTGGACGGTGATGCACTGGATCGAAAAGCGCACGCGCGTGCCCGGTTTTGTGGGCGCGGCAGCAGGAGGACACTAATCATGCTGCACCTGGATCTGTCCTTCTTCAACTGGGGCGTCATCTCCAGCTACGTCCTCAAGGGGTTTTACTTCACGGTGTTTCTGACGGTGGTGTCCACCGCCGGCGGCATTTTCTTCGGCACGCTGCTGGCGCTGATGCAACTGTCGCGCCGCAGGCTGATCCACTGGCCGGCGGCGCTGTACGTCAACGGTATGCGGGCCATGCCCTTCGTGATGGTGATTCTGGGTTTCTTCGTGGTGGTGCCGTTCCTCATCGGGCGCCCGATCGGCGCGGAGAGGTCGGCGGTCATTACCTTCATCGCCTTTCAGGCGGCCTATTTCAGCGAGATCATGCGCGCGGGCATTCAGTCCATTGCGCGCGGGCAAGTGCACGCCGGGCAGGCACTGGGCATGAGCTACGGGCAGAACATGCGCCTGATTGTGCTGCCGCAAGCCTTCCGCAACATGCTGCCGGTGCTGCTCACGCAGATCATCATCTTGCTGCAAGATACCTCGCTGGTCTATGCCATTGGCGCGTATGACCTGCTCAACGGCTTTGAAACCGCCGGCAAAAACTATGGCCGCGTGCCGGAGGCGTACCTGATGGCCGCCGTCGTTTACTTCGTGATCTGCTACGCGCTCTCGCACAGCGTGCGGCGGCTGCACCGCAAGATCGCCATCATCCGCTGAACGAAATGGAATGGAACATGCCCGAAAACATGATCGAGATACAGCACGTCTCCAAGTGGTACGGCGCGGTGCAGGTGCTCGACGACTGCACCGTGAGCATCGCCAAGGGCGAGGTGGTGGTGGTGTGCGGGCCTTCCGGCTCGGGCAAATCCACCCTCATCAAAACTGTGAATGCGCTGGAACCGTTTCAAAAAGGCGAAATCGTCGTCAACGGCGTGCCGCTGCACGACCCCAAGACCGACCTGCCCAAACTGCGCGCGCACGTGGGCATGGTATTTCAGCACTTCGAGCTGTTTCCGCACCTGTCGGTCACGGAAAACCTCACCATCGGGCAAATCAAGGTCTTGAAACGCAGCGCCGAAGAAGCCAGGGAGCGCGGTCTGAAGATGCTCGACCGCGTGGGCCTAATGGCGCATAAGGACAAATTTCCCGGCCAGCTCTCAGGCGGCCAGCAACAGCGCGTGGCGATTGCGCGCGCCTTGAGCATGGATCCGGTGGTGATGCTGTTTGACGAGCCGACTTCGGCGCTTGACCCCGAAATGGTCGGCGAAGTGCTCGACGTGATGGTCGGCCTGGCCAGGGAAGGCATGACGATGATGGTCGTCACCCACGAAATGGGCTTTGCCCGCAAGGTGGCCGACCGCGTGATCTTCATCGACGTGGGCGGGCGCATTCTGGAAGACTGCTCCACGCACGAATTCTTCGACCACCCCGAAAACCGCCAGCCGCGCACCAAGGATTTCCTGGACAAGATCCTTCAGCATTAGATGCCGTCTGATGCACGCCACCCCATGCATGTCACATGCAGAGGCGGGAGTTTGGATGAGAGTTTGACATAAAAAAACCACCCGAAGGTGGTTTTTTTATTGCAAATCAAAGATTCGCAAAACAGATATGGCGGAGTGGACGGGACTCGAACCCGCGACCCCCGGCGTGACAGGCCGGTATTCTAACCAACTGAACTACCACTCCGCGT
>JAIRVJ010000001.1 GCA_031253955.1 Burkholderiaceae bacterium | reverse complement strand
ATCTAAATTCCATTCAAATCACCCCGTTGGATTTCGACGCGGCAGATGACACCCGAGTCTTCTGTAGGGGCGAAAAATCTTTCGCCCTGCGGCGTCTCCTTGCCAGCGCCGTGGCTCTTTTGAGCGCAAGGGCGAAAAATTTTTCGCCCCTACATCCGCGCTCCATCGCCCACTTGCTGATTCTTAAGAAATTTAGATGCGATCGCCTTGCGCGCGGGCAGGCGGCCGGTCAGATCGCTCCCACGACCAGCAGCAGCGCCCTGTCCACCGCGCGCATTCTTTCGTCGTTGAGGTGGCCAAACGGCAGGCTGATTTTGGCGCGCGGCAGCGTGGAAAGTTTGTCCGCCATGATTTGCGAGAGCGCGCGCAAGCCATTGACTGGATTGGGTTCAACGGTGACGCGAAAGACCGCATCGCGCAAATCGCTCGTGACCGGGCAGATCACGACGCTGTCCAGATCGGCCAGCAGGTCCGATTGCACGACCAAAGCCGGCCGTGGTTTACCCCAATCGCCTTGCAGAGAAACCGTGACCAGGTCGCCCCGTTGCGTCATTGCCAGCCTTCGACGTGCGTTGCGGCTTCTTCGGCGAAGCGCAAAACAGCAGCTTCCGCCGAATCGCCCTTCAGGCTCTGGCACTGCCTGCGCACCCGCGCCGCGAACTCCGGGGAGCGGGTATCGGGCACCCAAAATTGAACGGGCCGCAGCCCCGCAGCGCGCATCCGCTGGCGGTGGCGCACGGTTCCGCTGGGAGGCTCGGTCGATGGCATGAGAAATCTCCCGCAAAAAAGATCATGTTACGTCACATGATATCAGACCTGCAACCGGTGCGTTTTCATCGAACGGATTTTGCCAGCTCTGCCTTGCGCGCGGGCGGCTTTCACGCGGGCTGCGCTGCCTGCAATCTCCGCCCATGCCGGGCGGATTCCTGAGGCTTCAAAGTATCGCATGACAGTACCGGCAGACGATCTGGCCGATACCGGCGATGAATTTCTGTGACGGCAACGGCGGCGGCAAGGATAGTGGCTGCTTTTCAGGGATACTCTGAAAAGACAGCCCAGTAGACTTGGGTATTTCCAAATTCAACGGCATGAGACAAGTGCCGTGTCCGGCGGCAACGGACAGAAGTCTTTTGCGAGGCAACTATGCGCAATGATTGGTTCCGCATCGGTATCGACGTCGGTTCGACGACCGTCAAGGTCGTCATGCTGGGCGGGCGGGGAGAGCTGGTCTTCCGCTCTTACGCCCGCCATCTTTCCGAGGTGCGCAAGACGGTGGAAAGCGGCATCGAAGCTCTGGCGGCGGACGGCATGTTGACGCCGCAAACCGGCGTTTGCGTGGTGCTGACCGGTTCGGGCGGCGTGAGCATTGCCGAGATGCTTGGGTTTTCTTTCGTGCAGGAGGTCATCGCCTGCACCCGCGCGCTCGAGGAGCGCGCGCCGCACACGGACGTGGCCATAGAACTTGGCGGCGAAGATGCCAAGATCACCTTCCTGACCAACGGCGTGGAGCAGCGCATGAATGGCTCCTGCGCCGGGGGAACGGGAGCCTTCATCGACCAGATGGCCGCGTTGCTCAAGACCGATGCGCCGGGGCTGAACGATCTGGCCAACCGCGCCAAAAACATCTATCCAATCGCCGCGCGCTGCGGCGTATTCGCCAAGACCGACGTGCAGCCGCTGCTCAACGAGGGCGTGGCGCGCGAAGACATCGCGCGCTCGGTGTTCCAGGCGGTGGTGCAGCAGACCATCAGCGGGCTGGCCTGCGGACGCAAGATTGGCGGCCACATCGCTTTTCTGGGCGGTCCGCTCAATTTTCTGCCGGAGCTGAAAAACCGCTTCATTGAAACGCTCGCCGTCCAGCCGGAAAACCAGGTGCGCATCGAAGACAGCCAACTGTTCGTCGCCATCGGCGCGGCCCTGCACGGCGAGCCAAACAAAACGCGCCCGTTTGAACAGGTGCTGGCCGCGTTCAGAAAGCTGGCGGCGCTGACCGTGACGGGCACGAGCGCCCTGCGCCCATTTTTCATCGATGCCGCCGAGCGCCAGGCGTTTTACGCGCGGCACGAAAAGGCGCGGATGGCTCGCGGCAACCTGGAGGACTATCGCGGCCCGGTCTTCCTGGGCATCGACGGCGGCTCCACCACCACCAAAGCGGTGCTGCTCGGAGCAAACCTGGAACTGCTCTACACGTACTACAGCGGCAACGAGGGCAATCCGGTAAAGGTCGCCGGCGGCATTCTGGAAGACATCTACAACCGGCTGCCCGAAGGCGCGAGCATCGCCGCCTCTTGCGTCACGGGTTATGGCGAGACGCTGATCCGGGAAGCCTTCAGGCTCGACCACTCGGAAGTGGAAACCATCGCGCACTACAAGGCGGCCAAGCATTTTCTGCCGGAAGTCGATTTCATTCTGGACATCGGCGGGCAGGACATGAAATGCCTGCGCATCCGGGGTGGCGTGATCGACAACATTCTTTTGAACGAGGCCTGCTCGGCCGGCTGCGGCTCGTTCATCGAAACTTTCGCGCAATCGGTGCAAATGCCGGTGGCCGACTTCGCCCGCGAGGCGCTGGCTTCGCGCGCGCCATCCGACCTGGGGTCGCGCTGCACGGTGTTCATGAACTCCAGCGTCAAACAGGCGCAAAAGGATGGCGCGACGGTGGGCGACATTTCGGCGGGGCTGTCTTACGCGGTCATCAAGAACGCCCTCATCAAGGTCATCAAGATCAAAAGTCCCGAAGAACTGGGCTGCCACATCGTCGTGCAAGGCGGCACTTTCTACAACGATTCGGTGCTGCGCGCGTTCGAGCTGATTTCCGGGCGTGAGGCGGTGCGGCCCGACATCGCGGGGCTGATGGGCGCGTTCGGCTCCGCGCTGATCGCCAAGGAACGCTGGCAGGGGCAGAACGTGAGCGCGATGCTGCCGGCCGAGCAAGTGCGCGGTTTCGAGGTCAAGCATTCCCAGGCGCGCTGCCGCCAGTGCACCAACACTTGCGCCATGACCGTCAACCGTTTTCCGGACGGACGCAAACTCATCTCCGGCAACCGGTGCGACCGCGGGCTGGGCAAACAAAAGGCATCGTCCAACGATTTGCCCAACCTCTACGCCTACAAATACGAACGCGTGTTCGGCTACGAACCGCTCAAAGATGCGCCGCGCGGCGTGATCGGCGTGCCGCGCGCGCTCAACATGTTCGAGAACTACCCGCTGTGGTTCACCTTCCTGACGGAACTCGGATTCGAGGTGCGCCTGTCCGCGCCGTCCTCGCGCGCGCTGCTCGATCAAGGGATGAGCACCCTGCCCTCGGACACGGTGTGCTACCCGGCCAAGCTGGTACACGGGCACATCATCGACCTCATCAAGCAGGGAGTGAAAAGCATTTTCTATCCCTGCGTTTCTTACGAACAAAAGGAATATGCCGACAGCCGCAACAGCTACAACTGCCCGATCGTCATCTCCTACCCGGAGCTGATCCGCAACAACATCGATCACCTGAAAGAAAACGGCGTGGCGCTGATCCAGCCCTTCCTTTCGCTGCAAGACGAGAAAAAGCTCGCCGCGCAACTGACGCGCGCCTTCCCGGACATCGCGCCCGCCGAAATCCGCCGCGCCCTTGGCCTGGCGTGGATCGAACAGGCGCGCGCCAAAACCGACATCGCCCAAAAGGGCGAAGAAGCCCTCCACTACATCAAGGAGACGGGCAGCCACGGCATCATCCTGGCCGGGCGGCCCTATTACGCCGATCCGGGCATCAACCACGGCATTCCGGAACTCATCACTTCGCTGGGAATGGCGGTGTTCACCGAAGATTCGGTGGCGCACCTGGGCCGGCTGGAAGGGCCGTTGCGGGTGGTGGACCAGTGGACTTACCACGCGCGCCTTTACCGCGCCGCCGCGCTGGCGGCCAGCGAACCCGCGCTGGACGTGATTCATCTGAACTCTTTCGGCTGCGGGCTGGATTCGGTCGCGGTCGATCAGGTGCAGGAAATCCTTACCCATCGCAACCGGATCTACACCGGCATCAAGATCGACGAGGGCAGCAATCTGGGCGCGGTGCGCATCCGCGTGCGCTCGCTCAAGGCGGCGCTCAAAGAGCGCGACAGCCGCCATACCGGGCAGGTCATCCACTTCCACCCGCCGCGCTGGAAAACACGCCCGACCTTCACCCAAGAGATGCGCGAGCACTCGACCATCCTCATCCCGCAGATGTCGCCGATCCATTTCCAGTTCCTGGAACCGGCCTTGGGCGCCTGCGGCTACCGCGTAAAAGTGCTGGAAGAAATTTCGCCCCAGGCCATCGACCTGGGCCTGCGCTTCGTCAACAACGATGTCTGCTACCCGTCCATCATCGTCACGGGGCAGATCGTCGAGGCGCTCAAATCTGGTGAATACGACCCGGCCAAAACGGCGGCGATCATCATGCAGACGGGGGGCGCCTGCCGCGCCACCAACTACATCAGTCTCATCAGAAAGGCGCTGGAAGACGCCGGGTTCGCGGACGTGCCGGTCATTTCGTTCAACCTCATCGGCGTTGAAAAGCACGACGGCTTCAAGATAAATCTGTCAATGCTCAACCGCCTGATGATGGCGGTCGTGTGCGGCGACTTGCTCATGCAGGTGCTGCTGCGCACCCGGCCCTACGAACAAGTGGCCGGTTCAGCCAGCGCCCTCTGCAGAAAATGGGCCGAGCGTTGCAAGGAAGTTGTCGTCAAGGGCAATTTCAGGCAGTTCGGGCGGATCATCCACGGCATCGTGCGCGATTTCGACGCCTTGCCGCTGACCAACGAACGCAAACCCCGCATCGGCCTGGTGGGCGAAATCTTCGTCAAATTCAGCCCCGGCGCCAACAACGACATCGTGCGCATCGTCGAGCAGGAAGGCGGCGAAGCCGTGATGCCCGGATTCATGGACTTTCTGCTTTTCTGCGCCTGCGACTACGACTTCAATCATCGCGTCCTGTCGCACGGCAAACTGGCCGCCATCATGGGCAACGCGGCCATCAAGGCGATGGATTTTTACCGCCGCGACATGAAAAAGGCGCTCGCCGCCAGCCAGCGTTTCACCGCGCCGGCGGGCATCGACCAGTTGGCCCGCAGCGCGGCCCCGTTCCTCTCGCGCGGCAATCAGTCCGGGGAAGGCTGGTTTCTGACCGGCGAAATGGCCGAACTCATCGAACACGGCGTTCCCAACATCGTCTGCATGCAGCCGTTCGCCTGCATGCCCAACCACATCAGCGGCAAAGGAGTCTTCAAGTCGCTGAAAGCGCACTACCCGCAAGCCAACATCACCGCCATCGACTACGACCCCGGCGCCTCGGAAGTCAACCAGTTGAACCGCATCAAGCTGATGCTCTCGGTAGCCTTCAAGAACATGCGCATGAACCAGGAAGACAAAGCGCCGGAAGAACTCGCCGTGGATGTCTGAAAACGCTGGGTTTTTCTCCTTCCCCCGCAAGCGGAGGAAGGAGTGGGAATGGGTATGACAGATTCAAAATCGCCCTGAAATCAACATCAACAGTATGAAAGCAATAAGCATCATACTTCCCTGTCTACTGCTGGCATATGCAAGCGGATGCTGCAACGCGGCATATTATGCCGTGCGCTTGGCGAAAAAAATGATCTTCGCCAGCAAGGTTCCGGCACGCTTGGCGCCCGCAATGTCTACAGACTTTACGGCTTGCGCATGGCGGTGCCGGTGTTCATGTTCGACCTGCTGAAAATATGGCCTAGCCTGCATCTGCTCACCGCATACAATGCTGCAAGCCCTGTCAGTCATACGCTTGTCGTATTCGCCGGTCTTCTCGGACATATTTATCCTGTGCAACTGGGCTTCAAGGGAGGTAAAGGGGTAGCTGTTTTTATCGGTTCCGCGCTGTATATTGTCATACTTCCACCAACGACCTGGATTTTTTTCGTAAATCTGCTGCTGGTTCTCTTTGCGCATAGAAAAAAACGCTCACGGTATGCGATAAAAATGGCTGATACCGATGAAGAATTTGATCAAATTTTTGCGCTCAATTATCATACTTTTGTGGAAGAAATCCCACAGCATGAACCGAATATCCTGAAAAAACTCAAGGACAAATTCCATGAAAAAAACACCTACTTCCTGTGCAAAGACGGCAATATTATTGCGGGCATGATCGCCTGTTGCGGCAAGCGGCCCTTTTCGCTCGACGCGAAAGTGGACAACCTCGATTCCTATCTGCCACCTCACGACAAGATATACGAAATACGGCTGCTGGCTGTAAAAAAAGAATACCGCCGCACAAGAGTCACCGCCATGCTGTTGCGTGCGCTGGCGAAGCATTTGCTGGAAAATAAGGTCGATCTGGCTGTCATATCAGGCACCACAAGACAGCTTGCCATGTATGAAAAAATAGGTTTCCAGCCCTTCCACAAGATTGTTGGCGAAGCCGGTGCACAATACCTGCCCATGTATATAACTAAAAAATATTTAAGGAGCGCCAGATGGCTGCGATAAATCTTCTGCCCGGGCCAGTTGCGATCTCCCGGCGGGTACGGTCAGCTCTTGCTGCAGATGCCTTCTCGCACCGCAGCGATGCGTTTAACAGGATATATGAGCCATGCAGACAAGCGCTACTGCGGCTCGGCAAAAGCAAATATGTAGCCCTGCTTATGGGCAGCGGCACTGCCGCCAATGCCGTAGTAGCCCAGGAACTGAAAAAATTGCCCGGCAAAGGGCTTATCCTCTCGAACGGTGAGTTTGGCGCGCGCCTCATCAGCCAGGGAAGAAAAGCCGGACTTGATTTTGACACGTATGTGTTGAACTGGGGAGAAGCATTTGGGTTTGAAAAAATCAAAAAAATGCTTCGCAATGCATCCTGGCTGTGGCTTGCACACTGCGAAACTTGTACGGGCGCCATGAACCTTGATCCGCAGCTTGTCGCGCATTGTAAATCACTGGGTATCAAATTGTGCCTGGACAGCGTGAGTTCATTAGGCAATCAGGAGGTGGATTTCTCCGACATCTATCTGGCAAGCAGCACTTCCGGCAAGGGGTTATGTTCTTTTGCCGGGATTGCCGTGGTTTTTTATAATCATCAACCGCAGTACGCCCAGAACGGACATGACTACCTTGACCTTGCAGTGTACCACAACGCGGCAAGCGTCCCGTTTACCTTTTCCTCCAACCTGCTGAATGCGCTCTGTACGGCGCTGCTGACCACGGACTATACAAAAAAGTTCAGGCAGAATGCGAAACACGCATTACAAGTACTGAAATTCCTTGCCGTAAACGGCCTGCATACTCCATCAAGCGCGCGGCAGGCTGAGTATATATGGACTATCGTCCTTCCTGAAGAAATAAATTCCTTGACGCTTGGAGCCGCGCTGGAAAAAAACGGCGTATACATTCATTATAAAAATCGATACTTGCTGAAAAATAACTGGATACAACTTGCATTTATGGGGGGGTGTGTAACAAAAGAAGTATCTGCTGGCCTGAGCATTCTTGAACGCGAATTAAACGCGTTGGCGCCAAAACCGCCCTGATTCCTGTCAATTTTTCACCGCCCCCATTCCTGCCCGCAGGGCATCGTGGCCAGGCGCAGGAAACGAACGGCAGGGAAAAACCGCAGGCTTCAGCGTAGGGTTTGAAGGTGGATGCTGGGGTTCGCCTGTGGCTCACCCTAATTCCATTTCTCAATCAATCGAGTACGCGAAGGCGAAGCGCAGACAGTGCTCTTGCACGGCAAGCGAAGCCGACAAAATAATCAGTTGATTTAGAGACGGAATAACCTGCATAAATATTGAATTCATAGCTGTATGCCAATGTTTATACTATGTTTTGGCGTGAAAAGCATCTGAAATATATACTATACACGGGCATCAAGCTATCAAAACAGTAGTTTTTCATCGTGGGAGCGAAAAATCTTTCGCCCTTGCCCCACCCCATTACGCCGCCTGCAACCTTCGCCGATGCCGCGCGATCTGGCTGCGCACCTGGGCGGGGGCTGTGCCGCCCACGGTGTGGCGCTCGCTGAGGCTGCCGCGCAGGCTGAGCACTTGGTACACATCTTGGCCGATGCCGGGGTGAAAGCCTTGCAGCGTGGCCAGCGGCAGTTGCGCCAGGTCGCACCCTTGCTCTTGCGCCATGCGCACGGCGCGGGCCACGGTTTCGTGCGCGTCGCGGAAAGGCAGGCCTTTTTTCACCAGATAGTCGGCCAGGTCGGTGGCGGTGGCGTAGCCTTTTTGCGCGGCAGCTTCCATCGCCTGGGCGTTGACGGCGATGCCGCCTTCCCTGACGCCGGTTTGCGGATGGGGCTGGCCGCCGATCATTTCGACAAAGATGCGCAACGTGTCGCGCAGCGTGTCGGCGGTGTCGAAGAGGGGTTCCTTGTCTTCCTGGTTGTCCTTGTTGTAGGCCAGCGGCTGGGCTTTCATCAGCATGAGCAGGCTCATGAGGTGGCCGGTCACGCGGCCGGTTTTGCCGCGCGCCAGTTCGGGCACGTCGGGGTTTTTTTTCTGCGGCATGATTGACGAGCCAGTGGTAAAGCGGTCGGCGATGCGGATGTAGCCGAAGTTCTGGTTCATCCACAAAATCAGTTCTTCCGACAGGCGGCTGATATGCACCATCACTAGCGACGCGGCCGCGGTGAATTCGATGGCGAAGTCGCGGTCGCTCACCGCGTCCAGGCTGTTGTGGCACACGCCTTCCATGCCCAGCGTGCGCGCCACGCGCTCGCGGTCCAGCGGGTAGGTCGTGCCCGCCAGCGCGGCGCTGCCCAGCGGCAACTGGTTGACGCGGCGGCGCGCGTCCTGCATACGCTGCTCGTCGCGGACAAACATTTCCACGTAGGCCAGCAGGTGGTGCGCAAAACTCACCGGCTGCGCCACTTGCAGATGGGTCAGGCCCGGCAGGATCACTTCAACATGGCCCTCGGCCACGTCCAGCAGCGCGCCTTGCAACTGGCGCAGCAGATCGCAGATGAGGTCGATTTCACCGCGCAGCCACAGGCGGATGTCGGTAGCCACCTGGTCGTTGCGGCTGCGCCCGGTGTGCAGGCGCTTGCCGGCGTCGCCCGCCAGTTGCGTCAGGCGCGCCTCGATGTTCAGGTGCACATCTTCCAGCGCCAGTTGCCACTTGAACGCGCCGCTTTCGATTTCGGCGCGAATTTGCGCCATGCCGCGCTGGATGCCGGCGTAATCTTCCGGCGCAATGATGCCCTGCGCGGCCAGCATTTCGGCGTGCGCCAGGCTGCCTTCGATGTCGGCCGCGGCTAGCCGCTTGTCGAAAAACACGCTGGCGGTGTAGCGCTGCACCAGTTCGTTCATCGGCTCGGAAAAGAGGGCCGACCAGGCTTGGGATTTTTTGTCGAGTTGGTTAGAGGACATAAAAGTTGAGCGTTGAGTGTTTTGCGTTGAGCGTGCGAAACGCGGCTTCCCCGAAAAGTGCCGCGCCAACCGCTTAACGCTAAACCTTTCCGACAAACGGTAGCGCGGGGCCGACGAATGGTGGCAGCCCCATCAGCCGCACCTACTAAACTGGCAGCTTGGCATGAAAGACTCGCAAATTCTATCGATCATCCAGCCGCCGCGGCCCAACCGGGCGGGCCGCGCGCGCGCCGTCGATAACGCGCCGCCGGCGCTGGTGTTCGATGCCTGCCACGTCGGCGTAGTGCTGCGCGCCGTGCTCGGCGTGCAGGCGGTGATTGCTGCCGTGCTGCTGTTTCAGCCCGCCGGCGGCGCGGCGCAGTGGCTGCTGCAAGTGGGGCTGCTTACCAGCGGCACGCTGCCGGCCACGCTGCTGTGGCTGGTGATTGGCTGCGCGCTCAAGCGCCCACTGGGGCGTCTTTCGCACACGGGGCAATTGGCGGCGGGCGCGGCGCTGGGGGCGCTGGCGGGCTTGGGCGCGTGCGCCCTGCTGGCCCTGCTGGGCCTGACCTGGCAACCGCCCTGGCTGGCCAGCGCCGTGGCCGGCGCGCTGCTGGCCGCCGGGCTGGTGGCCGCGCTGATCTGGCGCGCGCGCGGGCGCGTGCCGGCAGCGACCACCGCGCGGCTGGCCGAACTGCAAGCGCGCATCCGCCCGCATTTTTTGTTCAACACGCTCAACACCGCCATCGCCCTGGTGCGGGGCGATCCGGCGCGCGCCGAGTCAATTCTGGAAGACTTGGCCGAGCTGTTCCGCCATGCGCTGGCCGAGCAGGGCGACACCGCCACGCTGGCGCAGGAAATCGCCCTGGCGCGCCAGTATCTGGGCATCGAGCAGGCGCGCTTTGGCGAGCGGCTGCAAGTGGAATGGGCTATCGACGAGCAGGCCGGCAGCGCGCGCCTGCCGCCGCTGATTTTGCAGCCGCTGGTGGAAAACGCCGTCAAGCACGGCGTGGAGCCGAGCGCGGCGGGCGCGCAAGTGCGCATTTCGACCCAGCGGCGCGGCGACGTGGCGCTCATCAAAGTCACCAACACCGTGCCCGCCGGCCAGGGGCGCGGCGGCCACGGCATCGCGCTCAAGAACGTGCACGACCGGCTCAAGCTCCTGCACGACGTGCAAGGCTCTTTCCGCACCGCGCTGGCGGCAGACGTGTATCAGGCGCGCATTGAAGTGCCCATGCCCTCGCGCGCCGAACTCCGGCAGAAGAACCCATGACCGCGCTGCACGTGCTCGTCGTCGATGATGAAAAACTGGCGCGCGCCCGCCTGCGCGCGCTGTTGGACGAATGCGAGCAGCCGCGCGCTGAAGTCACCGCCGAAGCCGCCAGCGCCGCCGAGGCGATAAAGTTGCTGGCCGAACGGCGCTTTGACGTCGCCCTGCTGGACATCCACATGCCCGGCGCCGACGGCCTGCAACTGGCCCGTATGCTGGCCGGGCTGGCGCACCCGCCGCAGGTGGTATTCGTCACCGCTCACGCCGAGCACGCGCTCCAGGCCTTCGAGCTGGAAGCGGTGGACTACCTCACCAAACCGGTGCGGCGCGAGCGTCTGGCCCAGGCGCTGCAAAAAGCGGAGCGCATGTCCCAGATGCACAAAGCGATACAGCCCGATACAGCCGAGGGCGAATGGCTCCTCATCGTCGAGCGGGGCCGCACCTTGCGCGTGCCGCTGGCGCAAGTGCTGTACTTCAAGGCCGAACTCAAATACCTCACCGTCGGCGTCGCCGAACGCACCCATCTGCTGGACGCCAGCCTGAACCAGATCGAAGAGCGCTACCCTGGCCGCTTTCTGCGCATCCACCGCGGCGTGCTGGTGGCCGCCCATGCCCTGCGCGCGCTGGAGCACCACATCGACCACGACAAAGGCGAAACCTGGACCGTGCGCCTGGACGGCATCGCCGAACCTCTGCCCGTAGCCCGCCGCCAGGTACATGCGGTGCGCGATGTGCTGGAACAGCGGCAGTAGGGCGTTGTTTTGCGCCGAGCGGGCGCGGCGCTGTTTTCCTGCTCTCATCTCGGTCCGCTAACTAACCAGCCAGAAAATGTCAGGAACCCTACGCCAAGAGGCGCCTATAATGAGAATGACTTTCATTTACACGGCCCTAATCGATGACTTTTCCCACGGTTCCGACCGGCTCCGCCGTGCTGCTGCACGCCTTGCCGCGCGGCGCGCGCGCTTGCATCGAGCGTTTGGCCGAGCCTAGGGATGAGGCCGGGCGGGAGGTGCTGCTGCGGCTGATCGAGATCGGTTTTTTGCCGGGGGAGACGGTGCACATCGTGGCCAAGGGGCGCGCGGGAGGCGAGCCGATCGCGGTGCGTTTAGGCGGGCAGTCCACCTTTGCATTACGCGCAGGCGAGGCCGCTTTGGTGCAGGTGCGGGCGCTGGGCGGGGAAAGCGCATGAGCGGCCCGCATGACGCCGCGCCGCCGCAAGTGGCGGCTACAAGCGCGCGTCCGTTGCGCGTGGCGTTGCTGGGCAATCCCAATTGCGGCAAGACAGCGCTGTTCAATCTGCTGACGGGCAGCCGCCAGAAGGTGGCCAACTATGCGGGCGTGACGGTCGAGCGCAAGGAAGGCCGTATGCGCCTGCCCGGCGGGCGCGAGGCGGTGGTGCTTGATCTGCCCGGCGCGTACAGCCTGAACGCGCTCAGCGCAGATGAAGAAATCACGTGCGAGGTGGTAACCGGCCAGCGCGCCGGCGAGGCGCTGCCCGATCTGCTGGTGTGCGTGGTGGACGCCACCAAGCTGCGCCTGAATCTGCGGCTGACGCTGGAGGCCAAGCGGCTGGGCCTGCCGATGGTGGTGGCGCTCAATATGTGCGACATGGCCGGGCGTCTGGGCATCCGCGTCCATGCCGTGCGGCTGGCCGCTTTGCTGGGCGTGCCGGTGGCGCATACGGTGGCGGTGCATGGCGATGGGGCGCGTGAGCTGGTCGCGCTGCTCGCCGCGCACCGGCCGCCGCTAATCCCGCACGCGCCGGCGGCTTGGGCGGCTGACGGGATCGAAGAGGTGCTGCAAGTGCAGCACGAGGTGCGGCGCATCGTGCAAGAGACGGTGCAAGCTCCGGCGCACCCGCTGGCGCGCGACGACGCGATGGACCGCGTGCTGCTGCATCCGCTGTGGGGCTTGATGGTTCTGGCGGCGGCCTTGCTGCTGATGTTTCAGGCCGTGTTCAGTTGGGCCGCTGCGCCGATGGCCTGGATCAAGGCTGGCATGGATACGGCAGCCGGTTTCATCGCCGCGCACATGGCCGCCGGGCCGTTGCGCAGCCTGCTTACCGATGGCGTGATCGCGGGCGCGGGCAGCGTACTGGTGTTCTTGCCGCAAATATTGATTTTGTTTCTGTTCATCCTGGCGCTGGAAGATTCGGGCTACCTGCCGCGCGCGGCATTCTTGCTGGATCGCGTGATGGGGCGGGTGGGGCTGTCGGGGCGCTCGTTCATTCCGCTGCTGTCGAGCTTTGCTTGCGCGGTGCCGGGCATCATGGCCACGCGCACCATCACGCACTGGCGCGACCGGCTGGTCACCATCATGATCGCGCCGCTAATGACCTGCTCGGCCCGCCTGCCGGTGTATGCGCTGCTGATCGCCGCCTTCGTGCCGCGGCGCACGGTGGCATTGGGCTTAAACCTGCAAGGGCTGGTGCTGCTGGCCTTGTATCTGGCAGGCATTTTGGGCGCGTTCGGTCTGGCCTGGGCCTGGCGTTTGGCCGGGCGCGGCCCGCGGGCGCAGCCCGCGCCGCTCATCATGGAACTGCCTGCCTACCGCTGGCCGAACGCGCGCCAGTTGGCCTTTGGCCTGTGGGAGCGCGCGCGCATTTTCTTGCGGAACGTGGGCGGCATCATTTTGGCGGCGATGGTGCTGTTGTGGTTTTTTTCCAGCTACCCCGCGCCGCCCGCGGGCGCGACGCAACCGGCCATTTTGTATAGCTGGGCCGGACAGATCGGCCTGGCGCTGGAGAAGACGTTGGCGCCGCTCGGCTTCAACTGGCAGATCGCCATCGCGCTGGTGCCTGGCATGGCCGCGCGCGAAGTGGCCGTGGGCGCGCTGGGCACGGTATATGCGCTCTCGGCCAGCGGCGAAGGCGTGGCGCGGCAGTTGGCGCCGCTGCTGGCGCGCGACTGGAGCGTGGCCACCGGGCTGGCCCTGCTGGCCTGGTACGTGTTCGCGCCGCAGTGCGTGGCCACCCTCGTCGCCGTCAAGCGCGAAACGGGCGGCTGGCGCTACCCGCTGCTCATGCTGGCACAACTGTTCGGCCTGGCGTATGCGGCGGCTTTCGTGACCTACCGCGCGGCGCGTGCGCTGGGAGGGTGAACATGCAGCAGATCATCGTCGCCCTTATCGTCCTGGCCGCGCTGGCGCGCGTGGTCTGGCCGTTCATACCCGCCCACTGGCGCCGCCGGCTGACCGCCCCCCTGGGCCTGCGCGACAGCGCGGCAATCTGCCACGATTGCGCGCGTTGCAGCGATTGCACCGTTCATGGAATGAAAATTTCAAGCAAAAACAGCCTGTAACATAGGAAATACCTGTGTTATAAGCTATCTTTTATATAGCAAACAGGCAGACATTCCGTGATGATTCCGGTGTCTGAGCAGGTTTGGCTTGATGCACTTTTTGATGTAAAATTGCATCAATTTTGATTCTGCTCAGGAGTGTCTTGCCATGCGCGCCACCATCACCGTCGAAGATGCACTGTACGAGCAGGCGCTCAATATGGCCGGCTCCGGCATGGACAAAGCGGAACTGCTGCGCGAAGCCCTGCGCACCTTCATCCGCGTGCGCGCCGGGCAGCGGCTGGCCGCGCTGGGCGGTCGCGCGCCGAAAATGAAAAACGCGCCCCGCCGTAAGCCCGCAACGTCCGCTTGATTCATGCCCACCGCCGTGCTGGTCGATACCTCCGTCTGGGTCGATCACTTTCGCCGCCACAACATCATCCTGGCCGACCTGCTCGTTCAGGAGCGGGTGTTGATGCACCCCTTCGTGCTGACGGAACTGGCCTGCGGCACGCCGCCGGCGCCACGCGCCCGCACGCTGCGCGAGCTGGCCTTGCTGCGCATGGCCAACCAGGCCAGCCAGCAGGAGGTGCTGGACTTCATCAAGCGCGAGCGGCTCCACGGCCAAGGCTGCGGCCTGGTGGACGTAACCCTGCTCGCCTCGGCCTTGATGACGCCCAGCGCGTCACTGTGGACGCTGGATCAGTCCCTGGCCGCGCTGGCCCGGCGCTTCGGCGTAGATCATGCAGAACTCCTGAATTAATAGCTCTACGCCATTGATTGGTATGTATTTACTACTTTTTATGTGGTAAACACATACCACATCTCGGTAATGAGCTATTAATTCAGGAGTCTTTCTATGCTGGAACGAAAAGATGAGTACACTGCGCCGATCATGTCCGACGCCACAAACAGTTTCACCGTCGTCTGCCAGAAATCCGGGCGCGAGGTTCAGGTGCCGCCGGACCAGTCGATTCTGCAGGCGCTGCTGGACGCCGGTCTGCTGCCCGATCACCTTTGCACCAAGGGCCGGTGCGGCACCTGCGAAACCCGCGTGCTCGCCTGCGATGGCGAACTGGTGCACCGCGACGGATTTCTCACCCCCGGCGAGCACGCGGCGGGCAAGAGCATGATGATCTGCGTTTCGCGCTGCACCGGCACGCGGCTGGCGCTTGATATTTAAAGCGGTTTTGGTTTTGTTATTCCATCTCCTCCTTGGGGAAGAGGGTTAGGAAGAGGGGGTGCGCGGCACAAGCGTTGTTACTTCAACCAGCGCCGCTGATCCTCTCCCCTGCCCTCTCCCGCAAGCGGGAGAGGGAGAAAAACCGCACTTTATTCCGACCCCAATTAAATGCCCGTTCCCATCAAGAACGCATCCATCGCCCGCGCCGCCTGCCGGCCTTCGCGGATGGCCCACACGATAAGCGACTGGCCGCGCCGCATGTCGCCGGCGGCAAAGACCTTGGGGGCGCTGGTAGCGTAGCTGTCCGCGCCGCTTTCGCTGGCCTTGGCGTTGCCGCGTGCGTCTTTTTCGACGCCGAAGGCGTCCAGCAAAGCCGGGGCGGGGTGGACAAAGCCCAGCGCCAGCAGCGCCAGATCGGCGGGCCATTCTTTTTCGGTGCCGGGCTGCTCGATCATCTTGCCGTCCTTGAATTGCACCTGCACGGTTTTGAGCGCCTTGAGTTTGCCTTTCTCACCGATGAATTCCCTGGTGGAGATGGCAAATTCGCGCTCGCAGCCTTCTTCGTGGCTGGAACTGGTGCGCAGTTTTATGGGCCAGTAAGGCCAGGTGAGCGGCTTGTTCTCGTGTTCGGGCGGCATGGGCAATAGCTCGAACTGGGTCACGCTCTTGGCCC
>JAIRVJ010000062.1 GCA_031253955.1 Burkholderiaceae bacterium | reverse complement strand
GGCGTGTTTATTCTGATGACCTACTTCGTCATCTGGCTCAACAAATAAGGCGATAAGTTATGTGGTTGAGCCTTGCCATCTGGGTGCCGATAGCTTTCGGCATTGTGCTGCTCGCGCTGGGGCGAGACGAACAAGCGTCGCTGGTGCGCTGGCTGGCGCTTGCCGGCTCCATCCTGGGGTTGCTGGTCACGCTGCCGCTGTGGGCGGGTTTTAATTTCCAAACGGCGCAGATGCAGTTCGTCGAACATGTTCCGTGGATTGGGCGCTTCAACGTCTATTACCACTTGGGGGTGGATGGCATTTCGCTGTGGTTCGTGCTGCTGACGGCGTTCATCAACGTGATCGTGGTGATTGCCGGCTGGGACGTGATCCAGCGCAAGGTCAGCCAGTATTACGCGGCGTTCCTGATCCTCTCCGGGCTGATGATCGGCGTGTTTACGTCGCTCGATGGTCTGCTGTTCTACGTTTTCTTCGAGGCCACGCTGATTCCGATGTACCTCATCATCGGCATCTGGGGCGGCCCCAACCGGATCTACGCGGCGTTCAAGTTCTTCCTCTACACGCTGCTGGGGTCGCTGCTGCTGCTGGTGGGTTTCATCTACCTCTACGCGCGTTCGGGCGGCAGCTTCGACATCCAGACTTGGCAGGCGCTGCCGCTGCCCGCCACGGCGCAGACGCTGCTGTTCTTTGCCCTGTTCGCCGCTTTCGCGGTCAAGGTGCCGATGTGGCCGGTGCATACGTGGCTGCCGGACGTGCACGTGGAAGCGCCGACCGGCGGTTCGGCGGTGCTGGCGGCCATCATGCTCAAACTGGGCGCTTATGGCTTTTTGCGCTTTTCGCTGCCGATCCTGCCCGACGCCTCGCGCCAATGGGCCGGGCTGATGATCGCGCTCTCGCTGATCGCCGTGGTCTATGTCGGCCTGGTGGCCATCGTGCAGAAGGACATGAAGAAGCTGGTGGCCTATTCGTCGGTTGCGCACATGGGTTTCGTCACGCTGGGCTTTTTCATTTTCAACGCGGAAGGCGTCACCGGCGGCCTGTTGCAGATGATCGCGCACGGCTTTGTTTCGGCGGCGATGTTCCTGGTCATCGGCGTGCTCTATGACCGGATGCACTCGCGCCAGATCGCCGATTACGGCGGGGTGGTCAACACCATGCCGCGCTTTGCGGCGCTGGCGCTGCTGTTTGCCATGGCCAACTGCGGCTTGCCGGGCACCGCCGGGTTTGTCGGCGAATGGACGGTGATTCTGGGCGCGGTCAAGGCCAATTTCTGGCTCGGTCTGCTGGCGGCGCTGGCGCTCATTCTGGGCGCGGCCTACACGCTGTGGATGTACAAGCGGGTTTATTTCGGCGCCATCGCCAACGACCGCGTGCGCGCGCTCAAGGAGATCAACGCCCGCGAGGGCCTGATGCTCATCGTCCTGGCGGTGGCGGTGCTGTGGATGGGGCTGTATCCCAAGCCGCTGACGGACGCGATGGACGCTTCCGTAACCCACCTGCTGCAACAGGCGTCGGCCACCAAGCTGGCCGCGCCCCTGCCCAATTGAGGAATATGAAACGCCATGATTGACCGATTCAGTTGGGTGGCCGTTTATCCGCAGATCGTGCTGCTGGTGATGGCCTGCGTGATCGCGCTGGCCGACTTGCTGGACCGCAGCAAGCACCGCGCCTGGGCCTATCTGCTGTCCATTTTGACGCTGCTGGTAGTGGCCGGGCTGGCCGCTGGCTCTGCCGTTGGCGGCAAAACCATTCCCGGCTTCGGCGGCGCGGTGGTCAGCGATCCGCTGGCCAACTGGCTGACGTGCTTTGCCAGCATTGCGACGCTGGTGGCGCTGGTCTATTCGCGCGGCTACATCCAGGCGCGTGACATGGTGCGCGGCGGCGGCGAGTGGTATGTGCTCAACCTGCTGGCGCTGCTGGGCACGCTGGTAATCTGCACCGGCAGCAATTTGCTGGTGCTGTATCTGGGGCTGGAGCTGCTCACGCTCTCCAGCTATGCCCTGGTCGCGTTGCGGCGCGACGATGCCAAGGCAGTCGAGGCGGCGATGAAGTATTTCGTGCTCGGCTCGATGGCTTCGGGCTTTTTGCTCTACGGCTTGTCGATGGTCTATGGCGCTACCGGAACGCTGGATACTGCCAGCATAGCCGATGCCGTCGCCACCGGCCAGATCAAGCATCAGGTGCTGGTGTTCGGCATGGTGTTCGTGGTGGCGGGCGTGGCCTTCAAATTCGGCGCCGCGCCGTTCCACATGTGGCTGCCCGACGTGTACCACGGCGCGCCCACCGCCGTCACGCTGGTGATCGGCACGGTGCCCAAGCTGGCGGCTTTTGCGCTGGCCATCCGGCTGCTGGCCGAAGGTCTGTTCCCGCTGGCGGCCGATTGGCAGCCGATGCTGGGGCTGCTGGCCGTGGTGTCGCTGGTGGTGGGCAATCTGGCCGCCATCGCGCAGACCAACCTCAAGCGGATGCTGGCCTACTCGACCATCGCGCAAATGGGTTTCGTGCTGCTCGGCCTGTTGGCCGGGGTGGTGCATGGCGACACGCACCCTGCGGCCAACGCTTACGGTTCGGCGATGTTTTATGTGGTGACCTACGTGCTGACCACGCTGGTGAGTTTCGGCGTGATCGTGCTGTTGGCGCACGAGGGTTTCGAGAGCGAGGAGATCGCCGATTTCGCCGGACTGAACCGGCGCAGCCCGTGGTACGCGGCGGTTATGGCGCTGTGCCTGTTCTCGCTGGCGGGCATTCCGCCGCTGGTCGGCTTTCAGGCCAAACTCGCGGTGCTGCAAGCGTTGATCGGCACCGGGCAGCCGTTTTACATTGGCTTGGCGGTATTCGCGGTGCTGATGTCGCTGGTCGGCGCGTTCTATTACATCCGCGTGATCAAGGTCATGTATTTCGACGAACCGGTCTCCGCTGCTCCGTTGGCCGCCCCGGTGGACATGCGCGCGGTGCTTTCGGTCAACGGCTTGCTGCTGCTGCTGTTGGGGATTTTCCCAGGCAGTTTGCTGAACCTGTGCGCGCAGGCCGTCATCAACATGCTGACCACTTGAGTCGCACGGGTTGCTCCGATTTTTTCAATCGCGGGAGTTGATGCCATGCCGCCCGCTGCCGATACGCACCTGATCGAAACGCGGCTTTCCAGCGAAGTCTTGGCGCACGGCAGTTTTCTGACCCTGCAACGCGATACCGTGTGCTTGCCCGATGGCGGCCAGGCCACCCGCGAATACCTGGTTCATCCCGGGGCGGTCATGATCGTGCCATTGCTCGAAGGCGAAGGCGGCGCGCCGCAACTGGTGCTGGAGCGCCAATACCGCTACCCGGTCGGGCAGGTCATCGTCGAATTTCCCGCAGGCAAGCTCGATCCGGGCGAGCGCCCGTTCGATTGCGCCTGGCGCGAGCTGCACGAGGAAACCGGCTACGCCGCCCGCGAATGGGCGCGGGCCGCGCGGCTGCATCCCACGGTGGCCTATTCCACCGAATACATCGAGATCTGGTTTGCGCGCGGTCTTACGCCGGGCGCGCGGCAACTGGACGCCGGCGAATCGCTGGACGTATTCACCGCCACGCCGCAGCAGCTTCTGGATTGGTGCCGCGACGGCGCCATCACCGACGCCAAAACCCTGATCGCCGCGCTGTGGCTGGAGCAGTGGCTGGCGGGCCGCTGGCCGCTGGACTGGCGCGCCGCGCAGGATTGGGCCAAGCCGGACGTTCGATGAAAGTGCTCAACCTCCAATGCGCCCAGGGCCACGGCTTCGAGGGCTGGTTTGCTTCCGAGGCCGATTTCCGGCAGCAGACGGACAGCGGTTTGCTCACCTGCCCGCTGTGCGGCCAGGCGCAAATCGCGCGCCTGCCCAGCGCGCCGCGCCTGAACCTGCATGGCGCCAGCGGCCACCGCAGCGATGCGGGGGAATCCGCCGAAGCCTCCCGCAACGCCGAACCTCAACCGCCCGCCACAACCCACCAAGTCGCCGCGATTCCCGACGGCTTGCCCGCCGCGCTGCAAGCGGCTTGGCTGCGCGCGGTGCGGCAGGTGCTCGCGCACACCGAAAATGTCGGCCAGCGTTTTGCCGAAGAAGCGCGCCGCATCCACTACGGCGAAGCGCCCGAACGCGGCATCCGCGGCAAAGCCAGCCCCGCCGAAACCGACGCGCTGCTGGCCGAAGGCATCGCCGTGTTGCCCCTGCCCATCCCCGAAGGCATGGATGGGCCAGTGCAGTAAGGGCTAGATACCGCAAGCCGCGTGCGGGCGGATCGGGTGGAACAGG
>JAIRVJ010000059.1 GCA_031253955.1 Burkholderiaceae bacterium | reverse complement strand
CCCGACAGCGCGCGCAGCAGCGTGGTCTTGCCCGCGCCGTTGCTGCCTACCAGCGCGACCAGCTCGCCCGCCTGAATGTCCAGGCTCACGCCTTCGAGCACCGGCGCGTCGCCGTAGCCCGCGTATAAATCTTGAACGTGCAGCAGGGGCGTTTGGGACGATGGGGGCGTGCTTGTTTCTACATTGCTCATGCTTTGCGCTTTCCGAGATAGGCTTCGATCACCGCCGGGTCATTGAGTACCGCGTCGCTCGGCCCTTCGGCGATGCGCTCGCCGTGGTGCAGCACCATCACGCGGTCGCTCAGGCTGCGCACGGCTTTCATCACGTGTTCGATCACCAGAATGCTCAAGCCCTCGGCGCGCAGCGAGTGGATCACGTCGATCACTTCGTCGATTTCCACATGGTTGAGTCCGGCCATCACTTCGTCAAGCAGCAACATGCGCGGCGACATCGCCAGCGCCTTGGCCAGTTCGAGCCGCTTGCGGTCGGGGCCGCCCAGTTCGTCGGCGCGGTGGTCGATGCGGCCATGCAGGCCGACGCAGCGCAGGCATTCGCGCGCGGCCTCGCGCGCGGCGGCCAGCGCCTTTTTGTTGGTGCGGCCAAACAGCGCGCCGATGGCCACGTTGTCGAGCACCGTCAGCCCCGGAAAGGGCCGCATGATCTGGAAGGTGCGGCCTATGCCCAAATGGGCGCGGCGAAACGCCGGCAGCGGCGCGATGTCGCGGCCCTCGAACACGATGGAACCGGCGCTGGGCGCGAGCGTGCCGGAGATCATGCTCAGCAGCGTGGTCTTGCCTGCGCCGTTGGGGCCGATCAGGCCCAGCACTTCGCCGCGTTCGAGCGCAAAGCTCACGTCCTTGACGGCCATCAGCCCGGCAAACCGGCGCGAGAGGCCGCGCACTTGAAGAATCGGTTCGCTCATAGTTTGTTGCGGCGGATGTTGTCCGCGAAGTAGCCCAGCCCCAGGCGGCCTATGCGCTGGCGCAAGTCGGCCAGGCCGCGCGGCATCGCCACCACCGCCAGAATGATGACCAGGCCGAAGAACAGCGCCGCGATGCCGGTGACTTTGGCTGCCAGCAATTCCGAAATGGCCGACAGCAAAAACGCGCCCACCACCGGCCCCAGCACCGTGCCCGGCCCGCCGAACACGGCCATGATGATCATCTTGACGTTGAGCGTCAGGTCGAACGCGCCCGCCGGGTCGAGAAAGGTAAGCCAGTACGCATGAATCCCGCCCGCCAGCCCGGCGAATACGCCCGCGATGACGAACGCCAGCACCTTGTACAGCGTGGTGTGGATGCCCATCACGGCGGCGGCTTCTTCGTTTTCGCGGATGGCGATCAGCCCGTAACCGAAGCGGCTGCGCGAAATCCACCACACCGCCAGCGTCGCCACCACCAGCAGGGCGAGCGCCGCTTCGTAGAACAGCAGGTTGTTGTTGAGCACCGGCAGCACCAGGCCGATATTGGCGCCCGCGAATTCGATGTTGGAGACAATTGCGCCCATCACCTGCGCCAGCCCCAGCGTGGCGATAGCGAAGTAATGGCCTTTCAGGCGCAGCACCGGCACGCCCAGCAGCAGCGCGAACGCCACGCAGAACGCCACGCCGAGCAACATCCCCGCGGCAAACGGCCAGTGCAGTTGCACCATCGCAACCCCCACGCCGTAAGCGCCCAGGCCGTAGAAGGCCGATTGCCCGAACGAGGCGTAGCCGGTATAGCCGCCCAGAATGTTCCAGCTTTGCGCCAGCGTCGCCAGCAGCAGCGCCTCGATTCCGAATTGCATCAGCACGTCGCTGCCCCACCACGGCAGCGCGGCGGCGGCCAGCGCCACCGCCAGCAACGCGAGTTTGAGCAGCGCCTTCATGCCGTGCGCCCCAGCAGGCCCGTGGGCCGCACGATCAGCACCAGCACCAGCAGGCCGAAGCTGACCACCTCGACAAAGGTCGATCCCAGCCACAGCGAGGCGAAGGCTTCAATGATGCCCAGCACCAGCCCGCCCGCGATTACCCCCAGCGGCGAATCGAGTCCGCCGATGATGGCGATGGCAAAGCACTTGGCCGTCAACGTCGCGCCGATGTAAGGGTTGAGTTGCGAGACCATGCCGAACAGCCCGCCCGCCACGCCCGCCAGCGCCGCGCCAATGGCAAACGTCAGCGCGTACAGGTGGCGCGGCTCCACCCCGTACAGGCGCGCGGCCACCAGGTTCTGCGCCGTGGCGCGGATGCGCCGTCCGATCCGCGTGCGCAGCAGAAACAGCCACATCGCCAGCGTCAGCGCCAGCGCCAGCGCGAAGGCAGCCACGTTGACCAGCGGCAGCGTCGCGCCCGCCAGCGTCACGCTCTGGCCGGCGTAGCGCGGGTTGATGGTGCGGTAATCGGCGCTGAAAACGATTTGCGCCAGATAGGTCAACACCACCTCCAGCCCGAAGGTAATCAGCAGCGTGTTGAACATCGGCCCGCGAATCACCAGATTGAGCACGCCGCGCTGCACCGCGTAACCCAGCGCGGCCAGCGCCAGCGCCGCTATCGGCAGCAGCGCGAAGGGGTCGATGCCGGTGCGCGTGTACAACACCCACACCACGTAGCCGCCCAGCATGATGAACGCGCCATGCGCCAGATTGACGATATTGAGCACCCCCCACACCAGCGCCAGCCCCAGCGCCATCAGCGCATAAAGCCCCCCTTGCAGAATGCCGTTGAGCAGCACCTGGAATAGCAGTTGCATCAGGCAATCTCCCTTGTGTCGCGTGGTTTGACAAAAGACATGGTTGTTTCAACGATCAATAAATGGCCTGTGGTGCCGCTGCGCCGTAATGCCCGTTGCGCCAGCCCACGCACATCGCTCGCCGTTGCAATCAGCGCTTGTCCCAGGCGGGCATCGGGTAAATCGGCTGGGTCAGGAACTTGTCGCTGTAGATGGCTTTGACCTCGCCTTTTTGCACCTGGATGACCTGTTGCGGCAAATGGAT
>JAIRVJ010000057.1 GCA_031253955.1 Burkholderiaceae bacterium | reverse complement strand
CTGGCCGTTTGCAGGCCCTGTTCGATGAATTTTTTGCCGCTCTGAATGTCGGGATCGGCGGTGTAGCTGACCACCACGCCCGGCGCCTCAAAGCCTTGCGCCGCGACGCTGGGCAGGCCATTGGATTCCCGCCTGCGCGGGAATGACGACTTGAAACGCCTTCACTGAACCGTATGGCAACCTCGTCTTCAAACCGCACTTGCGGCAGGCGGCGCGGTCGCGCTGGATTGAGCGGCTTCTTTCTTGGCCTTGGCCGATTTGCGCCAGAAGGCGATGACCTGCCACGCTACGAGGATGCCGATGAGGCTCAGCAGTGTGGCGCTGATTGGGTGTGTGAAGAACACGGCGAAGCTGCCGCGCGACAGGAGCATGGTGCGGCGGAAGTTTTCTTCCAGCATGGGGCCGAGGATGAAGCCCAGCAGCAGCGGGGCCGGTTCGAGACCGAAGCGCAGGAACAGGTAGCCGCCGATACCGCAGGCGGCGGTGATGTACACGTCGTCCACGTTGTTGTTGACGCTGTAAGTGCCCACGCAGCAGAAGAACAGGATGGCCGGGTACAGCACACCGTAGGGAATCTTGAATAGCGACAGCCAATAGCGCACCAGCGGCACGTTGAGCGTGACCAGGAATACGTTGCCGATCCACATGCTGGCCACCAGGCCCCAGAACAGTTCGGGGTGGCCGGCGATCATGTTGGGGCCGGGCTGGATGCCTTTGATGATGAAGGCACCCATCATCAGCGCCATGACGGCGTTTTCAGGGATGCCGATGCTCATCAGCGGGATGAAGCTGGTGCGCGCGGCGGCTTCGTCGGCGGCGGCTTGGCCGGCCACGCCTTCGATGGCGCCCTGGCCGATTTCGTCCTTGTACTTGCTCATCTTCTTGTCCACCGCGTAGGCGGCGAACTGGGCGATGGTGGGGCCGCCGCCGGGCAGGATGCCCAGGAAGGAGCCGACGATGCTGCCGCGCAGCGCGCTGGGGATGATGCGCTTGAACTCCGGCCAGGTGGGAATGAGCTTGATCTTGCCGTTGAAGGGCGAGTGCTGCGACTTGGCGTCGAGGTTCTTGATGATTTCGGCGATGCCGAAGGCGCCCAGCGCCACGCTGACCAGGCTGATGCCGTCGGCCAGCGAGGGCAGGTCCATGGTGTAGCGCTGCACGCCGCTGTTCACATCGGTGCCAATCTGCCCGAGCAGCACGCCGATCATGCACATGGCCAGGCCGTTGAGCAGGCTGCCGGTGGTCACGAAACTAACGCAGAAAAAGCCGAACAGCATGAGCGCGCAGTAGTCCGAGGGGCCGAACATCAGGGCCACTTCGCCCAGCACGGGCGCCAGCCACGCCAGCACCACGATGGCGACCGTGCCGCCGATGAAGCTGGAGATGCCCGCGGTGAACAGCGCCAGGCCGGTTTTGCCCTTGAGCGTCATGGCGTAGCCGTCAATACACGCGACGATGCTGGCCGCGTGCGGGATCTTCATGGTGATGGCGCTTACGCTGTCGCCGTACTGGGCGCCGTAGTAGATGCCGGCCAGCATGATGAGGGCGCTGGTGGTGTCGATAGAGTAGGTCAGCGGCAGCAGCAGGCTGATGGTGGCCAGCGGCCCCAGGCCCGGCAGCAGGCCGACGATGGTGCCCACCACGCACCCGATGGCGCAGTACATCAGGTTGTGAATGGTCAGCGCGTGCTCGAAACCGAACGCCAGGTTATGTAGTGTTTCCATGATTTAGAACAGCGGCAGGTTCAGGCCAAGAAGTTTCTGGAAGGCGTAGGCAATGCCCAGCAGCACCCCCGCGATGGCCAGGTTGCGTTTCCACGAATAGGGCCGGCTGGCCAGCGTGGACAGGAACACCATGAACAGGATGCCGGCAGTCATGTCCAGGAAGTGGGTGACGACGGCGAAGCCGATTAGGGAGAACAGGACGAGGAGGGCGTTTTTCACCCGCATATCCATCGGTATCTTGGGCAGCACCCGCGAGCGCACCATCATCATCAGGCCTATGAAGCCCACGAAGGAACTGACCATCAGGGGAAACAGGCCGGGGCCGGCGTGGGCAAAAGTGCCGACCTGGTAGCGCATGGCGCCGATCCCGAAGATCAGCGCGATCGCTATCAGAAACACGCCCTTCAGAAGGTTTTGGTTGTTCATGACGGTGAGGCGGAAAGCAGATGGAAACAGGTTGACGCCATTGTTGGACCTGGATACCGCGTGGCGATAGCGGTTTTCACGTATGACAGGTTTTTGACAGGTTAGCCTCAATCGAGCAACGCCACGCCCTTGATTTGGGCGAACACGGCCAAGCCAGGGCGCAGGCCAAGCTGGTGCGCCGATTTGCGCGTCACGCGCGCCATAAGCGGCGCGCCGCCCGCTTGCAGCGCCACCAGCGTTTGGGCCGGGCCGTCATCGGCCAACTCGGTCACGGTGGCGGGCAGCACGTTCAGGATGCTGGTGTCGCCAGCGGCGGTCAGGGTCAGGCTCACGTCGCGCGCCGGCACGCGCAGGCGCACGCGCTGGCCCGGCGCGCGCGGGGCCGCGCCGGGCGCGCTCACGCACCGTACCACGCCGCCGGCAAAGCGCACGTGCAGCAGGCGCCAGGTTTCATCGAATGCCTCGACCACGCCCTCGATCAGCGCGCCGGCGGCATCGGCCTGCTCCAGCGCCCAATCCATGCGCGCCAGCATTTCGCCGGCCGGCCCTTGCGCGCGCACGCGGCCTTCGTGCAGCAGCAGCACTTGGTCGGCCAGCCGCGCCAGTTCGTCGGGCGCATGGGTCACGTACAGCATGGGCAGGGCCAGCTCGCGCTGGATGCGCTCGAAGTACGGCAGCAGCTCGGCCTTGCGCGCCGCGTCCAGCGAGGCCAGCGGCTCGTCGAGCAGCAGCAGGCGCGGGCTGGCGGCCAGCGCGCGGGCAATGGCCACGCGCTGGCGCTCGCCGCCGGAAAGTTGCCCAGGCCGGCGCGCCAGCAGCGGGCCGATGCCCAGCAGCGCCACCGCCTGATCGAGCGCAATGCGGCGCTCGCCCGGCGGCACGCGCGCCAGCGCGAATTGCAGGTTCTCGCCCGCCGTCAGGTGCGCGAACAGGTTGGCCTGCTGAAACACCATGCCCACCGCGCGCCGGTGCGCCGCAAGCCAGATGCCTTGCGCGTCGTCCTGCCACACCTCGCGCCCCAGCGCCACGCGCCCCAGCGCCACGCCGCGCCCCGGCGGGGGCCGGGTCAAGCCCGCCACCGCGCGTAGCAGCGTGGTCTTGCCGCAACCCGATGGGCCGAAGACGACGGTCACGCCCCGCGCGGGCAGATCGGCATCGACGGCCAGATCAAAGTGCGGCCCCGCCCGCACGCGCAGGCGCAGCGCCAGCACGGGTTCGGCTTGAGCGTCTTGGGAGCTAATTGGCGGCATGTCTCAAATTTCTCCGCTGCCCCCCCGCTCCCTCCCCCGCGCGCGGGGGAGGGCTGGGGTGGGGGCCGCACGGCGCGGAAACAGGCGCTGAATTTTTTCAGGTGCCGCTGACCCCCATCCCAACCTTCCCCCGCACGCGGGAGAAGGAGCAAGACGTGGATTGCCTGTCATTCCCGCGAAAGCGGGAGCTGCGCGGGAATGACGAAGGAAAAGGAAAATACTATTTTTATAGCATGATTCCAGTGAATAAATTGCATTTTTAATAATTTTGATTGGAAAATACAAACCAATCATGGGTATGGAGCTATTAATCTTGCAGTTCATGCCGCTCTCCTGGCCTGCATCCCATGCAGCGCCGCCAGCGCCGAGAACGCGAAGACCAGCATGCCGCCGGCCAGCCAGTGCGCCGCGCCGTATTCGAGCGCCTCGACGTGGTCGTAGATCTGCACCGCAATCGTGCGCGTCTGGCCGGGGATATTGCCGCCGATCATGAGCACCACGCCGAACTCGCCCAGCGTGTGCGCAAAGCCCATCACCGCGCCCGCCAGGTAGCCGGGCCGCGCCAGCGGCAGCGCCACGTGCCAGAACGCATCCAGCGGTCCGGCGCGCAGGGTGGCGGCGGCTTCCATCGGCGGCTCGCCGATGGCCTCGAACGCGCTCACCAGCGGCTGCGCCACGAATGGCAGCGAGTAAATGACCGAGCCGAGCAGCAGCCCCCAGAACGTGAAGGCCAGCGTGCCCCAGCCCAGCCACTGCGTGAGCGCGCCCAGTGGCCCGTGCGGCCCCAGCGCCACCAGCAGATAAAAGCCCAGCACGGAAGGCGGCAGCACCAGCGGCAGCGCCACCAGCGCGCGCACCGGCGTGCGCAGCCAGCCGCCCACGCGCCCGCGCGCCAGCCACCAGGCCAGCGGCGTGCAAAAAACCAGCAGGATGGCCGTGGTCGCGGCGGCCAATTCGATGGACAGACCGATTGCGGCCAGGCTTGCTGCGTCCATGATTTCAACGCTTTGGCGCGGCGTAGCCGTAGCCGCGCATCACGTCTTGCGCGGCGGTTGATTCCAGCAGCGCCATCCACGCGCGGGCCGCCGGGTTGTTGGCGCCGCGCTTAAGCAGCGCGGCGTCCTGCACGATGGGCGCGTGCAGACTTTCGGGCACGATCCACGGCGAGCCGCCCGCCACCGGTTTGCCGCCTTCCATCACCTGCGAGAGCGCCACGAACCCCAGCGCCGCATTGCCGCTGGCGACGAACTGGTAGGTTTGGCCGATGCTTTCGCCCATCACCAGCTTGGGCCTGAGCTGCTCGGCCAGGCCAAGTTTTTCCAGCGTCTGCCACGCCGCCGCGCCATACGGCGCGAGTTTGGGGTTGGCGATGGCGAGCTTGCCGAACCGCCCGCTGCCGAGCACCTTGCCCTGGTCATCGACCAGGCCCGGCGTGGCCGACCACAACGCCAGCCGCCCGACGGCGTAAGTCAGGCGCGAACCGGGCACGGCAAGCCCCTTGGCTTGCAGCCAGTCGATACTCTGGGCATCGGCGGCCAGCAGCACGTCGAACGGCGCGCCGTTTTCGATTTGCGCCGTGAAAACGCCGCTCGCGCCGAAGCTCAACCGGGCCGTGTGGCCGGTGTTCCGGTTCAGCATCTGCGCCAGCGCCTTCGCAGGCGCGGCAAAGTTGGCCGCGACGGCGATGCGGGCGGTCTCCGCATGGGCAAGCGTGCACAGCAGCGCGGCGATGCAGGCCAGAATCCGGCGCGCGGTTTTATTGCACATACGGCAAAAACCAGCGCGCGCTGCGCAAGCCCGCGTAGGTCAGGGCAAAGGAGCCGCACACGTGCAGCAGCACGGTGGCAAGCGCCGTGTTCCAGCGCCCTTCGACCATCATCTCCACCGCTTCCGCGCTGAATGAGGAAAACGTGGTCAGCCCGCCCAGCAGGCCGGTAACCAGCAGCAGCCGCCACACGGGGTTGATGGCCGGGTGGATCAGGAACACGCCCGCCACCACGCCCACCGCGTAGCCGCCAGCCAGATTGGCCGCCAGCGTGCCCCACGGCAGCCACGCGCCGGGGTGGTTGAGCCACAACCCAAGCTGCCAGCGCGCCAGCGCGCCCACGCTCGCGCCCAGACACACAGCCAACGCCGCGTGCAGGGTGTGGATCAGTTTGAGGGCGTTCATGGGTGGTTTGGGCGCAAACGATTGTAGGAGGCGGGCCGGGCCGCCTATATGATTGATGGCGTGCCGTTTCAAAAAAAGAAAGAGACACGGTTTCCCGCAATGACCCCATCCCCCGTCCCATCCCACGCCTCCGCGCCGGCGCGTGATGGGCTGCCTTACCCGCAGCGCGCCTGGGCAATGCTGGTCATCATTCTGGGGATCGCCATTTCGGTGCTGGACGGCACCATCGTCAACCTGGCGCTGCCCGACATCGCGCGCGAATTGCGCGCCAGCGCCTCGCAGGCGATCTGGATCGTCAACACCTACCAGATCGTCACGCTGGTCATGCTGCTGCCGCTGGCCACACTGGGCGACCGCTTCGGCTACCGCCGGGTGTATCTGGTGGGCATGACGGTTTTCGCCACCGCCGCGTGCATGTCGTTCATGGCCCGCTCGCTGGAGACGCTGATTGCCGCGCGCGCCTTGCAGGGGCTGGGTGCGGCGGGCCTGTTCAGCGTCAACACCGCGCTGGTGCGCCTGACCTATCCGGCGGCGCACCTGGGGCGCGGCGTGGCGATCAATTCGCTGGTGGTGGCCACGGCCTCGGTGGCGGGGCCGTCCGTGGCGGCGGCCATTCTCTCCATCGCTTCCTGGCCGTGGCTGTTCGCCGTCGATGTTCCGTTCGGGCTGGTCACGCTGGCGCTGGCCGCGCGCTACCTGCCGCACAACATCGTCACTCTGGACCGGCTCAATTTTTCAGTGCTGGACGTGCTGCTCAACGGCGCCATGTTCGCCCTGCTCTTCACCGGCGCCAACGTGCTGGGCGTGCACACCGGCGGCGCGGCGCAGCCGTCCATCGGCTGGCTGCTGCTGCTGGCGGGCATGGCCGTGGGCGTGGTACACGTGCGGCGCCAGCGCAAGCGGCAAACGCCGCTGCTGCCGGTCGATCTGCTGCGCATTCCGGTGTTCGCGTTGTCGATGGGCACGTCGGTCAGTTCCTTTGCCGCGCAGATGCTGGCCTACATCGCCCTGCCTTTTCTGTTTCTGGACAGCTATGGCCGCTCGCACGGGGTGGCCGGCCTGTTGATGACGGCCTGGCCGCTGGCGATTGTGGTGATCGCGCCGATTGCGGGCCGGCTGATCGGGCGCATTGCCGACGGGCTGCTCGGCGGCGCGGGCCTGGCGCTGATGGCCACCGGTTTGCTGCTGCTGGCGCTGCTGCCCGAGCAGCCTTCCAACGCCAACATCGTCTGGCGCATGGCGTTGTGCGGACTGGGCTTTGGGCTGTTTCAGTCGCCCAACAACCACACCATCGTCACCACGCCGCCGCCGCACCGCTCCGGCGCGGCCAGCGGCATGCTCAGCGCCGGGCGCCTGACCGGGCAAACCCTGGGCGCGGTCATGCTGGCGGGGATTTTCAGCCTGTGGAACCCGCACGATCACAAAGGCCCCACCATCGCCCTGCTGCTGGCCGCCGCCTGCGCCGCGCTGGGCGCTGTTTTGAGCACCTTGCGGGTGCGGCAGAAGAGCGGCAAGCTTTGAGCGTTTCAAAACGCCACACGCTCAACCCTCTTGCCCGCCCAGCGCCTCGATCAAATCGCCGATCAGGCCGGTCAGTTCGC
This sequence comes from Burkholderiaceae bacterium, assembly GCA_031253955.1. GTDB lineage: Bacteria > Pseudomonadota > Gammaproteobacteria > Burkholderiales > Burkholderiaceae_C > Ottowia. The sequence goes on along the minus strand of JAIRVJ010000057.1, from coordinate 33,227 downwards.
CGGTGACGATGGCCGCGTCAGCGTCGAAGCGGTCTTCCTCGCTCGTCTGTTCCTGCTCGAACACGCCCTCGTCGAAGCGGATTTTTTTGATCTGCAAGCTCTCGGTCAGCGCAAAGCCCACCCGCCCCTGCCACGAAAGGGCCAGCCGCACCGGGCGTTTGCCCTCGCGCACGTGGCGGCGCACCTCTGGCGTGGCCAGCTCGTGCCGCGTGAAGCGGACGGCGGACGGCTCCTCGCCGCTGGCTTTCAATTCGCAATCGCGCTCGATGTGGAAGGCCCGCGGCAGATCGCCCGGTTTTTCGGCCAGCAGCCAGGCCGTCATCAGCGCCTGGGGCGTGCTCCGGGTTTGCAGCGGGCTGATCGCAAAGCCCTTGCCAGCCACGCGCACCAGGCTGGCAATCGCCTCGTCGGCCTTGGCGGGCGAGGCGGCGTCGAGCGCCAGCCAGCGGTGTTTAGGCTCAATCCACATCGCTACTTCGGCGCGGCGCGCAAACGCCTGCGGCAGCAGCGCCAGCAGAGCGTCCTCGCGCAGATCGCGCAACTCCCGCTTGCCAGGCTTGCGGCCCGTGGTCCGCTCAATGCGCGCCGCCTCTTCCTCGGCCTTGCGCCGCACCGTCTGCGCGGGCACCGGCTTGTTTTCGATCACCAGCCGCGCCAGCCACTGGCCCGCCACGGTCTCCACCAGCGCGCCGTGCGCCTGCCCGCGCGGGGGCGCCCAACCGCTGGACTTTTGCTGCGTCGCGCCGCACTCGGCAAACGGCTCGCGCCCCAGCGCCGCCTCCAGTTGATTAGCCGCCCCCGGCCAGCCGGGGGCGAGGCGGTAGAGCATCAGATTCTTGAACACGAAAGAGAATGGAGTGAAGCGGGAAAGCGCGGAATCTTACATGGTGTGGGACGTTTGGTTATCTATGAATTTAATAGCTGATTACCAATAAATGTAATGCATTTTAGATTGAAAACTGCAAAAAATTCATATATAGCATTTGCTGAATGATATGAATATAGGAATATATGTCATTTTTCCCGCACGGGCGCGGCGATCTTGCCTTTGTCGCAGGCGTAGCCGATGGTGGCGGTCTGGCCGATGAGTTGTCCAGGGTCGGCATGTCATATCCCTTTTCTATCCACTTTCCGGGTTTCGTGGATTGGCATTTCCCGGTTTGCTCAACCCGCAACGCAAAGCGCTGCTGTCCCCGCCGGCAGCATCTGGCCGATGACGGCGGCTTGGGCGAAGCCGTGGCGCTGGAAGATGGCAAGCGCCTGTTCCACGCAATCCGGCGCGCAGGCGGCCAGCAGACCGCCGCTGGTTTGGGGGTCGGTGAGCAGGGCGCGGTCGGCGGCGTCGAAATCTTCGGGCAGCGCCACTTCGTGGCCGTAGGCGGCCCAGTTGCGGCCGCTGGCGCCGGTGACGTGGCCTTGTGCGGCCAGCGCGCGCGCGCCGGGCAGCAGGGGCACGGCGGGCCAGTCGATGCGCGCTGTAAGGCGAGCGCCACGCGCCATTTCTAGCGTGTGGCCCGCCAGGGCGAAGCCGGTCACGTCGGTCAGCGCGTGCACGCCGGGCAGCAGGGCCAGTTCGGGGCCGGGGGTGTTCAGGCGCGTGGTCAGCTCGATCATGCGGGCGTAGCCGGCGGCGCTCAGGCGTTCTTTTTTGAGCGCGTCGGAATACACGCCCACGCCCAGCGGTTTGCCCAGCACCAGCACGTCGCCCGCCTGTGCGCCGGCGTTGCGCTTGAGTTGGCGCGGGTGCACCAGACCCAGGGCGGCCAGGCCGTAGATGGGTTCTACCGAGTCGATGGTGTGCCCGCCGGCAATCGGTATGCCTGCCGCGCGGCACACGCTGGCGCCGCCTTCCAGAATCTGGCCGATGGTGGCCGTCGATAGCACCTTGACCGGCATACCTACGATGGCCAGCGCCAGGATGGGCCGCGCGCCCATGGCGTACACGTCGCTCAGGGCGTTGGCGGCGGCGATGCGGCCAAAGTCGCGCGGGTCATCGACGATGGGCATGAAAAAGTCGGTGGTGGCCACCAGCGCCTGCTCGGCGCTCAATTGATAGACGGCCGCGTCGTCGCTGGTTTCGATGCCCACCAGCAACTCCGGCGGCGCGGGCAGGTTGCCGACGCCGCGCAAAAGCTCAGAGAGCACGCCGGGCGCGATTTTGCAGCCGCACCCGCCGCCGTGCGAAAGCGAGGTCAGGCGCGGCTGGGCGGCGGCAAGGGCGGATGGCGTGGGAGCAGACATGGGGCAATGGTCCGGTTGGGCGGTGTTCACACTGGCCCGCCGGGTGGATGGGCGCGGCGTGCGGAGCGGGCGTTTTTCTCGCTCCAGCGGCTGGCGCGCAGCAGGTGGGCGAGCGTGCGTTCCACTGGCAGCGGCTCGCCGTGCAGCCAAGCGGCAGTGATTTCGCCGGCCAGCACGGCCAGCGTCAGCCCGCGTGAACCCAGGCCGGTGAGCGCCCAGGGCGGCGGGGTTTCATCAAGGGCCGCTGTCCAAGGCAGGGGGCCAACCATCGGCAACCGGTCGGGCACGGTGCAGCGCACGGCGGCCTGGGCGCGGGCGCGCCCATCGTCCCACTGGGGCGCGAGCAGGGCGGCGGCTGTCGGCAGCAGCTCGGCCAGGCGCTGGCGGTTGGCGGCGTGCTCTTCGGGGCGGGTGTCGGTGCGGGTGTCCTCGCGCACGAAGGTGGCGCCGGCGGTCCAAATCGCGTCCGGCCCGCCCAGCGCGGCGAAGAAGCCGTGGCCGTTGACGGAGAAGGGCGGCAGCGCGTGCGCGCCAGCGCCCTCGGATGTTTCGGGCAAGGGGCCGAAGGCCAACTGGCCGCGCAGCGCGTGCAGCGGCCATGCGGCAGCGGCGTTTTCCGGGGCGGATGCGGCCAGCAGCGCGAGCGTGCCGTAACCGGCGGCCAGCAGCACAAAATCGGCCTGGGCCAGCACGGCCCCCGCCGCATCAAGCGCCTGCCAGCCGCCCGCGCGCGGGGCGATGCGCGCCGCTTGCGCCCCACCGATAAAGCGCACGCCCGGCGCAGCGAGCATGGCGCGCACCAGCGCCGCCGGGCGCAGCCAGCCGGCGCGCTCGTGCCACAGGGCGGGGTGTTCATCATCCGCCGCGATCCCGGCTTGCTGGCATTGTTGGGCGTTGGCCGGTGCGGACAATGGGTTGATTGCTTCGTTATTGATAGCGGTTGCCGCAATTTGCCAGCTTAGAGGGGTCTGGCGCTTGCCGCTTTCGTGGCGTTCCAGCACGCCGCATTCGGCAAAGTCGATGCCTTCGCGCAGCAGCGTGCGGGCGCGGGCAAACGTGGCGGCCACGCCCGCGCGCGTGAGGCGCGAGAGGGGCCGGTCGTCAGGCGAGACGTGCGGGGCCATCACACCCGCAGGCAGGCCGCTTGCGCCATCGGCAGGCTGGCCGCCGCGCGCCAGCACTGTCACCTGCCAGCCGCGCGCAGCCAGGCTCCAGGCCAGGCTGGCGCCGGCCAGCCCCGCACCGATGATGAGGCAGTTTTTTCCGGAACCGAGACTTGTACGCGGCGCAACTTTCTCCTCGTCATTCCCGCGCGGGAACGACGAAGAATTTGATGCAGGCTCCTGGGTGAGGCGGGGAGAAGAAGAAAGCACCGCGCGCAAAGCGTGGCGTTTGGGCGCTAGCCCCGGCACGCGCTCGACGGTGAAGCCGCAGTGCCGCAGCCGCTCGCGCACCTCGCCGGCCACGCACCAGGTCGCCAGCCGCGCGCCGGGCCGCGCCAGCCGCGCCACGGCGCGCAGCACTTCGGGCGTCCACATCTGCGTATTTTTGGTCGGGCTGAAGCCGTCCAGAAACACGCTGTCAGAACGCCCGCTCAATTCCTCCAGCATGGGCTGCGCGTCGCCCACAGCCAGCGTCAGTTGCAGCGCACCTTGCTCAAATTGCAGGCGGTGCACACCCGGCAACAGGCCGCGCCACTGGGCCGCCAGTTGCCCGGCCAGTTGCGCCAGTTCGGGGAAAGGCGCGGCGCTTTGGAGCAGGTCTTGCTCCTGGGGCGCGTGGGCTTCGACGGCGCTGTAAAACAGGCGCGCAGGCCGGGCCGGATCTTGCCGCCAGGCGTGCCACGTCGCCAGAAAGTTCAGGCCCAGGCCGAAGCCGGTTTCCAGAATCTGCCACACGGGCTGCCTGGCCCAGGCCGCGGGCGCATCGTCATCGGCCAGCAGACCGCAGCCGCCCAGAAACACATGCCGCGCCTGCGCCAGCGCGCCCAAGCCATCGCTGCCCGCGCTGCGGTAGATGTCGTCAAAGCGCGGACTGAAAGGCGTGCCGTCGGCGCGCCAGAAGACGGTGGGGGATGCGGCGTTTGGCGTGGAGTGTTGAGCGTTGAGCGTGGGAGACGCTGCTTCTGAAGACGCACTTGCTCTGATATTCATAGCCGTTTGCCAAGTTTACATCTGGGCTGTAGCCCGATTTCGCTTGTAAAGCTTTCCAGCGGAGCGTTCAACGCCCAACGCTCACCGGGCAGGCGGCACATACCCTGCGGCCTGATCCGCGCCGCTGCCGAAGAAGTGGTTTTCCATCTGGCGCTTGAGGTACTCGCGCGCGCGCTGGTCGGCCAGGTTCAGGCGGTTTTCATTGACCAGCATGGTCTGGTGGCGCAACCAGTCTTGCCATGCCTGCTTGCTGACTTGTTCCCAGATGCGCCTGCCCAATTCGCCGGGGTAGGGGGGCAGATCGAGACCTTCGGCCTGCTTGCCGAGCTTGATGCATTGAACCATGCGCGCCATGACGCTTTCCTCGCAATGAATGGGTGGGGGAATGGGATCGTAACCGGGCCGCACTGTAGCAACCTTGCCTGCCGGCGGGCACGTGCCGATTTTTCATCAAGCGCCCGGATGCGCACTCCTGACACAATGCTCGCTCAACGCCATGTCTCGAATCAAGGAATCGCCATGTCCCAGCCCCACTGGAAGTTTGAAACCCAACTTGTGCACGCCGGCTACCGGCCCGATTCGGCGACCAAATCGGTCGCCGTGCCTATCTACCAGACGGTGGCCTACGCCTTCGACAGCGCGCAGCACGGCGCCGATTTGTTCGATCTAAAGGTGCCGGGCAACATCTACACCCGCATCATGAATCCCACCTGCGACGTGCTGGAAAAGCGCATGGCGGCGCTGGAAGGCGGGATCGGCGCGCTGGCGGTGGCCAGCGGGCAGACGGCAATTTTGTACGCCTTGCAGACCATCGCCGAGGCGGGCGACAACATTGCCAGCAGCACGGCGCTGTACGGCGGCACGTACAACCTGCTGGCGCACACGCTGCCGCAGTTCGGGATCACCACGCGCTTTGCCGATCACCGTGATCCGGCCAGCTTCGACAAGCTGATCGACGCCAAAACCAAGGCCGTGTACGTCGAATCCATCGGCAACCCGGCGGGCAATGTGACCGACATTGCCGCCATCGCGCAAATCGCGCATCGCCACGGCGTGCCGCTGATTGTGGACAACACTGTCGCCAGCCCCTGGCTGCTGCGCCCTATCGAGCACGGCGCGGACGTCGTGGTGCATTCGCTCACCAAGTACCTGGGCGGCCACGGCGCGTCGATGGGCGGGGCGATTGTCGATAGCGGCAAGTTTCCGTGGACCGAGCACAAGACGCGCTTTACGCGCCTGAACCAGCCCGATCCCGGCTACCACGGCGTGACATATACCGAGGCCTTTGGCGCGGCGGCCTACATCGGCCGCGCGCGCGTGGTGCCGTTGCGCAATACGGGCGGGGCGCTTTCGCCCTTCAATGCGTGGCAGATTCTGCAAGGCATCGAAACCCTGGCGCTGCGCATGGACCGCATCTGCGACAACGCGCTGGCCGTGGCGCGGTATTTGCAAAAACACCCCAAGGTGGCGTGGGTCAGTTATGCCGGCCTGCCCGATCACGGCGACCACGCGCTGGCGCGGCGCTACAGGGGCGGGCGGGCGTCGGGGCTGCTCACCTTCGGCGTCAAGTCCGCGCCGGGCGAGGCCGCCCGCGCCGCCGGCGCGCGCTTTCTGGATGCGCTGCAACTGTTCACGCGCCTGGTCAACATCGGCGACACCAAGTCGCTGGCCACGCACCCGGCCAGCACCACGCACCGCCAGTTATCGCCCGACGAGCTGGCGAAAACCGGGGTGAAAGAGGAAACCGTGCGCCTGTGCGTGGGCATCGAGCACATCGACGATCTGCTGGCCGATCTGGATCAGGCGCTGGCCAAGACATGAGCGCGTTTTTTCTCCCTCTCCCACTTGTGGGAGAGGGTTGGGGAGAGGGCCAGCGGCGCTGGTTGGCGTCATAGCGCTTGTGCCGCGCACCCCCTCTGCCTAACCCTCTCCCCCCAAGGAGAGAGGGAAAAAATACCCTGATCCGCGCCAAAAGAAAGCCCGTGCCCCATGTTCCTCGCCATTCCGCTGCAGCACAAGCCAAGCTGGAACGCGCTGCCGTGGGTAACGATCCTGCTCATCCTCGTCAATTGCACGATCTATTTCGGCTGGCAGGTGCCCGAGGAAAAGGCGGTGGAGCGCATGGCCGCGTTTTATGTCGAGACGCCGCTGCCGGAGATCGAAGGGACGGCCTACGCCGGCTATCTGCGCGAGCGCGCCGAACGCAGCGGCAAGCGGCGCGACGATATGCGCGCCGAGATGATCGAACGGGTGGTCCAGCGCAAAAACTGGCCCATGCTCTACGAGGCGATGTGGGACGACGACGGCTTCCGCGCCCGCCTGCTGGCCGGGCAGATCATCGGCCCGGACAACCCCGAGGCCGACGCCTGGCGCGAGGCCCGCGCCAGTTTCACCCCGCACGAGCCGCAACCCTTCACCACCCGCTGGGCGTTGAGTTTCGAGGAGGGCGCCCCCACGCGCCTGGTCACCTGGCTGACCGCCGCCTTTCTGCACGGCAGCTTCATCCACCTGCTGGGCAACATGGTGTTTCTGTTCCTGTTCGGCTTCACGCTGGAGGCAGCGCTGGGGCCGCTGCTGTACCTGGCCTGCTACCTGATCGGGGGCATCGGCGCTTCGGCGCTGGAGACCGTGGCGTATGCCGGCATGGGCAATTACGGGCTGGGCGCTTCCGGCGCAATCGCGGCGCTGATGAGCATGTACGTGGTGCTGTACGGGCTGCGCCGCATCCGGTTTTTCTACATGGTGCTGTTTTACTTCAACTACGCGCGCTGGCCGGCGCTGGCGGTGCTGCCCGCGTACATCGGCGTGGAGTTGTACGGCCACCTGCGGGGCGGCTCCAACGTGGGGTACATGGCGCACCTGGGCGGGCTGCTCACCGGCGCGTTGCTGATGGGCAGCCTCAAGCTCGTGCGCACCTTTGAAGACCCGTCCGAGCAGGCAGCCCGGCGCAACGCCCCCAGCCAAGCCGAAACCGGGCGCGCCGAAGAACTGGCGCGCCTGATCGCCAAGGCGCGCCAGTTCACCAGCCAACTGGCCTTTGCCGACGCCGCCAAAATCTGGCGCCAGGCGGCGCGGCTGGCCCCGCGCGATGGGCGGGTGCTCGGCGCGTGGCTGAATTGCGCGCGGCACGATCCGGCATCGGAGGATTTTCACGCCGCCGCCCGCCGTATCTTCCGCCTGCCTGCGCACGACGCGCCCACGCGCCAGTTGCTGCACCGCGCCTGGCGCACCTATCTGGAAACGGCCAAGCCCTCGGTGCGCCTTGGCCTCGCCGAAATGCAGGCGCTGGTGCGCGCTTTCGCGGTGCAGCAGGAATGGAACGATGCCGACGGCTTGGCCCGCGCGCTGGCGCGCATCAATCCGCCCCCCGAAGGGTGGGCGGAAACCGTGCAGCAGCTTGCCGCCAACCTGGCGCGCGCCGGCCGCATGGAAGAAGCCCGCGCCTGGCTGCCCCAATTGCAGCGCCATGCGCCCGGCGGCGAATTGACCCGTTTGCTTGTCAAGGGGTCTGGAACTTGAGGTTGTTTTTCAGTTGAAAACAGATACAGCGGTTCCCAAAAATTCTCATACATACTTTGCCGCCTTCGCCTAGAGCGGTTTTGGTTCAAGTGCTGACACCTCTATGGGTGGCTGGTGCTGCCTTGTAGGGGCGAAAAATTTTTCGCCCGGCAGCGCCTCATTCAAGGCGCCACGCTCTTTCGTTGCGATGGGGGCGAAAGATTTTTCGCCCCTACAACCGGCGGCTTTTTCCCTCCTATCCCCGGAAGAAAAAGTGTCATCAACTCAACCAAAACCGCTCTAGTCGTACTGCTCGTACTGTCTGCGGCTCGTCTTCGCGTCTGAGTATTTTTGGGAACCGCTATAGCGTCGATCCGCCGCTTGCTGCGCGCCTAAACATCCCGCTGCCGGGATGCCCGGCAAGCGGCTGTTGCGCAACGAGGCTGGCCTGAGTCGAGCGTCGCCTCAAGGTTGTTTTTTCATCGGGCAGGTGTTCAGGCCCAAAAGAGGGTAGGCCGGGCAAAAGCCAAACAGCCCCGTGAGCAGCGGCACGACGCCGATATAGCCGACCCAGCTCCACTGGCCCACGGCGTTGAAGGCCGCTAGCGCGATCAGCACGAGGCCGGCGACGATGCGCAGAATGCGGTCGATGCCGCCAACATTGGGTTTCATGAATCTTCCTTTCGTTGTTACACGGTTGAATGGCAAAAAAACATCCCTATTGTCCGGGGTTTTCCCGAAGCCTTCACGCCGCCGGCCCAGCCCGAAGGCGCGGCCTGCCAGCTGCACGGACCAAGAGCATGACGGCTCAGGCAATTTGCAGGGAACCCTTGGCCCCCATCAGCAGATCGACCACATCCGGCGCGGTGACGATCTCGTAGCCCGGCGCCATGTCCTCGGCCTTCAAGCCGTTGTGGATCATGCAGGACTTGCAAACCGCCACGCGCCCGCCGCCGGTCAGAAATTTCTTCAGCAGATCGGCCACCGGCTCGAAGGGCTGGCCGATGTCGATGCCGTCCATCGCGCCGGGCCGGCCCAGCTCGACCGCCTCGATCATCAAGATGACCACGGCGCCGTGCCCCTTTATCAGCGCGTTCAGCGCCATGGTGAAGGCCACGGTCACCTTGCCGGGGTTGGATTTGCCATCGAATAACGTGGTCACGAAATCAGCCGTTTTCATACTGCGATTCTGAAAAAAAATGACAACCATAGCCACGCGGAACCCGCGCGGCGATGGCAATTTATAAGCATACAACCGCCGCAGGCGGCGCGAGCGCGCCAACGCAACAGTAGATATCGGTAAAACGTCAACCTGCCTCGTTGAAATATTGATTTGATAGCTATATGCCAGCGTATAGCATATGTTTATGGCATAAAATAATCAAAAACACATATAAAACACAAATATATAGCTATAAAAAATAGAGTGTCATGATCAACACTGGCGCGCGAGCATCTGGTCCATGCGCGCCACCTCGAAACCAACGCCCCACGCTAAACGCTCTTGGGCGGCAACTCGGCGCGCAGCAGCCATTGCGCTTCCTGGGTGGAGGGGTGGTCGGGAAAGCGCCGCTGCATGGCCTGGACGATGGGCAGCGCCTTGTCGCCGCGCCCCATGCCTTGCTTGAGCGCGCGCACGATCAACTCATAGGCATTGGGAATTTCCTGCGCTTGCGCAAAGCGTTTGTCAAAACCCCGCAGCAGATGCAAGGTGGCGTGCGCATCCATCTGCGACCAGGTGTATTGCGCCAGCACGAGGACGGCGGGCGCGTGATTGAGCGTGAAGCCGGGCAGCTTGCCCTGCACTTCTTGCAGCGTTTTCAGCGCTTCGGCGTTGCGGCGCTCGGCCAGCAGCAGCGCGATGTATTCCGGCGTGTGCACGGCCAGCCGGCCCGAAACGGGGTCGTCTAGCAGCAGCAGGCGCTGGTAGCGCCGGTGGTCGGCCACGGGCGTTTGGGTGGCGCGCACCCATTCGCGGGCTTGGGCCAGGGCCTCTTGCATGTCGCCTTTTTGCACCAGCTCGGCCAGTTCCGCGTCGCGCCGGCGGGCTTCTTGGTCTTCCTTGCGCGCCTGAGCGGCGGCGGGGGTTTCTTTTTTGTCCTCAGTTTCGGCGGAAGGCTGCCTGAGCAGGTCAATTTGCAGCGCGCCGTGATGCTGATACATCACGTAACCGATGAGCGCGGCCATGATCCAGGTGAAGCAAACCGACACGAAGTAGACCACCGGGTACAGGAGCATCTTGGGCACGATGGACGCCAGCAAGTCCTGCGCTATCCATGTGCCGGTGAGCAGCAAGAACAGAAAAAAGCACAGCAGCAGGTACTGCATGCCGATGTCCGTGATGGCGGTCAGCAGTTCAAGAGGGTTGAGCGCCGACGCCATGCTGCTGGAGCGGATCAGCACCATCACCATCGCCGGCAGCAGCAGCGCGAAGAGCAGGAAGATCAGCGTCATGAGGGAGAGAACACCCATCATGCTCGACGGACGGAAGACAAAGGCAACCAAGAGGCCGACGATGACGCCGTACACGAGTAGCACGCCATATAGCTTGACGGGCAGCCACTTCCAATCCTCGTCCATCATGCTGGGGGCGTATTGGTCGCTGTGCAGCACTCCGCGCGAGGCTAGGGCGGCCACTTTGAAGAAGTAGAAGATGGTGGCAAACCCGGTGAGCAGGCCCAGGAGGGGGACGAACACCGCCACGGAGTTCGCCAGCGCCAGCGCGATGGCCCAGATCAGCGGCTCCATCTGGAACGGGAACAGAAAGAAATCGTTAAGCCGCGTCCAGAACGGAGCGATGCGCGGCGCGTCACTGGCGTCAGCGTCGGCGGCGATGGGGGCGTGGGCGGAGCCGGACATGATGTAACCAATTGCGCGACGGCTGCAAGAATATCTCAAAACAAGTGGCATGGTGCCTGATTGCTACCAAAAAAATAGCCTCATGCCAAGAATTGATATGGGTTGGAAGCCAAAAACATCTGATTAGGTACACATGATTAGCAACCTGCCTCAGGTGGAATTGAAGGAAAGCTGCATAACTTTTCCTTCGCGGGAATGACGAATCTGGCGTATGTTGCGAATCAGGCGAAAACATTAAAAATGGCCGCCCCCGTGGCTGGGCAAGGCGAACGCGCGGGGCTACTCTTGAGCGGCGATTTTTTTCAGGCGATAGAGTGCTTCCAGCGCCTCGCGCGGGGCAAGGGTGTCGGGGTCGATTCGCGCCAGCGCCTCTTCTACGGGGCCGGGCGGCGGGGCGATGCCGGGCGCTGTATCAAGTGCAGACGGCGGCGGGGCGGCGAACAGGTCGGCTTGCGCCCGCGATTGGTGGGCGCCCAGCTCCAGCCCGGCCAGCGCGTGGCGGGCGTGCGCGATGACCGGCGCGGGCACGCCCGCCAGCCGCGCGACCTGGATGCCGTAGCTGCGGCTGGCGGGGCCGGGCTGCAATTCGTGCAGGAACACGATGTCCGGCCCGTTTTCAGTGGCGCTCACATGCACGTTGATGGCGGCGTGGTGGCTGGCGGGAAATTCGGTCAGCTCGAAGTAGTGCGTGGCAAACAGCGTGAACGCCCGCACCCTGTCGTGCAGGTGGGCGGCGATGCCGGCGGCCAGCGCCAGGCCGTCGAAGGTGCTGGTGCCGCGCCCGACTTCGTCCATCAGCACCAGCGACTGGGCGGTGGCGCCGTGCAGGATTTGCGCCGCCTCGGTCATCTCCAGCATGAAGGTGGATTGGGCGTTGGCCAGATCGTCGGCGGCGCCGATGCGGGTGTGAATGGCGTCAATCGGCCCCAGCCGGCAGCTTTGCGCGGGCACGTAGCTGCCCATGGCGGCCAGCAGCGTGATCAGCGCCACCTGCCGCATGTAGGTGCTTTTGCCGCCCATGTTGGGGCCGGTGACGATTTGCATCCGCACCTTGGGGCCGAGCAGCGTGTCGTTGGGGATGAACGCGCCGCCGGTTTGCCGCAGGCGCGCTTCTACCACCGGGTGGCGTCCGCCGCGGATTTCGATGCACGGCTCGCGCACGAATTGCGGCGCGCACCAGCCCAGCGTGAGCGAGCGTTCAGCCAGCGCCGCCAGCGCGTCCAGCGCGGCGATGGCGCGCGCCAAGAGCGTGAGTTGCGGCACATGCGGTTGCAGCGCCGCGAGCAACTGCTCGTAGAGCCGCTTCTCGCGCGCCAGCGCCCGCTCTTGCGCCGAGAGCGCCTTGTCCTCGAACGCCTTGAGTTCGGGCGTGATGAAACGCTCGGCATTTTTGAGTGTTTGCCGCCGCCGGTAGTCCGCCGGAATGCGAGCTAAGTTGGCCTGCGTGACCTCGATGTAAAAACCGTGCACCTTGTTGTACTGCACCCGCAGATTCGGGATGCCCGTGCGCTGGCGCTCGCGGTTTTCCAGTTCGATCAGGAAGGCGTCGGCGTTTTCGCTGATGGCGCGCAGTTCGTCCAGCGTGGCGTCGTAGCCCTCGGCGATCACGCCGCCGTCGCGGATCAGCGCGGCGGGGTCCTCGCGCAGCGCGGCGGCCAGTTGCGCCAGCGCCTCTTGCGGCGGCGCCAGATCAAGGGCGATGTGCGCCAGCAGCGGTTCGGGGCGCTCGGCAATCAGCGCGCGCAGCGCCTCGTTTTGCAGCGCGCGGCGCAGCGCCACCAACTCGCGCGGCTTGACCTGCGCGAGCGCGATGCGCGCGGTGATGCGTTCCACGTCGTTGGTGCCCTTAAGCGCGGCGCGCACATGCTCGGCCAGGCCGCTTTCGCGCAGCGCGGCGATGGCGGCCAGCCGCTCCTGGGCCGGGGCGCGCTCGCGCGGCGGCGCGAGCAGCCAGTTCTTGAGCAGGCGGCTGCCCATGCCGGTGCGCGCCGTGTCGAGCAGCGAAAACAGCGTGGGCGCATCCTCGCCGCGCAGCGTTTGGGTCAGTTCCAGATTGCGCCGCGTGTTGGCCGGCAGGCTCAGGTATTCTCCCGGGCGCTCCGCCACCATGCCCTGCACGTGTGTAAACGCCTGGCCCTGCGTGTGTTCGGCATAGGCCAGCAGCGCGGCGGCGGCGGCGTGCGCCAGCGGCAGGTCGCCGGCGTTCCATCCCTCCAGCGAGGCGGCGCGCAACTGTTCCAGCAACTTGCGGCGGCCCAGTTCCGCGTCGAATTGCCAGCCGGGCCGGGGCGTGACGGCCATGCGCGCCGCCGCGCCGCGCGCATCGGCATATTGCGTGAGAAGCTGCGCCAGCGCGGGCGGCGCTTCGGCCGGAATCAGCGCCTCCGCCGCGCTCACGCGATCCAGCCACGCGGGCAGGTCAGCCAGCGCGCATTCGGCCAGATGCACCTGGCCTTGCGTCACCGCTAGCCACGCCAGCCCGCAGCGGCTGGGCGCGGAACGGGCGCCGCCAGCCTGCGGTGCCAGGGCCAGCAGGATGGATTCGTTTTTCTCGCTGAGCAGTTCCGTGTCGGTGAGCGTGCCGGGCGTGACCACGCGCACCACCTTGCGCTCCATCGGGCCTTTCTGGTTTTCCGCCTCGCCCACTTGCTCGCAGATCGCCACCGATTCGCCCAGCTTGATCAGGCGCGCCAGATACGTTTCCACCGCATGCGCCGGCACCCCCGCCATCGGAATCGGGGCGCCCGCCGACTGCCCGCGCGTGGTCAGCGTGATGTCCAGCAACTGCGCCGCCCGCTCGGCGTCGGCGTAGAACATCTCGTAGAAATCACCCATGCGGTAGAACAGCAGCGTGTCGGGAAAGCCGCTTTTCAGGCGTAGATATTGCGCCATCATCGGCGTGTGGTCGCCTGACGGAGCGCCGCCTATCGTTTGATTCTTCACGCCTTTCGTCCTGACTGGTTGCGGTTGTGAGGAAACGGCAAAGTGTGCCTGAATCAGGCGGCGGCGTGGTGTTTCGCTTTCAATCCGGCGTTGCCGTGGAAGTTTCGATCGCGGTCAGCACGGCGCGGGCGTTTTCGCGCACCTGATCGGCCAGGCCCTCCGCCAAGTGCAGGCGGCGCAGCAGCCAGGGGCTGGTGTCTTGCTGGAACGGACCGGGCAAGGTGGCGGGCGGGTCTTCTTCTTCGGCGCCGGGCGCGTCGGGCGTGGTTTCGGGCGGCGCTGGCGCGGGTGCGGCGGGCGGCGCATCGGGCGCGAGCGCCGCTTCGATGCGCGCGGCCGATTGTTGCAGCGGCGCGGCGATGCGCTCGGCCTGCAATTGTTCGGGCCGCAGCAGCAGCAGGGATTTGACGGCGCTTAGTTGAGCCAGCAGCTGGTAGCTGTGGCCTTGCAGCAGTTCCAGCAGGGGCACGGGCGGGCGCACGGCGTGCGGCTCGGACAAGGATCGCTGGGTGGCCAGCACCAGTTCGGACAGCGCGTCATACGCTTCGCGCCGCGCCAGCCGCCAGGCCAGATCGGTCTGGGTGTCGATTTCGTTGAGCGTGGCAAGACCGAGCGACCGGCGCGCGTGCAGACTGAGCGCCTGCAAGGTGCGCCGCACCAGTTTGGCCAGTTGCCCGCGCTCCCACGACGGCAGCACATAGGAAAAACCCCAGGCGATGACCGCGCCCAGCAGTGTGTCGCCCACCCGCTCGATCAGCGCGAAGGCGGGGCTGCCGCTGGTGTTCAGGATGTGCGCCTGCACCAGTCCCATGACCGATGCGGCGATGGCGGCCACCAGATAGCGCCGCGGCGCAAAAGCGTGCGCCACGCCCTGCGCCGCCGTCACGGCCAGCAGCAGCCCCCACGCGGGCGGGTGCAGCGCCAACAGCCCGGTGGCCAGCAGGCTGCCTACCAGCGCGCCGGCCACGCGCTGGTTACGCCGCTCCAGCGTTTGCGCCAGGCTGCCGCGCAGCACCACCGCGATGGTCAGCAGCACCCAGTAAGCGTGCGATCCCCAGGGCAGCAAGGTGGCGATGGCATAGCCCGTGCCCATCGCCAGCGCCGCGCGCACCGCGTGCCGCAGCGCCGGCTGCTGCCAGTGCCAGAGGCCGAAAAACGGTTGCAGCGACCACGCGGTGGGGCTGACGAACAGCCGCCAGTTGTTGCGCACCATGTTCAGGTCAGGCAGCGCCTGGCCGCGCGCCAGCGCGCCCAGTTGCAAGATCGCGCTGTTTTGGTGCGTGATGCGCAAGGCCACGCCGCGCAGCAGGCGCGCGGCGTGGTCGCTGGCGTTGGCATTGGCGCTGTCCGCGCTGTCCATGGCGGGCGGCGGCAGGTTGGCAGCGGCCAGTTTGGCGAGCTTGGCCAGCGGCTCGCCGCGGTCGGCGGGCGGGGCCGGCTCGCGCCCGAGCAGCAGGGCATCGGCCATGCGCGCCAGATCGCCCGCCATGCCGCGATACACGCTGGCCAGCCCGCGCAGCACGGCCTCGTTGCCGGGGTGGGGGCGCACGCGGTCGAGGTCGAGTTCGCCGGCCACCAGATAGTCGCGCATCTCCAGCGCCACCAGCAGCATGGCGGCCAGGCGCTGGCGGCGTGGCGTGCGGGGCGATTCCAGAATCACGTCGCGCGCGGCCTGCAGCAAGGTCGCCAGGGTCGCGTGCTGGTTGAGCAGTTCCGACACTCCCTGCGTGGCGGCCGGGCCGGTTTCCGGCTGCGCCGCCTCGTCGGGCGCGATGCGCCGCGCGTGTGTGAGCATCAGCGCGGCCAGCGCCAGCAGCGTCTCGGCGGTGCGCTGGGTGCGGTAGCGGCCGTTGGCCAGCAGGTTGACCAGCACCGAATAAAACACGTACAGCAAGCTGCCCAGCCCGCAGTACAGCGCGCGCGCCAAAGCCGCGTGCGTGTCTTGCGGCGGGGCCGTGGACAGCGCGAAGATCACCCCCAGCATCACCCCGATCGCCACCGGCGCGCCACGTTTGCCCCAGGCCATGCCCAGAAAGGACAGGAACGTCGCCGCCACCAGAAACACGCCCAGCTCCACCGGCTGCTTGTGCAGCAGTTGCACCGCCAGAAACAGCGGCACGCCGATCAGCGGCGAGGCGATCATGTAGGCCAGCTTGCCGCGCCGGGGGCCGACCAGATCGGGCGCCAGCGTGGCCATCACGCCCACGGTGGCCGTGGCCCCGGCGTCCGCGCCGAAAACCCCGCGCACGAAGGCGGAGATCAGCAGCATCCCGATGGCGCACAAAGCGCCATTGAGCACGTAGCTGCTCAACACCATGCGCAACGCGCGCTGGTAACGCTGCCCGCCCAGCCAGCCCGGCCACAGGGCGCTGATGTTCATGGGGCGCGCCCGCTTTCGGGGGATTGTTTTATGAATGAAATCAGCGTTTTTCGCAGACCATACAAGGGTATATAGCTATTGAAAAGAGAACTTCGGCAGAGACAGGCAACAGGCATGGCGTGTAAGCGTGCGGGCGGAGCGCGGCGGGGCGTTCAAAAAAACATTGTCCCATGCCCAACCTCCTATCATCTGCCCCATGAACAAGGCATTCACCCGTGAGCGCGACGGCGAGGGCGAGGGCGAGCAAGACGCCGCCTTGCCGCCGCTGCCCGCCAGCGCGGGCGGCAAGAACTACATCACCCCGCAAGGCTATGCGCGGCTGCGCGCGGAACTGCTGGCGCTGGTGAACGAGGAGCGTCCCCAGGTGGTCGAGGCCGTGCATTGGGCCGCCAAGAATGGCGACCGCAGCGAAAACGGCGACTACCTGTACGGCAAAAAGCGCCTGCGCGAGATCGACCGCCGCATCCGCTTTCTGACCAAGCGGCTGGAGATCGCCGAGGTGACCGACCCCAGCGCGCACCACGGCGGCCAGCAGGTGTTCTTCGGCGCGACCGTCACCTATGCCGATGAGGACGGGCAGGAGCGCACCGTCACCATCAAGGGCATTGACGAGGCCCAAAGCAGCCAGTGCGAAGTCAGCTGGATTAGCCCCATCGCCCGCGCCCTGCTGCGCGCCCGCGTGGGCGACGCGCTCCAACTACCCACGCCCGCCGGCGTGCGCGAAATCGAGGTGCTGCAAGTGGACTATCCCAAGCCGGGGGATAAGCGTTGAGCGCAAGGCAATCGCATCTAGTTTTCTTGAAACTCAACAAGTTGGAGCGCTGACGTCTCGCTCGCACAAGCACGCTGCGGCTGCGGTAAGGGCGAAAAATTTTTCGCCCTACGGCGCATCATTGGAGAGCGCTGTTCCTGTGGGACAGCCCAAGGGCGAAAAATTTTTCGCCCCTACACCAGTGCTCCATTGCCAACTTGTTAATTCTTAAGAAATTTAGATGCGATTGCCTTGGCGTTGAACGTGCGATGGTTCAAAATTAATAGCTACATGTATATTAATTATATATGTTTATAATGTTTTTTCAGTAAAAAACCATACAAATTTTTGGCAAGATGCTATCAATTATGCGTCTGCGCAGGAATGACGCGAAAAATCACTCCAACTGCGCCAACTGCTCCGCCTCGCGCGCCGCGCGCAGCGCCGCGTGCACTTCGGCCAGATCGCCTTCCATGATGGCGGCCAGTTTGTAGAGCGTCAGGTTGATGCGGTGGTCGCTCAAACGCCCCTGCGGAAAGTTGTAGGTGCGGATGCGGTCGCTGCGGTCGCCCGAGCCGATCAGTCCCTTGCGCGTGGCCGCTTCCCTGGCGGCGCGCTCGCTGCGCTCCTTTTCTTGCAGCCGCGCTTGCAGCACTTGCAGCGCCTTGGCCTTGTTGCTGTGCTGGCTGCGCCCGTCCTGGCATTCAGCGGTGATGCCGGTGGGCAGGTGCACCACGCGCACGGCGGAATCGGTTTTGTTGATGTGCTGGCCGCCCGCGCCGCTGGCGCGGAAGGTGTCGATGCGCAGTTCGGCCGGGTTGAGTTTGATTGCTTCCGCCTCGTCGGGTTCGGGCATCACCGCCACGGTGGCGGCGCTGGTGTGGATGCGGCCCTGGGTTTCGGTGGCGGGCACGCGCTGCACGCGGTGGCCGCCCGATTCCCAGCGCAGCCAGCCATACACGCCTTCGCCCTCCACGCGCAGCACGATCTCCTTGTAGCCGCCCAGTTCCGCCGGTGATTCGCTCATCACCTCCACGCGCCAGCCCTGGCGCTCGGCGTGGCGCGTGTACATGCGCGCCAGATCGCCCGCGAACAGGGCCGACTCGTCGCCGCCCGTACCGGCGCGGATTTCAATGAAGGCGTTGCGCGCGTCGTCGGGATCCTTCGGCAGCAGCATGCGTTGCAATTCGGCGTCCAACTGCGCCAGCTCAGATTGGGCGGCGGCGATTTCCTCGCCCGCCATGCCCGCCATGTCCGGGTCGGCCAGCAAATCGCGCGCAGCGGCTAAGTCGGCCTGGCGCTGCTGGTAGCGCGCCCAGCGCCCGGCCACCGCGCCCACCTCGGCGTGCTCGCGCGAGAGCTTCATGAACTGCGCCATGTCGGCCATGATGTCCGGGCGCGACAGCAAAAAGTCAAGCTCGCCCAGGCGCTCGGCGTATCGGGCAAGTTGCTGGGCGATGGCGGTTTTCATGGTTTTCCCTCTCCCGCAAGCAGCGCGACGTAGGCCGGGTAACTGTAGCTGCGGTTTTTTTTCTGGCCTGTCACTTCCGCGACGACACCCAGTTGCTGCAACATCCGTACCGCCGCGTTGGCCGTCGGGAAGCTCGTGCGCAATTGTCGCCGCGCGTGATCGACGGTGAAGCGCGGCATCATCGGCAGCAACTCGAACAGCCGGTAACTGGCCGGGCTGGCCTTGGGTGATTGCAACAGCTTTCTGCGGTCGGCGGCGATCAGGCTGGCAATGGCGATGACGCTTTGCTCCGCTTGCGCCGCCGCAACGGCCACGCCTTCCAGAAAAAACGCTATCCAGGATTCCCAATCGCCTTCGGTGCGGATGGCCGACAGGCGCCGGTAATACTCGGCTTGATACTGTTTCAGGTAGCCGCTGAGGTACATCAGCGGCTCGGTCAGCAGGCTCCAGTGTTCCAGCAGCACGGCGATCAGCAGGCGGCCAATGCGCCCGTTGCCGTCCAGAAAGGGGTGAATGGTTTCAAACTGGGCATGAACCAGCGCGATCTTTATCAGGGGCGGCAGATTGCCCGGCGCCCGGCCAAGGTCCGCGTGGATGAACCGTTCCAGATCCGCCAGCAGTTGCGGCACCTGCTGCGGCGGGGGCGGCACGAACACCGCGTTGCCGGGGCGCGTGCCGCCGATCCAGTTCTGCGAGCGGCGCAATTGGCCCGGTTGCTTGCCCGCGCCCCGCGTGCCCTCAAGCAGCAGCCGGTGCGCGTCGCGCAACAGGCGAACGCTGATGGGCAGGCCCTTGGGGCTGTGCAATTGCTCGCGTACCCGGCGAAACGCCCGCAGGTAGTTGCTGACCTCGGCCACGTCGTCGGTGTTGCTGATCGTGAAGCCCGCTTCTTCGTTGAACAGATCGGCGAGCGTGGCCTGCGTGCCCTCGATCTGGGAGGTGAGCAGGGCTTCCTTGCGCATGGCACCGTAAAGCAGCCAATCGACCGACGGCGCCAGGCTCGATACCCCCGACAGCCGCGCCAGCGCCAGTTCCGCCTGCCGGTTGAGATCGGCCAAGGGCGCCAGCGCCAAGGCAGGGCCGGCTGGCGGCAACGGGTGCGGCACGAAAGCCGATACCGCCTCGCCCAGCGTGGTGGAGATGGCGTAAGTACCGGTGTTGCGGGTCATCGGGCAATATTAAAGCATCGTTTAATGTGGGTTGCGACTACGAAAGAAAATTTTTATTTCCGCCCGTACGCATAGGCGCTAACTTAAGGACAAATCGCTGGCGTTTTGCCCCTTCCCCCGCACGCGGGGGAGGGAGAAAACCGCGCACTTACCCCAAGTTAGCGTTTATGCGCGAAGGCGGGAATCCAGACAGCGTTGGCTTCAAGGTGACGCTCATGGATTCCCGCCTTCGCGGGAATGACGAGGCGCATATATCTGAATCGCTATAAAGGACTTGCGCTTTAGTTTGAGGATGCGCTCCCCCAGCCTTCGGCTGGCCCTCTCTCCAACCCTCTCCCGCAAACGAGCGAAGGAGAAAACCGTCTTGGCGCTACGCTTGCCCGCGTTTACGCCAAAACGTCAGGGCGGCCAGCCATGCCGCCAGTAGCGCCAGCGCCCATTCGTTGAGCGTGGGAACCGCCGTGGCCGCGCCGGCCGACAGTGCCAGTGTCGTAAACGGTGCGCTCGCCACGCTGCTCGTTGCTCCGCTCTGAGACGCTATAAAGTACAGCACATAGTTCGTGCTCGGGGTCAGCCCCGCTACCGACCTCGTAAAAGGTGTACCCATCGTCATTGGGCCCGAATTGCCGCCGAGGCTAATATCAATTGGTGTAGGCGCTGGATCGCTGGCAAGCCGCACCAGCCAGTAGCCGGTGGCAGAGGCATCGCTGGTAATACTGAAACTGGCCCCCGTCGCCGTGATTCCGCTTGCTGTCAATGCGGTCAGCACAGGCACGCCCGTCGTGAACGCCACGCTCGCAATGTTGCTTATTATCGAGCCATCAGACGCTATGAAGTACAGCATATAGTCCGTACCCGGCGTCAACCCCGTCAATTGTCCCGTGAAAGGCGTGCCCATCACCATCGGCCCCGAATTGCCGCTCAGGCTGATAGTAATTGGCGTAGGCGCTGGATCCCCGGCAGGCTGTACCAACCAAAAACCCGTTCCATTCGCGTCAAGGAGGGTGATGCGGAAATCGGCCGTGGTGGACGTGGGGGTGCCGTCAATTGTCAGCAGAGACAATGACGTCGCCTGTGCCAGCCCAGGCGCAAACAACAACGCGCCCAGCAGCGCCGACATGATGGCGAGCCAAGCATAAAAATGCTTGAAAAGCGATGGCCTCGAACCGGACGGACTGCTCCAATGCGGCGCGTGGTACATGGGAATGGTGGCAAACATCGTTTACTCCTTCTTACAAGAATCCTATTCGGTATGAACAGGGGGATTGGGTGATCTTTTCTGTGATTACATCCATGACTTTTCTCTAGTCGTTTATGCCTTTTACATTGTCATTCTTGCGTTTTCATTGGCAAGTTGCTTCCGTTTTTGGCTTGGAGCCGCTTATGGCAATCTCACTAGGGCTGGGTCTTGAATGGCACCGTCAGCATCTTCATGCAGCCACCGGTGTCACTGACTGCGAGGAAAAACAGTTTTTGATCCGTATTTGGCGGCAAGCCCATGACCGTACTGGTAAAAGATTCGTTGGCATTCATATGATGCGAAGGGACGATAGGAGAATTCTTCATGTTGTCCGGATTCGGATCGGCCGCGTTTGCTTCTTGCACCGCCCAGTAACCTGTTGCGGCGATGTCGCTCTTCACCGTAAACGTCACGCTCGTACTCGTCGAACTCATCGACTGCAACGTCAGATTGGGCGCACAAGTCGCAGGAAGCGTCCTGAACGTCTTTTCCCAAGTGCTGACAATCGTTGGGTTGTTTGCCGGGTAAGCGTAGAAACACAGCTTGTAATCGGTGTCCGGCAACAAATTGATTATCTGCCATGAAAACGGCTTTGCCGCATTCATATCTCCGTAGTTCATCGGGGAAATTGAGACCGACGACAGCGGCGGGCAGGTATCGTTCGCACCGACTATGGCCCACGTCGCCGCCGCATCCTGATTGCTCGTCACACTGAATCTGACACTGTTTGTTGTTACTTCCAACAAACTCTCGTTTGTCAATATTGGAGCTGGTGTCGGCGGTTTTGGCGGGTTTACCGACACCGTAGCTATCTTGCTCACCACTGGCGCTGCTCTTTCATTAGCCTCGCTTACCACACAGTGGTAATAATACGTCATTTCTTTCTTTAATGTCGCCGGAAACCTGAATGATGCGCTGTTTGCACCGGCAATCGGCTTGCTATTAAGAAGAATTAGGACATCTTCATTTTCTTGTCTAGGAATTGGTTGGGCTGGCGTTAGCCTTGCCCATTGATACCACTGATATTTAAGCGTGCCGCTCGGGTTGATCGTGGCTGCCACGGATAGCGCACCTGTAATCGCACCTTCGGTCACCGTCTGCGAAACAGGCTCGGATATGATGGAAATCGTCGCGGTATAAACCGTCAGCTTGGGGTGAAATACGTAATAAATGTCTGAGCCGTTTTTCATTGGCCCGCCATACACATGCACCGTGTTTTGGACGGCAATACCGGAGAACATCGCCGGGATCGTCACCGATTGGCCCATGCCCACAACGTTCCAGGTTCCCGTGACATTCGACTCCCACAGATAGGCCACCTGCGGCGATCCTATGGTGCTCACGCTGCCTGCGGTAAACGTGGCCATGGCGCCAATCATGGCTGCCGCACCGCTTGGCGGCGTCACGCTTTGCAGACCGTAGCCGGCGTGACCGCCATAGGCGCCCTCGCCGATATTCGCGCCCGCCGGCTCACCTGACTTGCCGGCCCCGCCGATGGCCATGACGGCGCCGGTGGTGTCGATCCGGATCGTGCCAGCCGGTACGCCGCCAACACCGCTGCCGATGCCAGCGCCGCCGCCGCTGCGTGAACCATCGTCGTCGCCGCCGATGGCAGTCACGCTGGCGTTGCCGCCAATCGTGATGCGGCTGCGATCGGCGCCTCCCTTATAGCCGCCACCAATGCCGGCGGCGCCATAGCCACCGTTGGCCGTGACGTTGGCGTTGCCGGCAATCGTGATATTGCCGCCGATACCGCCGCCGCCACCGCAAAGGAAGTCGCTATCGAGGCCGCTGCCGCCGCCGATTCCAGCGGCACCTAAGCCACCGTTGACGGTGATGTTGCCGCCGTTGATCGTGATCGTGCCGCCGTCCTCACCGTGCGAGCAAAGACCCAGAAAAAAGCCGCCGCCGATACCAGCGGCAAAGAGGCCGCCAGTAGCTTGAAGGCTGGCAGTGCCTGCACCGAGGGCGTCGATGATCAGCGTCGAGCCGACCTGCGCTTGCAGCCCTGGGGCACTTCCGCCGCCTTTCAGCGTGCTGCTCGTTCCTCCTTGCAGCCGCAGCAGCACGTTCGCGCCGTTCAAGGCGAAGGAGCTTTCTCCACCAACCTTACTCATGTCGATGGTTACATTGCCGGTGAACGTGATGATTTTCTGGGCGCTGCCGCCGGCCACCACGATGCGGTTGCTGGAAGTCGTTCCTTTGACATTCACGCCGCTATCGGTAATGGTGAAAACCTTGTTGCCCCGGTCGTAATTCCAACCCGCGCCACCGGTCGTGGCGTTGTCGCCTACGTCGATGGTGTTGCCCCCGCTGGTCGCCCGCGAAACGCCGGGCGCAAAAAACAACGCCCCGCCAAGCAAAACCTGACAGAGCGCGAAAACAAAATACCGGGAAAAAGAAAGAAAAGAAAACCGCCCGGAAACAAACCTCGGAGACGCAGAAGAATCACATATTGTTACATTCGGGGGGGGGGGGGAGAGACGTAACTAAATATATTTTCTGTGACATTTTGAAAGGCATGATCTAGCGTCCTTTCGGGAATGGCTATTAGAGACGACATGATGAATGGTGCAATGCGTGCCTGAATATGCTTTTTATCATGCCGAACCGGTTTTGTCAATAAAAAGTGGCGCGATGCGGAGGGGTCAAATTCCGTCACCTTGGCGCGGAATGCAGGCGGCGTTTCCGGGGGCGATGTCGCCGGTAACGTACACGCCGTCGAAGCACGAAGCGTCGAATTGCCGCACTGCCGGGTTGAGCTGGCCGACGGCGCGCTTCATGGCGTCCACGTCCTGGTAGATCAGCGCGTCGGCGCCGATGAGCTGGCGCACCTGTTCTTCGCTGCGGCCATGCGCCACCAGTTCTTCGCGCGTGGGCATGTCGATGCCATAGACGTTGGGGTGGCGCACGGGCGGGGCGGCGCTGGCCATGTAGACCTTGCGCGCGCCGGCTTCGCGGGCCATTTGCACGATCTCGCGGCTGGTGGTGCCGCGCACGATGGAGTCATCGACCAGCAGCACGTTGCGCCCGGCGAATTCGCTGCCGATGGCATTGAGTTTTTGCCGCACTGATTTTTTGCGCACCGCCTGGCCGGGCATGATGAAGGTGCGGCCCACGTAGCGGTTTTTGACGAACCCTTCGCGGTAGGGCTTGCCGAGGATGGCGGCCAGTTCGGTGGCGCTGGGGCGGCTGGATTCGGGGATGGGGATGACCACGTCGATCTCATCAGGCGGCACGGTGGAGATGACGCGCTGGGCCAGCGCCCGGCCCAGGTTCAGGCGGGCCTGATAGACGGAGATGCCGTCGAGCGCCGAATCGGGCCGCGCCAGATAGACGAACTCGAAGATGCAGGGCGAAAGCTGGGCGGCGGGCGCGCACTGGCGGGCGTGGAACTGGCCGTCCAGCGTGACGAAGATGGCCTCGCCGGGGGCCACGTCGCGCTCAAGCTGGTGGCCGGTGCCTTCGAGCGCGACCGATTCGCTGGCGGCCATGAAAGCGCCGCCTTCGCCGCGCCCGAAGCACAGCGGGCGGATGCCGTAGGGATCGCGGAACGCCAGCAGGCCGTGCCCGGCGATTTGCGCGGCCACCGCGTAGGAGCCGCGCACGCGCCGGTGCACGCCTTCCACCGCCGCGAACACCTGCGCGGGCGCCAGCGATAGCCCGCGCGAGGCGCGTTCCAGCTCGTGCGCGAGCACGTTGAGCAGCACTTCGGAATCGCTCTCGGTGTTGGTGTGGCGGTGGTCGGTGGAAAACAGTTCCGACTTGAGCGCGCTGGCGTTGGTCAGGTTGCCGTTGTGCGCCAGCACGATGCCGAAGGGGGCGTTGACGTAAAAGGGCTGCGCTTCTTCCTGGCTGTCGGCATCGCCCGCCGTGGGGTAGCGCACCTGGCCCAGGCCGCTCGTGCCGGGCAGGGCGCGCATGTTGCGGGTGCGGAACACGTCGCGCACCATGCCCTGCTCCTTGTGCATGTAAAACCGGCGCTCCTGCTGGGTGACGATGCCCGCCGCGTCCTGCCCGCGGTGCTGGAGCAGCAGCAGCGCGTCGTAAAGAAGCTGGTTGACAGGGGCGCTGCCGACGACGCCGACGATTCCGCACATGAGAAGGTCCCGGGAAGAGTGGTTCGCCGCGAAGGGGCGAAAGGTAAATTATCTTCTTCTCCCGGCGGCCAGATGTCTTGCTCCTTCCCCCGTTTACGGGGGAAGGTTGGGATGGGGGCGGCGCAATGCACGCACATACGCAAGGTTGTTCATCAAGCGCCGCTCGCCCCCACCCCTGCCCTCCCCCGCACGCGGGGAAGGGAGAAAAGTCAGTGAAAAGGCGCGCCGCTCAGTTTGCCGCCCGCCGCCAGGTGGCGCTGGGCGAACCAGCCCTGGTTCATTTCCAGCACGTAGCGCACCGGCTTGGCCGAGCAGTGGCTGGTTTCGGTCTGGGGAGCCATGTCGGCCAGGTTGACGATGCCGCCGTCGTCGGCGATGAAGGCGGCAGTCAGGGCAATGAGCGTGTTTTTCATCCAGAAACACTGCACGCCGGGGCGCTCGAAGATGAACAGCATGCCTTCGTTATCGGGCATCTGGCGGCGAAACATCAGGCCGGTTTCCCGCTGCAGGGGCGTGCCGGCCACCTGCACGTCGAGCAGGTGCATACCGGCGGTCAGTTGCGCGCGCGGCAAATTCATTTGCGGCTGGCCTTCGGGGGCCGGCTGGGCGCGGGCGGCGGCGGCCAGCAGCATCAGGGCGGCGCAGTACGTCAGGCGCCAGGAGCGGAGAGCAAACAGCATGGGCGCGATTATGGCGGGGGCGGCGTGTTTTCGTCCGCCGCCACGGCGCGGATGTTCAGGGCCAGCACGCCCTTGGGGCCGTGACCCAGATCGTAGCTCACCCGCGCGCCTTCCTTGAGCGTTTTGAAGCCTTCCGCGCCGACGATGGCCGAGAAATGCGCGAACACATCCGGCGGGCCACTGTCAGGCTCGATGAAGCCGAAGCCCTTGGCGTTGCTGAACCATTTGACGTGTCCTTCAGGCATGGTGGAGTCTCCTTGATGGCTGTCCACAGGCGCAGTTTGCTATCAGTGCGCCCTGCTTGTCAAGCCGGGCCTGTTTAGAATGGATTTCATGAGCCTGTTTCTTTCCGTCAAACGCCCGCCCGCCGCGCCGCCGCGTGAAAGCGACGAGGGCGGCACGGTCGTGCTTGAACGCAAGCTGCAAAAGACCAGGCCGCCCAAGATGTATCAGGTGGTGATGCTCAACGACGACTACACCCCGATGGAGTTCGTGGTGGTGGTGATTCAGGAATTTTTCGGCAAGGACCGCGCGGCGGCCACGCGGATCATGCTCGACATTCACCAGGACGGCAAAGGCGTGTGCGGGGTGTACCCGCGCGACATTGCCGCCACCAAGGTCGAGCAGGTGCTGGAGGCGGCGCGCGCGGCGGGGCACCCGTTGCAGTGCGTGAGCGAGCCGTTACAGTGAAGTTATTGAACCGGGCCGTATCCGCCCCAATCTGTCAAGGCCCCAAGGAATATTCATCATGATTGCCCAGGAACTGGAAGTCAGCCTGCACATGGCCTTCGTCGAAGCGCGCAAGCAACGCCACGAGTTCATCACCGTCGAGCATTTGCTGCTGGCGCTGCTGGACAACCCCAGCGCCGCCGAGGTGCTGCGCGCGTGCGCGGCCAACATTGAGGAGTTGGGCAAGGGGCTGATCGGCTTCATCCGCGACAATACGCCGCAACTGGCCGGCGAGGGCGAGGCCGATACGCAGCCCACGCTGGGTTTCCAGCGCGTGATCCAGCGCGCCATCATGCACGTGCAGAGCACGGGCAACGGCAAGAAGGAAGTGGTGGGCGCCAACGTGCTGGTGGCCATCTTCGGCGAGAAGGATTCGCACGCGGTCTATTTCCTGCACCAGCAGGGCGTCACGAGGCTGGACGTGGTCAACTTCATCGCCCACGGCATCCGCAAGAGCGATTCGCCGCAGGCGCCCAAGGGCGGCGAGGCCGCCGCTGCGGGCGAGGGTGAAGAAAGCGGCGCCGCCGCCACTTCCAGCGAAAAGAGCGAAAAAGCGTCGCCGCTGGAGCAGTTCACCGTCAACCTGAACCAGCACGCCAAGGATGGCCGCATCGACCCGCTGATCGGGCGCGAGTACGAGGTGGAGCGCGCCATCCAGATTCTGTGCCGCCGCCGCAAGAACAACCCGCTGCTGGTGGGCGAGGCGGGGGTGGGCAAAACCGCCATTGCCGAGGGGCTGGCCTGGCGCATTACCGAGGGCAACGTGCCCGAAGTGCTGGCCGATGCGGTGGTCTATGCGCTGGACATGGGCGCGCTGCTGGCGGGCACCAAGTACCGGGGCGACTTCGAGCAGCGCTTGAAAGGCGTGCTCAAGTCGGTCAAGGACAAGCCGCACGCCATTTTGTTCATCGACGAGATTCACACGCTCATCGGCGCGGGCGCGGCTTCGGGCGGCACGCTGGATGCGTCCAACCTGCTCAAGCCCGCGCTGGCTTCGGGGCAGATCAAGTGCATCGGCGCGACCACGTTCACCGAATACCGCGGCGTGTTCGAGAAAGACGCCGCGCTCTCGCGCCGCTTTCAGAAAGTGGACGTGGTGGAGCCAACGGTGCTGGAGACGGTGGACATCCTCAAGGGGCTGAAAACCCGCTTCGAGGAGCACCACGGCATCAAATACGCGCCCGCCGCGTTGCAGGCCGCCGCCGAGCTATCGGCCAAGTACATCACCGACCGGCATCTGCCCGACAAGGCCATCGACGTGATCGACGAAGCGGGCGCGGCCCAGCGCATCGCTGCCGCCGCCAAGCGCAAGAAAACCATCGGCAAGCACGAGATCGAGGAGATCGTGGCAAAAATAGCCCGCATTCCCCCGGCCAGCGTGTCCAACGACGACCGCAGCAAGCTGCAAACGCTGGAACGCGACCTCAAAAGCGTGGTCTTCGGCCAGGACAAGGCGCTGGAAGTGCTGGCTGGGGCCGTGAAAATGGCGCGCTCCGGCCTGGGCCGGGGCGACAAGCCGATCGGCTCGTTTCTGTTCAGCGGCCCCACCGGCGTCGGCAAAACCGAGGCGGCGCGCCAGTTGGCCTACATCATGGGCGTGGAGCTGATCCGCTTCGACATGTCCGAATACATGGAGCGCCACGCCGTCAGCCGCCTGATCGGCGCGCCGCCGGGCTACGTGGGGTTCGACCAGGGCGGGCTGCTGACCGAGGCCATCAGCAAAAAACCGCACGGCGTGCTGCTGCTCGACGAGATCGAAAAGGCGCACCCCGACATCTACAACGTGCTGCTGCAAGTCATGGATCACGGCACGCTCACCGACAACAACGGGCGCAAGGCGGACTTTCGCAACGTCATCATCATCATGACGACCAACGCCGGCGCCGAGACCATGAACAAGGCCAGCATCGGCTTTACCAACGCGCGCCAGGCGGGCGACGAAATGGCCGACATCAAGCGCCTGTTCACGCCCGAATTCCGCAACCGGCTCGACGCCATGGTCAGCTTCAGGCCGCTGGACGAGCAGGTGATCTTGCGCGTGGTCGATAAATTCCTGCTGCAACTGGAAACGCAGCTGGCCGAAAAGAAAGTCGAAGTCACCTTCACCGACAAGCTGCGCAAACAGTTGGCCAAGAAAGGGTTCGACCCGCTCATGGGCGCGCGCCCCATGCAGCGCCTGATCCAGGACACCATCCGCCGCGCACTGGCCGACGAACTGCTCTTTGGCCGCCTGACCGAAGGCGGGCGCCTCACGGTGGACATGGACGACCAGGGCCAAGCCCTGCTCGACATCGCCCCGCCACCCCCAAAAGAGCGCAAGGATTCCGAGCCGCAGGAAGAATTGACGGTTGAGGGGGAGTGAAGACGTTGAGCATGTTTCCAGTTCTTCGTTTTCTATGAATTTGATAGCTTCTTATCTATGTGTTGTATAGTTTTCATGTATAAAAATACATAAAAACTATACAATATATTGGCAGTTAGCTGTTGATTTGGAAGCAAACAGGAACGCGAACCAGGGCGACCGCATCTAAATTTCTTAAGAATCAACAAGTTGGCGATGAAGCACGGATGTAGGGGCGAAAGATTTTTCGCCCTCGCACTCAAGAGAGCGACGGCGCTGGCATGGAGACGCCGCAGGGCGAAAGATTTTTCGCCCCTACGGAAGGCACGGGAGTCATCTGTCGCGTCGAAATCCAACGGGTTGAGTTGAATGGAATTCAGATGCGATCGCCTTGGAACGCGAATGTCTCGTCCAACAGGCTGGAAGTGGATTTGATCGTGCAAGGCCAAGGCGCGCTGATTCCCATCGAAATCAAGCTGACCGCCACACCGCTGCCGCACGGCGCAACGGCCATGCCGTGGCACGAGTTTCCCAATTGGCTGAACCAGCAGACAGGCTGAGTGGACAATCATCCCCCATGTCCGCACTCACCTTCCTCTGGCACGACTACGAAACCTTCGGCGTCAATCCGCGGCGCGACTGGCCGGCGCAATGGGGGGCGATTCGCACCGACGCGGCGTTGAACGAAATCGGCGAGCCGCTGATGCTGTATTGCCAGCCGCCTCTTGATCGCCTGCCAGAACCGGAGGCGTGCCTCATCACCGGCATCACCCCGCAAGAATGCGCCGCCAGGGGCTTGCCCGAACACGCCTTTGCCGCCCGCGTGCAGGCGCTGCTGGCCGAGCCGGGCACCATCGGCGCGGGCTACAACTCGATTCGCTTCGACGACGAGGTCACGCGCTTTCTGTTCTGGCGCAACCTGATCGACCCCTACGCCCACGAATGGCAAAACGATTGCAGCCGCTGGGACTTGCTCGACGTAGCGCGCTGCGCCCACGCGCTGCGGCCCGAAGGCATTCAGTGGCCACTGGGCGACGACGGCCTGCTCAGTTTCAAACTGGAGCGCCTGAGCGCCGCCAACGGCCTGGCGCATGACAGCGCGCACGATGCGCTGTCGGACGTGCGCGCCACCCTCGCGCTGGCGCGCCTGCTGCGCGACAAGCAGCCCAAGCTGTTCGACTTTTGCCTGGCCTTGCGCAAGAAAGACCGCGTGGCGCAAGAGTTGGGCCTGCCCGCCACGCTGCGCGAAGTCAAGCCGTTTCTGCACGTCAGCGGGCGTTTCGGCGCGGCGCGCGGCTGCATCGCCGTCATGGCCCCGCTGGCCATGCACCCGGTCAACCGCAACGAACTGCTGGCCTGGGATTTGAGCGCCGATCCCGCCGAGCTGGCCGACCTCAAACCCGATGCCGTGCGCGCCCGCCTGTTCACCGCCGATCACGCCTTGCCCGAAGGCGTGGCGCGCTTACCCATCAAGGGCGTGCACCTGAACAAATCGCCCGTCGTCATCGGCAACCTCAAAACCTTGCGGCCCGAACTGGCCGAGCGTTGGGGTATTGACCTGGCCGCCGCCGCGCGCCACTTCGACCGCCTGCGCGCGCTGCCCGACCTGAGCGCGCTGTGGCCGCAGGTGTATGCGCCCGATTCCGCACAGGCTGCGCTTGACGAAGACGAAGATTTGTACGGCGGCTTCATCGGCCACGCTGATCGCCGCCGGCTCGACGCCTTGCGCCCACTCACCCCGCAAGAGCTGGCCCACGCGCGCACCGGCTTTGACGACGCGCGCCTGGCCGAACTGCTGTTTCGCTACCGCGCCCGCAACTTTCCAGACACCCTGAGCGCCCAGGACGCCGCCCGCTGGGCCGAACACCGCCGCGCCCGCCTGATCGACGGCGCGGGCGGCGCGCTTACCGTGCAGGCGCTGTTCGACCGCATCGACGCGCTGGCCGAATCCGTGGACGACGCACGCGGCCAAGCCGTGCTGGAGGCGCTGTACGAATGGGGCGAGGCGCTGGCCGGGGAATAATTCGATTTCGCGTTCAAGATGATAAGAAACCGATCCCGAAAATCGTCATTCCCGCGAAAGCACATAGGCGCCAACTTAAGAATAAATCGCTCGCGTTTTGCCCCTTCCCCCGCTTGCTGGGGAAGGTTGGGATGGGGGGCGGCGGCATATCCCGAACGCAGTGCTTTTCCCAGCGCCGTGCGCCCCCACCCCCAGCCCTCCCCCGCACGAGGGGGAGGGGGAAAACCGCGCAAACGTCAGTAACTTACATCAAGTTGGCGCTTATGCGCCTTCGCGGCAATGACGAAGATCGAAGCTCAATCTTCTTCCCCGTTTGCTTCTCCGCCCCCGCTATGCCCCGGATGGCCCATCATCAGGGCGCGGCTATCGAGCGGCTTGCCATTGACCGTCAACTGGCCATGCTCGAACAGCGCGGCGCTGGCGATGAAGTCGCCTTCGCGCACCACATAGCCGGCTTGGTTCATCTGGCTGATCGCGGCGTCAATCTTCGCGTGTATTTCCTGCGGCGTGACCTTGCCCCCGGCGGATTCGGCTGCTATTTTCTCCAGCCAGGCGACGGGCAGTCTGGCGCTGGCCTTGGCAGTAACCTTGTTCAGCAGATTGCGCACGTCGGGCTGTTGCAGGTCTTGATCGGTCACGCCGCTGGCGGCCACGGAATAGGCCAGCGTGCCTTCCTGCCCTTCGTAAGTCACGGCGATTTTGTCCACCGAATATTCCGGGTTGTAGATCAGCAACTGCTTGAAGCCCAGCAGCATTTCGGCCTGTTTGCCTTGCAGGGATTGGGCAAGTTCGGCGGGCGTTTTGCGGCAGATGCCGCCCAACTCCTGCCAGATTCCGAGCGTGATTTTTTGCAGGGTGGGGGCGTGAATCCGTTTCAGGGATTCTTGCAGTTCGATCTTGTCGAACCTGAAGGACTTGCCGCCCACCTTGATGTCGAGCGCGCCGGTCACGGACGTGGTGGCGCCGAGCAGATCGTTTTCGGTCTTGCCGGAACTGGTGAGCTTGACCTGGTTCAGATCAACGAACAAACCAGCCTTGGAGGAGGCCAATTGCAGGCTGTCAAGCGAGCCTGTGCTTGTGCCGTTGGTCATGAGCAGGTTCGCCAGCTCGCTGTCGCTCTGAACGCGCAGATTGACGAGCTTTAAGCTGCCAGTTTCTCCGGCTCTGGAAAGATCGAACGCAACCTCCGGCACGTCGAGGTTGTAACTCAAGTGCGTGCGCGCGCCGTTCATGCGGAACGTGGCGCGCATGGCCTGCCAGTGCAGGCGGCCCTCATCCTCTTTGACTTCGCCGGCGGGCAGTTCCACGCGGGTGGTGAACGCACCGTCGAAGCCGACCATGGTGCGAATGGCTTCAGGCTTTATGCCGCCGATCCACTGGCGCAGCGATTCTGGCGCATCGGACGGCAGCGCGTCCGGCGGCAGCACGATCTGCGTGTCGATGCGCGCCGCTCCCACGCCGGCAAAGTCCGGAAACGGACCGTGCACGATGGTATCGCGCACGGTAATGGTCGCGGCGCTACCTTCTTGCAAATCGCAGCCGAGGCGCAGACCATAGCTGGCGGTGGACGAGAACAAGCCTTTGTCATACTTGCGATCGACGATCTTGATGAAGGGCAGCGTCCGCGCCATTTTGTCGAACGCTGCGTCGTACTGCTTTTGCACCAGGCTGCCGCTGTACGCGGCTGCCCCGATGTACGCGCCACCTGCAACGACTACCGCCGCCACGCCGAAAACTGCTGCCTTACCCATGCCGATGACTCCCTGGAAGTGCCCGCAATGGTAGCAGTGCATGGCCTGCGGCAAAATTGCCGTTTTCCAAGTCACGGAGAAACGCCATGCCATCCTTCGACGCCGTTTGCGAACCCAACCTGACCGAAGTGCGCCATGCCGTGGACAACGTGGCCAGGGAAATCGGCACGCGCTTTGACTTCAAGGGCACCGCCGCCGCCATCGACCTCAAGGAGCGCGAAATCACCCTCACGGGCGAGGCCGAATTCCAGCTCGCGCAGATTGAAGAAATCCTGCGCGGCAAACTCGCCAAGCGCAACGTGGATCTGCGCTTTCTGGACAAAGGTGCGCCCCAGAAGATCGGCGGCGACAAGCTCAAACAGGCGATCACGGTCAAAAGCGGCATCGCCTCGGAGCAGGCCAAGAAAATTCAGCGCGCCCTCAAGGACAGCAAGCTGAAAGTGCAGGCCGCTATTCAGGGCGAAGCCGTGCGCGTGAGCGGCCCCAAGCGCGACGACCTGCAAGCGGCCATGGCGCTCATCAAAAAAGAATTGCCCGACCTGCCAGTGAGCTTCAACAACCTGCGCGATTAGGTTGACGTTTGGCGAAAGAAACTTTCGCTCTTATATTGACAAGCTTTATGTTCAAGCTACGTCTGTGCTGAAAGCTGATTTGACCCGATTGGGTACATGCCTCAGATAAGCACAACCCCCGCCGTTCTCTTTCCTTGTCATTCCCGCGAAGGCGGAAATCTATTGGCGGTCTCACCCCGCACGCCGTCGATGGCCGGGCAGCGCCCGTGCGTTCCAGCGCATGGAATTTCTTCTCGCCATTCCCGCGAAGTTCCCGCCTTCGCGCATAAGCGTTAACCTTAAATTCGATTTGCGATATCCTCTGTCTCACCGAGTAGTACGAGACA
>JAIRVJ010000017.1 GCA_031253955.1 Burkholderiaceae bacterium | reverse complement strand
GCCATTGAGCTGCCCGAAGGCAAGGAGATGGTCATGCCTGGCGACAACGTGAGCATCACCGTCAAGCTGATCGCCCCCATTGCGATGGAAGAGGGCTTGCGCTTTGCCATCCGCGAGGGCGGGCGCACCGTCGGCGCGGGCGTGGTGGCTAAGATCATCGAGTAAGGAGCTGAGCATGGCCACCAAACAGAAAATCCGCATCCGCCTGAAGGCTTTCGATTACAAGCTGATCGACCAGTCCGCCGCCGAGATCGTCGATACCGCCAAGCGCACCGGCGCCCTGGTCAAAGGCCCCGTGCCCCTGCCCACGCGCATGAAGCGTTTCGACATCCTGCGCTCGCCGCACGTCAACAAAACCAGCCGCGACCAGTTCGAGATCCGCACGCACCAGCGCCTGATGGATATCGTCGATCCGACCGACAAGACCGTGGACGCGCTCATGAAGCTCGACCTGCCGGCCGGCGTGGACGTGGAGATCAAGCTGCAATAAAACGGCGCGTAAAACGCGAGCTTGCCAATCCGGCCAAGTTCGCGTTATAATTTAAAGCTCGCCGCAAACCGGCGGCGATCCATTCACTCACTTTCGCATGTCAAACGCGCCGGCCAATTGAAGCTCGGCGCGGCGGAAGTTTTGGAGCAATCAATGAGTCAAAGCAACCAACTGGGGTTGCTGGGGCGCAAGGTGGGCATGATGCGTCTGTTCACCGATGACGGGCAAGCAGTGCCCGTCACGGTGATCGATGTATCGGGCAACCGCGTGACCCAGGTCAAGACCCAGGAAAACGACGGCTACGCGGCCCTGCAGGTGACCTTCGGCGCCCGCAAGGCCTCGCGCGTGACCAAGCCGCAGGCGGGCCATCTGGCCAAGGCTGGCGTTGAAGCCGGCCAATTCACCCGCGAATTTCATGTCGCGGGCGACGTGGCCGGCAAATACGCCGCCGGCAGCCAGCTTCCTCCGGCTAAAATTTTCAGCGCCGGTCAGAAGGTGGACGTGCAAGGCATCTCCATCGGCAAGGGCTACGCCGGCACCATCAAGCGCCACAACTTCGGCTCGCAGCGCGCCTCGCACGGCAACAGCCGTTCGCACAACGTGCCGGGTTCCATCGGCATGGCGCAAGATCCGGGCCGCGTGTTTCCGGGCAAGAAAATGACCGGCCATATGGGCGACGAAACCGTCACCACCCAGAATCTGGACGTGATCCGCATCGACGAGGCGCGCCAGTTGCTGCTCATCAAGGGCGCGGTGCCCGGCGCGCGCGGCGGTTTCGTGACCGTGCGGCCCGCCGTCAAGGCCGTGGTTCAAGCGAAAGGAGCGCAGTGATGCAACTCGAGCTCCTCAATGAGCAAGGCCAGGCCGCATCCAGGGTGGACGCGCCGGAAACCGTGTTTGGCCGCGAATACAACCAGGCGCTGGTGCACCAGATCGTGGTGGCCTATCAGGCCAACGCCCGCCAGGGTACCCGCGCGCAAAAAGACCGCTCCCAGGTCCGGCACAGCACCAAAAAACCCTTCCGCCAGAAGGGCACGGGCAATGCGCGCGCCGGCATGACCTCCTCGCCGCTGTGGCGCGGGGGCGGGCGCATCTTCCCGAACCTGCCGAACGAAAATTTCAGCCAGAAAGTCAACAAGAAGATGTACCGCGCCGGCATGGCGTCGATCTTCTCGCAGCTTGCGCGCGACGGGCGGCTGGCCGTCATCGACCCGATCAAGGTCGATTCCCCCAAAACCAAACCTCTGGCCGCCCGGTTCAAAGCCATGAAGCTGGACTCGGTGCTGGTCATCGCCGACGAGATCGACGAAAACCTGTACCTGGCTTCCCGCAACCTGGGCCGTGTGCTGGTGGTCGAGCCGCGCTATGCCGATCCGGTGTCGCTGGTGCACTTCAAGAAAGTGCTGCTCACCAGGGGCGCCATCGACCAGCTCAAGGAGATGTACGCATGAGCCGCATCAACCCCACACCCGCCGAGCGCCAGTTCGACGAGGGCCGCCTGATGCAAGTGCTGGTGGCCCCCATCATTTCCGAAAAGGCCACCATGGTGGCCGAAAAATCCAACGCCGTCGTCTTCAAGGTGCTGCGCAACGCGACCAAGCCTGAAATCAAGGCCGCCGTCGAGCTGCTCTTCAAGGTCGACGTCAAGGCCGTCTCCGTGCTCAACGTCAAGGGCAAGACCAAGCGTTTTGGCCGCACCATGGGCCGGCGCGCTCATGTCCGTAAGGCATACGTCCTGCTCAAGGAAGGCCAGGCGCTCAACCTTTCCGGGGAGGCCGCGTAAATCATGGCCGTCATCAAGCTCAAACCCACTTCGCCGGGTCGCCGCGGCCAGGTCAAGGTCACGCGCGATCACCTGCACAAGGGCGATCCGTTCGCGCCGCTGCTGGCTGCGCGCCACCAGCGGGCTGGCCGCAACAACAACGGCCACATCACCACGCGCCACAAGGGCGGCGGTCATCGCCACCACTACCGCATCGTCGATTTCCGCCGCGACAAGGACGGCATTGCCGCCAAGGTCGAGCGCATCGAGTACGACCCCAACCGCTCCGCCCACATCGCCTTGGTGTGCTATGCCGACGGCGAGCGCCGCTACATCATCGCCGCGCGCGGCGTGGAACCCGGCAGCAAGCTCATGAGCGGCGCCGAGGCGCCCATCCGCGCCGGCAATGCCCTGCCGATCCGCAACATCCCGGTCGGCTCGACCATCCACTGCATCGAGCTCAAGCCCGGCGCTGGCGCGCAGATCGCGCGCTCGGCCGGCGCGTCAGCCACGCTGCTGGCGCGCGAGGGCGTGTATGCCCAGGTGCGCGTGCGTTCGGGCGAAGTGCGCAAAGTGCACATCGAATGCCGCGCCACCATCGGCGAAGTGGCCAACGAGGAACACAGCCTGCGCCGCTTCGGCAAGGCCGGCGTCAAGCGCTGGATGGGCATCCGCCCGACCGTGCGCGGCGTCGCCATGAACCCGATCGACCACCCGCACGGCGGCGGCGAAGGCCGCACCGGCACGGGCCGCGCGCCGGTCGATCCCTGGGGCAACCTCACCAAGGGCTACCGCACCCGCAACAACCGCCGCACGCAGGGCATGATCGTCTCGCGGCGCAAGAAATAACAGAGGCAGTTCATGGCTCGTTCACTCAAAAAGGGTCCGTTCGTTGACCACCACCTGCTCGCCAAGGCCGACAAGGCCGCCGCCAGCAAGGACAAAAGGCCGATCAAAACCTGGTCGCGCCGCTCCATGATCCTGCCCGAGTTCATCGGCATGACCATTGCCGTGCACAACGGCAAGCAGCACGTGCCGGTGTACGTGACCGATCAGATGATCGGCCACAAGCTGGGCGAATTCGCCATGACGCGGATCTTCAAGGGTCACGCGGCGGACAAGAAAGCCAAGAAATAAGGACCCGATCCATGGAAACACGTGCAGTTCTCCGCGGCGTGCGCCTGTCGGCCGACAAGGGCCGGCTGGTGGCCGACCTGATCCGCGGCAAGAAGGTCGATCAGGCCATGAACACGCTCGCTTTCACACGCAAGAAAGCCGCCCTCATCGTGCGCAAGGCGCTCGAATCGGCCATTGCCAATGCCGAACACAACGAGGGTGCCGACATTGACGAGCTTCGCGTCACCACCATCCACGTCGAGCAGGGCGCCACCCTCAAGCGTTCGGGCGCCCGCGCCAAGGGCCGCGGCGCCCGCCTGAGCAAGCCCACGTGCCATGTGTACGTGACGGTGGGCAACTAACGCGGGGCCGCAAGGAACACACCTATGGGACAGAAAATCCATCCGACCGGCTTTCGCCTGCCCGTCACGCGCGACTGGTCCAGCCGCTGGTACGCCAGCAACCGCAACTTCGCCGGTATGCTGGCCGAAGACATCAAGGTGCGCGAGCACCTGAAGTCCAAGCTGAAAACCGCCGCCGTCTCGCGCATCCTGATCGAGCGCCCCGCCAAAAGCGCCCGTATCACCATCTACTCGGCGCGTCCGGGCGTGGTGATCGGCAAGAAGGGCGAGGACATCGAAAAGCTCAAGAAAGACCTGTCCGCCCAGCTCGGCGTGCCGGTGGCCGTCAACATCGAGGAAGTGCGCAAACCCGAAGTCAACGCGCAGCTCATCGCCGACAACATCACGCAGCAGCTCGAAAAGCGCATCATGTTCCGCCGCGCCATGAAGCGCGCCATGCAAAACGCCATGCGCCTGGGCGCGCAGGGCATCAAGATCATGTCCGCCGGGCGCCTGAACGGCATCGAAATCGCCCGCACCGAGTGGTACCGCGAAGGGCGCGTGCCGCTGCACACGCTGCGCGCCGACATCGACTACGGCTTCTCCGAAGCGAAGACCACCTACGGCGTCATCGGCGTCAAGGTGTGGGTCTATAAAGGCGACAACCTGGGCCGCAGCGACGCGCCCT
Source organism: Burkholderiaceae bacterium (assembly GCA_031253955.1). Classification (GTDB taxonomy): domain Bacteria; phylum Pseudomonadota; class Gammaproteobacteria; order Burkholderiales; family Burkholderiaceae_C; genus Ottowia. The sequence continues at coordinate 19,011 of JAIRVJ010000017.1, read as the reverse complement.
CGCTGGACGCCACCCCGCGCCCCGAAGGCGAAGAACGCCGCCCGCGCCGCCCTGCCGGCGACCGCCCCGCACGTGGCCGCCGCTTCGCCAGCGGCCGCCCCGGCGCGCCCAGCGACGGCAGTGACAAACCCGCTGAAAGCCCCCCAGGCGCCGCCAAACCAGCCGCGCGCCGCGTGCGCAAGGCGCCTGCTGCTGCTGTTGCCGCCGCCGTCGCCAAAGGAGAATAACGATGCTGCAACCCGCACGCCGCAAATACCGCAAGGAACAAAAAGGCCGCAACACCGGCGTCGCCACCCGTGGCAGCGCCGTTGCGTTCGGCGAGTTCGGACTCAAATCCACCGACCGCGGCCGCTTGACCGCGCGCCAGATCGAAGCCGCCCGCCGCGCCATCACGCGCCACGTCAAGCGCGGCGGCCGCATGTGGATTCGCGTCTTTCCCGACAAGCCCGTTTCCACCAAGCCCGCCGAAGTGCGCATGGGCAACGGCAAAGGCAACCCGGAGTACTACGTGGCCGAAATCCAGCCCGGCAAAGTGCTCTACGAAATCGTCGGCGTTCCCGAAACGCTGGCGCGCGAGGCTTTCGCCCTGGCCGCCGCCAAGCTGCCGCTGCGCACCACCTTCGTCACCCGCATGATCGGCCAGTAACAGGAGCCGCCACGATGAAAACCGCCGAATCGCGCAAGGAACTGCGCGGCAAAGACGCCGCCGCCTTGCAAGCCGAAGTCAAATCGCTGCAAAAAGCCCACTTCAACCTGCGGATGCAGAAGGCCTCCCAGCAATTGGGTAACACCGCCCAGATCCGCCAGACGCGCCGCGCTATCGCGCGCGCCAAAACGCTGCTGGCCGAGAAACAGGCCGCCGCCGTTCAATGAAGGGCGAAAAGACCATGACAGAAACCAAACCCTCCCTCAAACGCACTCTGATCGGCAAGGTCGTCAGCGACAAGCGCGCCAAGACCGTCACCGTGCTGATCGAGCGCAGCGTCAAGCACCCGATCTACGACAAGATCGTGATCCGCTCCAACAAATACCACGCCCACGACGAAAAGGGCGAATACAAGCTGGGCGACACCATCGAAATCACCGAAAGCCGCCCGCTCTCCAAAACCAAGAACTGGGTTGTCACCCGCCTGGTGCAAAAAGCCGCCGAAGTCTGACGGACTACCCCAGCAAACACTGGCCAGCGGCCCGCGCCTGAATCGCGCGGGCCGTTTTATTTCATTTCTCTCCCGTGCGTCTTCCCCTTCGTCATTCCAGCGAAAGCGGAGATGACGAGGTTTATGGTATTCCTATAATTATTTGATGCGCTCGAAAAACACACGACTGGCCGATCCGATGCAAGTGCACGCCGCCGCGCTGCTCGTGACCAGCGGCGCGCTGGTGGAACTGAGCGCCGCCGATGCGCGGCAGGTCGCCAGACACATGCATTTGCAGCACTTCGACGCCGGCGACATCGTGATCCGCGAAGGTGAGACGGTGTACAACGATTTCATGGCGCTGGTGCTGGACGGCGAAGTGACGGTGGAAAACTCCCTGGCCGCCGCGCAGGACAGCATGGTGGTTTCCGTGCTCGGCCCCGGCGGTCTGATCGGCGAACTCGGCTTGGTGGACAACGAACCGCGCTCGGCCACCTGCACCGCCGCGTCCGATCTGCTGCTGGCTATTCTCACCCGCCAGGCCATGCAGCAACTCATGGCGGAAAAACCGGACGTGGCAGCGCGCTTGCTGCTGGGGATTGCCAAGCGCGTGGCCGACCGTCTGCGCGGAACCACCCGCAAGCTCATCACCTTCGCCCAGGTTTCCAAGGCGCTGCAACAGGAACTGGATGCCGCCCATTCCGCCAACCAGCGCCTGATGGATCTGGAAAACAAACACCCGCCGCTGCCGACCACGTTTACCGGGGTGGTGTGATTCAGGGTCGAGCGTTTGGCGTTTGACGCAGGGAATGCTGGACTGTTTTGACACTCGACGCATCATGCCGAAAACGCCCCGCCAACCCGCCGTGCTCGCAACCAGCGCCAGCGATGTCGAAGCCGCCTTTTACGAGGCTTTGCAAAACGCCCATCTCGACCGGCTGATGGCATGCTGGGCCGAGGATGAAGAAATCGTCTGCACCCTGCCGGGCGGCCCGCGGCTGGTGGGCGGAGTGGCTATCCGCCTGGCGTTCGAGCGCATGTTCTCCCTGAGCGCCATTCGCGCCTGGCCGCAACACATGCACACAATCGACTCCATGACAGCCAGCGTGCACAGCGTGATCGAGCGGGTCGAAATCATGTTGCCCGAAGGTCCGCGTCAGAACTGGGTGGCCGCCACCAATGTCTATTTCAAAACCGTGCATGGCTGGCGCATGGTCATGCACCACGCCAGCCCTGGCGCCGCGCAGCCCCCCGAAGTCAAAGAGCCGGGCAAGCGGCTGCTGCATTGAGGGATTTTTCTCCTCTCCCGCCCGTGGGAGAGGGAGAAAAACCCGATCAAAACGGAATGTCGTCGTCCATGTCCTCGAAGCCGGAGGACGCGGGCGCAGCAGGCGCGGCGGCGGGCGGGCGCGCAGCCGCAGGAGCGGATGGGCGCGCGGGCGCGGCGGCGCGCGGCGGGGGCGGCGCGCCTTCGCCATCGCCTTCCGGCGCACCCATGCCTTGGCGGCTACCGAGCATCTGCATTTGATCGACCCGGATTTCGGTGCTGTAGCGGTCTTGCCCGGTCTGCTGATCCTGCCACTTGCGGGTGCGGATACTGCCTTCGACATACACCTGACTGCCCTTGCGCAGGTACTGTCCAGCGATCTCGGCCAGGCGGCCGTTGAACACCAGGCGGTGCCACTCAGTATGCTCGGCCGGTTCGCCGGTTTGTTTGTTCTTCCAGCGGTCGGTGGTGGCCAGGGTCACATTGGCCACCTGGTCGCCGTTGGGGAAAGAGCGCATTTCGGGGTCGCGCCCGAGGTTGCCGACGAGGATGACTTTGTTGACGGAGGCCATGACGCTGATTCGCTTGGGTTGAAGGGGTATGGGAAAAACTGAAAATCAACTGTGGATTTTGCCGCAAAGGAAAAATTGAGCGCTTGGCGTGTAGGGGCGAAAAATTTTTCGCCCTTGCGCTCAAACGAGCGGCGGCGTTGGCAAGGAGACGCAGCAGGGCGAAAGATTTTTCGCCCCTACGGAGAAGGCCAGCGCGTCGCACGCTCAACGCCCAACGCTCAGCGCTTCTCCGGCATCGGCTGGTTCCAGCCCAGCAGCAGCCACGTCAGGCACAGCAGCGCCGTCGCCGTGAACACTGCCGCCGCGCCCCCGGCCTTGAGCAGCGCCCCGCCGAGCGCGCCGCCGGCAAACAGGCCCAGCGACTGCAAGGTGTTGTACACCCCCAGCGCCGCGCCGCGCGCGTGCGCCGGCGCCAGCCGCGAAACCAGGCTCGGCTGGCTGGCTTCCAGCACGTTGAAGGCGACGAAGAAAAAGAACATCACCGCCCCCAGCGCCCAGATGCCCGGCGCGCGCGGCGCCAGCGCCAGCAGTGCCAGCTGCACCAGCAGCAGCAGCGCGATGGCCGCGCGCCACACGGCCCGCAGCCGCCCGCGCCGCTCCGCCGCGAACAAGCCGCCCAGCAGCACAAACGAGGCCACCACCGCCGGCAGGTACACATGCCATTGCGCCGCCTCGGGCAGCCCAGCGGCCATCAGCAGGCCGGGCACCACCACCCACATCGACATCTGCACCGTGTGCAGCACGAACACGCCCAAATCCAGCCGCCACAGGTGCGGGTGCAGCCACACCTGGGCCAGGCCGCCGGGCGGCGCTTCGGCGGCGTGGCGCTGGCGCGGCTCGGCGGGCGTCCACAGCAGCACGGCGGCGATGCCGCCCGCAGCCAGCAGCGCCGTGAGCCAGAACAGGCCGTGCAGCCCAATCCGCTCGGCCAGCGGCGGCGCCACCATCAGCGAGAGCGCGAACATCAGCCCGATGCTCATGCCCACCAGCGCCATGCCCTTGGTGCGCACCTCGTCGCGCGTCTGATCGGCCAGCAGCGCCGTCACCGCCGCCGACACCGCGCCCGCGCCCTGCAAGGCGCGGCCAGCTATCAGAGCGTGCAGCGTGCCCGCCCGCGCCGCCAGCACGCTGCCGGCGGCAAACACCAAAAGCCCCGCCACAATCACGCGCTTGCGGCCCCAGCGGTCGGACGCCAGACCGAGCGGCGCCTGCATCACCGCTTGCGTCAGGCCGTACATGCCCATCGCCAGGCCGATCAGCCACGGATCGTCGCCGCCCGGATACCGGCGCGCTTCCAGCGCGAACACCGGCAGCACCAGGAACAGCCCCAACATGCGCAGGGCAAAAATCGCCGCCAGCGACTGCGTGGCGCGCCGCTCGGCTGCGGTCATGCGGTGCGCGGGAGCAGGGGAAGAAACGGGGGGAAAGGGCGAAGCGGGAGTGTCGGACATCACGAGGATCCATGCGCCAGCGGCGCAAGGCGCTATTGTGGGGCAGGCGGGAAAACCATGTTTTCGATACCACAATCTTGCAGAGATGCTCTGATTATAATAGCTTCTTACCTTGTAGCAGTATAGGTTTACGCTTCAAAACCCTGTTGGCAACCATACCTCAGACAAACACAACCCCCGCCGCGCCCCCTTTCCCCGTCATTCCAGCGAAGGCGGGAATCCATTGGCGTTTCTACCCCGCACACCGTCGATGGGCTTTGCTACGAGGCGAGGTTTGTAATTGGATGGACTGGCCCAGGCCGTGGCGCAGCAACGCCTCGGCCTGGGCCAGTCCATCCAATTACCGGGATCCTTCGAGACTGGCCATAGCGGCACCCAAGGCGAATCCATCGAGACGGACGACACCCAAAGCACCACCCTCCAGTTTGACGAAGACCAATCCATCCTCCGCCTCGACAAAAACACAAAAATAAAGCTCGTTGCTTGAACCAACTCCGACACCCCAGCCAAAACCATCGCCCAAGCCAACCTTGAGCAAGGCGTCCTCTGGTGAAGGGTACTCACCGGCGATGGCATCAACTTCTCCTCCAATGGCATCGTCGCCTGAGTACGCGGCACTGGCATCAAATTCGCTGTCGATCAAAACAGCAACATCACCATCGCCATCGCACAATCACGAAGCACCCAACCGCTCACCATCGATTGCACAGCAATAGCCGGACGTATCACACCCACACTCCAGCCCTGACAAGAAAAATCCTTTGCGCCCAATACCCCAGGCTGCAACGAAACCCCTCTGTATGACACAGCCAGCCCGAATCTCATCACACTCTATAGCGGTGATCCCTTCGTGCGAGAAAATGTCGTCAAAGACATCATGTACCTCAATAGTCTCATCGGCTCAGGCAGCCTTGCGAGTGAGAGAAAAGAAGCAGCACAGGCCGAATGGAACATCACCGTTCCCAAAGACACTGACAAGCCAGCCCAAGATGCCCTCTGTGGTAAAGATGGTCAAGGCAATCAACTCAACTACTGGTCGTCACTCAAAGACAGTGCAACACAACCGGTGTGTCAAAGTAATACTATTCTTGCAATCGCGGATTTCACTGATCCGAACGGAGCTGGCGAGATGCGATATCTGAGTGCCGTAGCATGAGCGCCATGATCAGTTGCCCTATCATGAACTCTGTCGCCAGTTCAAAAAACTCCATACAGTTATACTGGTCTTGGCTCATGTTCCACGTCATCCCCAGCGGTTTGTATTCCTAGTGATAACGGACTGCCAAGTCTTTTTCTCACAGGCAATATTCGCACCATTGATGAAGTGATAGATTTTTTACAGAATCAGTATACCCACAATCAAGGTTTGCCAAGTAGTCAAAAAAATACTAATGGCTCTGATGCTTGGCTTCTCGCATTGGAAAGTGATTTATTGGCGCAAAAGAATGATAATGGATATCAATACATGTACATACCAATATCCAAAGCAAGTGATTATAAAGACACTGGAGTAACTGCTAATACAGTGGATAAAATGATATATAAAAACGGTGTCTTCTTGACCAAAACTAATCCACTCAACCTGACTCCATCAGGTGCTGGTGTAAACATCACTAGCACAGGCTACATTGCCTATGATCTTAAGTCACTCTCAGGTGCAATTGGCGGCTTCAAGGACAGGAAAATAGAGATTGAGTTTAACTCGTTACCAGATGGGAAAAACGGAGTAAATGATAGTGACCCCAATCCACTATACAGACTGTGAAATGTTGTTTTAGATACCGACACTAGTCGTAGAGTTGCCGTACGCAATTCAGATGGGGAATTTATGTGTATAGACGGCACCAGTAAAACATGTATTGAGTCAAGTAGTCCCTTTCAAGTTCCGCCACCAGCCTTTGGTAGAATGGATATCACTTTGAAGGACTCTCCTGCCTGGTTTGTAGTTTGAAATCGTAGTTGACTCTTACAACAACCCATAAATAGGTCAATAAAAAGTATAAAAATACTATCAACACAACCATAACATTAGCTCGGTTAAAATAAAATACCATTATTTATTAATGGTATTTTTATTGTCATGATTTTTAAATACATCCTCCTGCTCCATCTGGAACGTACCCAGGTGGGCACGTTGGCGGCTGAGTTGGTGGTGGAACATATTCTTCATATGAACCATTTGCCGTCAGGTCAATTCTTCCGCTGCTGTTGGGATTACCAACTTCATCAGTCACGGTCACTGTAACCGAAGCATATTTTGGAGAATTGCTGTAGATTCCGGCAGGATTCCATGAGAGTGTATTGCTCTGTGCGTTGTAGCTGAGCCATGAGCGCGCTTGCGTAGGGATATCCACGCTATACGTGATTTTTTTACTGGCATCTATTACAGGCAGAACTTCAGCTACTTTTACGCTGGATTCATTGGCGCTTTTGTTGAGCGTAACCATGCCGGTTCCTTGACCATCCACGCCCCATCGCGGCGCGAGCGTATCGTATGCAATTTGCGTATTCAGTTTTACATTGTCAGGTTGCGCAGCTTCGCCGGGAGTTGTACCGGTAACGACACAGGTATCCTCACCTTCCTCGGCGATACCCGGTTGCGCAACGGCACTGATTTTGATTGTGCTGCCATCGGATGTATTGGTACACGCCACCTTCGCGCCACTGTTGACGGTTACGCCATCAAGCTGCGCAAGCCCGATTTTACTCGGATCAATCGTAATAACGGCCGGATTTTTGCCAACGACCGTATTGGTAGGATAATCCTTTTCGATATTTTGCGGTACCGGCACATCGGGATTGACGGGTGGCTTTGTGTCATCGCAATCGTCACCACTGCCGCCACAGGCAGTGAGAGCTGCCACGAAGGCTGCTGTTGCAGCCGCCTTGGCACAGGCGCCTGCCTTAGGCATGACGGCAGGAGTTTGCCCGGTGGTTGCAGCCAAGAGTTCTTTCTCGTTCATCACGGGTTCCTTTGTGTTCATAAGAATAAAATTAAATGTTAAACAATTTAATAATATACTATTTTGGTATTTGTCAAGAGTATTTTTGTGTTTTTAAATTTTTCCTGCGTTCTCCGTGTGTTCGTAAATCGTGGCTGTACCCGATTACAAACCTTCCCTCGTCATTTCCGCGCAGTTCCCGCCTGCACGGAAATGACGAAGGAGAAGTTCGCAGGCTGGCCATCAGGCTGCGGTTTCATTCATTCTGGAATAGACAATGTTTCCAGCAGCAGGAAGCGGGCGCACCGGCACCTTCTCCGCATCGATATTTTTCACGAGACTTTGGTACTCTATGAACAAGTTCTTAGTACAAACCAGCAAGCAAGCCCCTTCTTGCCTGCCTTTGTGTACACTTTGTGTGCTTGACATCATCCCTTTTCGTAAGTGAGGACGCCAGAAGTCGGAAGGCCGGATACATATCCATCGTACACCATTGATCCATTTACAGTAATAGCAACCTTGCTTTCTGTGACAAGCATTTCTGCAATTCCTTCCTTGTCTGTTCTAAGTTTCGGACCGCCGTACATCTCCACACGCTCACCAGGAATACCTCTGCCCGTTCTGTCATGAACGAAAACCTTGACGAGTCTTGCCATTTGTTTCACCTGTTCCTATTGTTGAATCTATCAATGCTGTTTTTAATGTCATTGATTGAAGGTCCAACTTTCCATGGCCTGAGTGCATTCCACATTAGAACGGCTCCAACCAGTAACCATAACTTTGGATTTAATCCATGATCTGCAAGAATTGCAGATGCAAAAAACCATCCGATGAATGCCATCCATAGCCAACAGCAACGCAAGAAGAAAAATCCAGGGGAGAGATAGTTGACCACAAATTGACGAAAAGTCATATTTCACCACCTTTTATTTGAAAAACTTGCATGTGCGATTGGCAAACGTCATCAAATTGCCGCGATCCATGCAGACAATGCCAGAATGGTTTTTGGAGGATTTTTAATCTCTCTGTCAAAAGCGCAGTTTTCACATTTTTATATCCTGAACTTCTAACAATGCCAAATCTGTCGAGCAGCTTTCGTGCGAATCAAAATATGCCTCATTCATAGCTGAACTGAAAAATCCCATTTTCAACTCGTCACTTCTTATTCTGTACGTTGCTCACACGCTGTGCGACTTGCTGGCGTACCTTGTCTGATTTTGATTCGCTTTGCTTTTTTTGCTGACTTGAATCAGACTGCCGCGTGTTTACTCTGGTGTTTACCTTGGTTTCAAGATCTCTGGAAGAGTTGATGTTTCCCATGGCATGCGCCCCTTTCAGTGGTTTGGGAAGGTTGGAGTAAGAAAACGACGCTGCAAGCGCAAGGCTCCGGCGAGGATTCAGGCTGGCAGCGGCGCAGGTTTGCGCATGGCATGAGCGCCCACAGCCAAAAGCCCGCTGTACCGAAGGGCGAGCGGGCTTGCGCAAAAAAACTGAAGAAAGAGGGAACTTTTTAGCTGCGCACCAGTCTAAGTGCGGCGTGCGGCGTGCGGCGTGCGGCGTGCGGCGTGCGGCGTGCGGCGTGCGGCGTGCGGCGTGCGGCATTGGGCGGTGTTCCGTCGTGTGCTGTTGCGTCAGGTTGCTAGTTCGGGATGCTGCCACAAAACGACGCAAGCGCAAAACCCATGCTGTATCCGCCAGCATGGGCCGCACTCTATACACTATTCCAACAATAGCTTTAAACCCATGTGCAGACTGGGTTTGCAGGTTGTTTTGCTTGTGTGTGGCGCGTGGGTTGCGCGGAAGCAACACGGCGAGAGTAAGACTGGGCGGTTATGGTGGTTCTGGTTTTGCAACTGGCACTTCTTCTTCCCCGGATGCAAGGAGTACAGCCCGCGCGGCAGGGGCGAAAGATTTTTTGCTCTTGCCGGCACGGTGAAACGGCGCATGGGCGTCTCGTCCGCCAAGGTGGCGCGCGGGCAAATTGGCGGGCGAGACGCCCGCGCACCCGCATCCGATAATGTCAAATTTCGCCTCGCCCAGATGAACGATCTTTCCTCGCCGCCGGCGGATGCCGATGCCGGTTTGCCGCTGGCGGCGGCGTTGCGCGCGCCGTGCATTGGGGTGCGCGGGGCGCGCACGCATAACCTGAAGAACATTGACCTGGACATTCCCAAGCACCGCCTGACGGTGATTACGGGTCTTTCGGGTTCGGGCAAGTCGTCGCTGGCGTTCGACACGCTGTATGCGGAGGGGCAGCGCCGGTATGTGGAGAGCCTCTCGACCTATGCGCGGCAGTTTCTGTCGGTGATGGACAAGCCCGACGTGGACGCCATCGAGGGTCTGTCGCCCGCCATCAGCATTGAGCAGAAGGCGGCCAGCCACAACCCGCGTTCGACCGTGGGGACGGTGACGGAAATTCACGACTATCTGCGCCTGCTGTTCGCCCGCGCGGGCACGCCGTATTGCCCGGAGCACGATTTGCCGCTGGCGGCGCAGACCGTCAGCCAGATGGTCGATGCCGTGCTGGCGCTGCCGCAGCAAACGCGCCTGATGATTCTGGCGCCGGTGGTGCGCGGCAAGAAGGGCGAGTTCGGCGAGCTGCTGGCGCACCTGCAAGCGCAGGGCTACGTGCGCTTTCGCATCGACGGCAAGGTGGTGGAAGCCGACGCGCTGCCGGCCATTCACAAGGCGGAAAAGCACGATCTGGACGTGGCGGTCGATCGCCTGAAGGTCCATGCCGGAACCGACACGGCGGCACGTTTGGCCGACAGCCTCGAAGCCGCGCTGCGCCTGGCCGAGGGCCGCGCCATCGCGCTGGAGATGGACAGCGGCGCCGAGCACCTGTTCAACGCGCGCTTTGCCTGCCCGGCGTGCGGCTGGGCCATCGCGGAGCTGGAGCCGCGCCTGTTTTCGTTCAACGCGCCGCAAGGCGCGTGCCCGGCGTGCGAGGGGTTGGGCACGCAGGCGGTTTTCGACCCGGAGCGGGTGGTGGCCTTTCCGTCGCTGTCGCTGGCGGGCGGCGCGATCAAGGGGTGGGACCGGCGCAACGCGCACGCCTTCGCGTTCATCGAAAGCCTGGCCGCGCATTACAAGTTCGATGCCGAAATGCCTTTCGAGCAACTGCCCGCCCCGGTACGGCAGGTGCTGCTGCACGGATCGGGGGGCGAAACCATCCGGTTCGATTACGCGATGCAAAGCGGCGGTTTTGCGGGCAAGAAGGTTACCAAGAAACATTCCTTCGAGGGCATCTTGCCCAATCTGGAGCGGCGCTGGCGCGAGACCGATTCGGCCATCGTGCGCGAAGAACTGGCGCGCTTGCGCGCCCACCGCCCCTGCCCCGAATGCGGCGGCGCGCGCCTGTCGCGCACCGCGCGGCACGTGTTCATCGGCGAAGGCGCGCAGCGGCGGGCGATTTACCAGATCAGCCACGTGACGCTGGGCGAGGCCAAGGCGTATTTCGAGGCGCTGCTGCTGACCGGCGCCAAGGCCGAAATCGCCAGCAAAGTGGTGCGCGAGATCAGCGCGCGGCTGGCGTTTCTGGCCGACGTGGGGCTGCCCTATCTGAGTCTGGACCGCAGCGCCGAAACGCTTTCGGGCGGCGAGGCGCAGCGCATTCGCCTGGCCTCGCAAATCGGCAGCGGCCTCACGGGCGTGATGTACGTGCTCGACGAGCCGAGCATCGGCCTGCACCAGCGCGACAACGGGCGCCTCATCGCCACGCTGCAACACTTGCGCGATCTGGGCAACACGGTGATCGTGGTCGAGCACGACCAGGACACCATGCGCGCCGCCGACCACATCATCGACCTGGGGCCGGGCGCGGGCGTGCACGGCGGGCGCGTGATGGCGCAAGGCACGTTCGATCAAGTCGCGGCCACGCCTGATTCGATCACCGGCCAATACCTGAGCGGCGCGCGGTGCATCGCCGTGCCCAGGCAGCGGCGCGAGCCTGCCGCCCCCGCCGCGCAAGACGACGCCCTGCAAGGCTGGCTGCGCGTGCAGGGCGCGCGCGGCAACAACCTGAAAAACGTGACGGCGGATTTCCCGCTGGGCCTGCTCACCTGCGTTACGGGCGTTTCCGGCTCCGGCAAGTCCACGCTGGTCAACGACACGCTCTACGCTGCCGCCGCGCAAACCATCATGCGCGCGCAAACCGAACCCGCGCCGCACGCGCAGATCGGCGGGCTGGAACAAATCGACAAAGTCATCGCTGTCGATCAAAGCCCCATCGGCCGCACCCCGCGCAGCAACCCGGCCACCTACATCGGCCTGTTCACGCCTATCCGCGAGCTGATGGCCAGCACCCCCGCGGCGCGCGAGCGCGGCTGGGGGCCGGGGCGCTTTTCCTTCAACGTGGCGCAAGGCGCGGGCGGCGGCCGCTGCGAAGCCTGCCAGGGCGACGGCGTGGTCAGGGTCGAAATGCACTTTCTGCCCGACGTTTACGTGCCTTGCGACGTGTGCCGCGGCCGCCGCTACAACCGCGAAACCCTGCAAGTGCAATGGAAGGGCCGCGACATCGCGCAAATTCTGGACATGACGGCGCACGAGGCGCTGGCCTTTTTTGCCGACCAGCCGCCCATCGCGCGCAAACTGCAAACCCTGGCGGACGTGGGGCTAGGCTACCTCACGCTGGGGCAAAGCGCCACCACGCTATCGGGCGGCGAGGCACAGCGCGTCAAGCTCGCGCTGGAACTCTCGCGCCGCGACACCGGCAAAACGCTCTACATCCTCGACGAGCCGACCACCGGCCTGCACTTTGCCGACATCGACCTGCTCCTCAAAGTGCTGCAACAGTTGCGCGAGGCTGGCAACACCATCATCGTCATCGAGCACAACCTGGACGTGATCAAAACCGCCGACTGGATCATCGACCTGGGGCCGGAAGGCGGCGCCGAAGGCGGACGCATCGTCGCGCAAGGAACCCCCGAAACCGTGGCCGCCGCCAAGGGCAGCCACACGGGACGGTATTTGCGGCAGGCGCTCATGAAGGTTGGGTGTTGAGCTATTTATTTGATAGCTTACTGCGAGTGCTTCATATGATTTACATATACTTTTTCCTGATTAGCCACATACCTCGGGTTCGTCATTCCCGCGAAGGCGGGAATCCAGACAGCGGCGGTTGTGGCCAGGCGTCACGTGGAAAGAGCAGGCTTAAACAAGCGCCCTTGGATTCCCGCTTTCGCGGGAATGACGAAGGAAAAGTCATGCAGCTTTCCTTCAATTACACCTAAGGCATGATTGCTAATCAGGATTTTTTGCATAAAAAGCATATAAAACCTTGGTAAACAGCTATTAATTTAGCAGCATTCCCTTTCCCCGCACAAGCGCCGCAGATAGGATGAAACGGCGTGGAATGCTGTTCATTGCGGGGCCGCTGCTGGATTGAGGAATGGCGGCACGAGTTCACGTGTTGCACTGGTTCCTGTATCCACCGGGAGCGTGCTGGCGGTAGCCGAACTTGCCCGCAAGCACCGCCTGCAATGGTGGGATGCCCTCATCCTCGAAGCCGCGCTGCGCGCCAAGGCCGGCGTGCTGGTGACCGGGGACGGGCAGTATGGGCAGCGCTTCGGCTCGCTCGTCATCGAGAATCCCTTTTACGGCGTTGTCTGAAATTTTTTGAACCATGCGCGCCAAAGCGATTTTCAATGAAAAACCTTGCTTGGCCATCCGGCTCGCGCTTGGCCTGGCTGCGGCTGAACGTGCAAGGCAAGCTCACCGGCCCCATGCAAGCCCCCGGCGCGCAAACTCCCAAGCCTGCTACTGCGGCGCCAGCGCGGGCAAGCCCTGCGCGGTAAGCAGGCGTACCGCCTTGCGGTCAAACGAGACAAAACAGGCGTATCGCCCTGCGCCATGCTTTGCCCGCAATGGATGTTGACGCCGTCGGCAAAATCCCCGCCTTTTTCCATGAAAGCCAGGCCCGCCAGCACCTCGCCGTCATTCACGACGGCTTGCCGGCTGTTCATGATCCGGGTGATGTGCTGATGAATGCGCCCCGCCTTGAACTTGTACGTGCCGGATAAAACCCATACCAGTTCGCACAAAACAGGCGTCGGAATGATGATTTCATCGGCTTGCAGCAGCAGGTTTTTCGCGGCTTGCGCCTGTTTGACATCGTCGTTGGTAAGGATGCGCACCAGTACGTTCGTGTCGAGTACCGCTTTCATTCCAGGCCCCGCGTGCCGCGTTCGATTCTCGCCTGCCGGATGGCCTTTTCCAGTTCTTCGTCGGTCAGCCTGATATCTGTTTTCATGGAGCCGAACAGGTCAAAAAAATCTTCCTTGCTTTGTTCCGGCTCGATTTTCAGGGTGTGATTGGGCAGCTTGGTCACCAGAACTTTTTCTCCGGCTTTCACGCCAAGATGATCCATAAATTGCTTGCCAATGGTGAAGCGGCCTTTGGCCGGGAGGGTCATGGAGGTCATATGCACTCCTTTCAATCGCGTGCGGTCATGGCGACAATCATACGTTCTTGTGGGCCGCACGCCACACCGGGCGCGCCAATTGCTTGCGCGCCAGCCGCGCCGCTGCGCATAATTGTATTTTCGCTTTCCTCTTTCCCATGCCGGCGCAACGAGCAACCTTCGCCGGCAACGCCACGAGGGGCTTCATTCATGTTCCATACGTTCAACACACTTCCCTGAACACGGTTTCCCGCCCGGGCTGACCGTGTGATGCGCACACCGTCGGCCCGCGGCGCCAAAAAGCCCCGGCCTTCGTCTGGCCCGGGCTTTTTGTTTTGGGGCCTGTCCATGACGGCCCTTGGGAAAACGCACATGAGTGCTCAACAACGCTCCCGCGCCTTTAAGCGTGGTTTGCTCGCCGCTGCGGATGCTGGGGAACACGTAGCGCCCATGTAGGGGTTCCACGCCGGAACCGCCGAAATTTCCGTCACCCCAATTCCAGCCCTGCCACGAGCGCGTCCAGGGGTCGTCTCAGAAAACTATAAGGCACAAGTCTCAGAAAAGGGAAAATAAAGCACGGTAAGCCCGCTGGCATGGGCCTTGGCTCTCGCAAACGAAGGTTTTTGAGAAGCCAGCGTGAGAACGCAGGCCGCGCCAGTGCTGGCGTTGCTTGCCGCGCTCTCAAAAACCATTCTCGTTTCGCGCCGACAGGATCGCCGAGTTTCGAGAACAGCCAAACAGCCCGCCATCGAGGGCGACCCGCCCGGAAAGCCGCGCCGTTGCTGGATCGGGCATTCCTTAGCGTGCTAAAAATTCCGTTTTCCGAGACGCCCCCTATCACAATCCTTGGTCGAAGTCGCGCCGCTTCTTCGGTTGCGGCGGCTTCGGCGCGGCTGCCGGCGGCTCCTTCTGTCCGGTTTCCTTGGTCACTTCCTCAATGGCTTGCTTGTGCTCGGCGTTACTGCCCATGATCGCCCGCCGCATAAAGTCAAGGAAACCAGAAGCCCGCCCTTTGGTTGGCTCCTCTTTCGCCAACGGCGTTGCCATGCTTGCGAAAATTCTTCCAATCGGCTCTCGGTCTGGCGGTTGCGGGATAGGAACGGTGCCCTCGAACAGTCTGCTCCATTGGCCGCTGATCGCGCTCGCCCTGTTCCACTCACCGCTTTTTTTCGCCTTATCGAAGTCCAGCGCCACCCCCTGCTCGCGCGCCAACTCCAACATGAACACTTGCAGAGTGCGTCCATTGCCTTCGGGGAATGGGTGGATGTGGTTCGCGTCTGCGAAGATGTCCACCAGGCCCGCAACTTTTTGCTCGAACGTCAGCCCTTTGGCGGCGGCAAAAGCGTTCGTTTTCTTTTCCAGCGCCTGCCACTTCGGTTCAAAGTCCTTGGCCTCGGAGAAAACAGTAAGCGTCCTTCTATCTGCGAACTTAGTCCATGAGCCAGGCAAGGTGCGCGGTTTGCCGGCCCAATCGTAGACCTTCTTGAAAAGATGCCTGTGAATCGCCTGTAGGTGCTTGAAGTCGTAGCTGTCAACCGGGCCAAGCGCGTTCTCATTGAGAATTTCACGGCCCCTCAGCATGGTGGTGCGGTACTCTGCGTATTTCAGCTTGTCCGCGTCGGTGATACCGAGCTTATTGAAATTGACTCGATTAACAGCGTCGAAATATGGATTGGCCACGTCATCAAGCGGTCAAGCCCAAGAGCGTGTCTCGATGAACCCATCTGTGGTTTTGTGCGCCTCGATGTATTCATCCATCTCGTTGGCTGCCTGGCCGAAGGTCACGCGGCCCGCCAGCACAGCGACGTCGATAGTGCGGGTGACATCATCAGGCTCAAAGCCTTCGAGCGCCCAAATTGCATCTACCTGCCGGATGCTCTCTTTGGCCCGCGCTACTTCCTCTGGTGTCAAAACTGTGGCCGGACGTTCCATCACTTTCATGTCTTTCTCCTTGAGTAGTTCAACAATTCTCGCCGAAGGACGCGGCTCATAGCACATTAGTGCCCACCAGATGGCGGCGGCGCAGCCCACGAACACGGGCACAACCCACCATTTATCTCGGAAGATCCCCAGGACTTCCGCGACGACATTCATGCTCTTGCTGCCGCACGGCTTGCTCTGCGCTGCTCGTAGGCCAGCAACCACCGCCAGGCACCAACAAGAAACAAGTCAAGACCTTGCAAGATGAGATACCCAACCGCCGGTTTGATAAGGGTTGGGGAGTATTCCCAAAACTTGCCAAGGCCCAGGGTAAAGAGCACCATCACCACGATGAGGAGGCCCAACATCCATGCGCTGACGCGCGTGAAGATACGCGCCCACACATACAGGCGGGCCAAGACACCATAGGAAAAGGTTCTAAGCAGATATTCAATCATCATGGCATCCATTACAGGGGTCGTCTCAGAAAACTATAACCACTTTCGCGGAAACGTGCGACAGCCATTTTTGTCAGGCCCGATTTGCCGGAGCCTGGTTGACCACCAGTGATGATGGCGCATGGGTGCTCTTGCGGTTTGCTTCGAGGCAAGTAGTACGGAGCAATCTTGTTGTTGTAGATCGCCTCATGTTGTTGGGCGTCCAGCTTGTACGATTTATCCATGCTGCTCGGTAGCGCGCGCGCGTGCCGCTCTCAGGATGGGGCCGTAGGTTTGAAAAACGTGGTCAATGGCCGCATCATCGTCGAAGCCCATCGCATCCATTTCCTCATTCAGCCTGGTGCATTCGGCGTCCCACTGCGCGATCTTGATCGGGTCAGGATCGGCCTTTGCCTGCTCTTCGTGTATCCACCGCGTATGCTTGGCCATCATCATGCAGATGCCCTCTTGCGCGGTTTCAAAGCGATCAAGGCGTTCCTGATAGGTGCGTTCAGTTTTGGTCTCAGTCATGTCATTCTCCTTAGTGTGCGGGGGTTGATGATGTTTCCTTTTCCGTTTGCTTGCGGAGGTACTTCGAGAGACCAGCAATTGTGATCTGTACCCCGTTCGCGGCCAAGAATTGGCAGACTTGCTCCAAGGAGCAGCCTTTGTCACGGAGCTTGGCGATGTCGTTCCCGTAGGGCGCCAGCCGTGAACGCTGCGCGGCTGGCGTGACTTGCTTCAGGAACTCATCAGCATTCATGTCTTAACTACTTTTAACCAATTATATCCCATTTCAGTTCCAATTACAACCATATTCAACTGACATTGTCTTATGTGCACAACGTGGGTTTTTGCGCTTGCCACGCCCTGTAGAGAGTTGATCGGCCAACCTTGAGCACGCTTGCTGCTTGGGGCACTGTCAACCCTTTATGGACGATCAAACGCATTGCTCGATCTAAAACATCGGCAGTAACCGTGACCTTCCGCCCGCCTCTGCGGCCTCGCGCCTTGGCCACGGCCAGCGCAGCCTTTGTGCGCTCGCGGATTAGCTCACGCTCAAATGCAGCCAACGCCGCGAAGATGTGAAATATCAGCTTGCCCGATGGTGTTGTTGTGTCGATGCCGGTGTCCGTCAGTGAACGAAAACCAATCTCGTTTGCTTGTAAGCTTTCAACGACTTCGACCAGGTGCGCTAATGATCGACCAAGCCGGTCAATCTTCCAAACCGCGAGTGTGTCACCTGGTCGGAGATATGCAAGTGCAGCATCGAGGCCGGGACGATCCGCTTTCGCGCCGCTGGCTACGTCCTCGAAAATCCGCACACACCCGGCACCATTCAGCGCCTTGACCTGCATGGTCAGGTCTTGCTCAGGCGTCGAGACGCGGGCGTAACCGACCAGCGCGCCCGGCGCGCGCGTATTGCTCTTTGCTCTTGATGCCTTCGCTGGTTGAGTCATTGCTCGCTAGTCTCGAACTCAACTAATTTTTGCGCAGCGCCAGAAATTGAAACGTGCGCAGCTCAACGCGGCCAGAAGCCGCCGCCTCAACCCACTCTCCATATTTGGCTTTTCTTTCGTCACGCGCCCGCGCTCGGCGTTCGTGTGCTTCCTGCTCTCTTGGGGTCATTGGTTCTTTGGTGTGCGCCCATACTGCAAAGGTTTTGAGTAGCGCAACGCCACCCCGCCGCCCAGAATCCCACGCGACAGCTTCGCTTCCATCGGCCCGCTTCACAAATTCGTCAACCACGCGAGATTGGCCGCGCCCGTTGCTGTATTTAGCTCCCACTTGAATTTCAGAGGGCTTCATGGCTGCTCGCCTCCTGTTCGGCCTCGTATGCGAGCCGACGCGCCGCTTCGGGGATCAGGGCAAGCCATTCCGCGCCGACGCGATCAATGGCCTCGGCCATCGTGTAGCCCACCTGGTCGAGCCAGTCGGGGCGGTCCAGCACCAAGGCAGCGGCCAGCTTCTCACCGGTCGAGAGAACGCCGAACCCGCCGTTTTTTGCGTCGCGGGACTTTCGGACGATGTGGTTGAGTTCGTCGGTTGAGGTCATTTCGTGGTAGTCGTCAAGATTGATAGCGTTGCTCATTTCACTTCTCCCGCACGGCTTGTGCATCACTCCGCGCAGGCGGGCGTCAGGTGGCTCATGCTGCACTTGCCTCGTTGGCCGAAGTCAGCAACATCGCCTCAACCAACGCGATAGCGCGCCGGATCGGTTCGACGGCTTCGATAGGTAGTTGCGCTGTCCAGCCGACGCGAAACATCACGTGTGCTGGCGTCCTGTATCCACGCACGCGCGGCAACACAGAAAGCAAGCCATCATCCGAGATGGTCACTTCCCCTGCTCGGCAACCATCCCCGCCACCCGTTTCATAGGAAGGTGTGTAGTTGGCCAAGTCCCCTGGTGTTTCGTCGCTCCACTCAGCATCGAACCCAACCGAAAACGTCTCGGTTTTTGGGTCGGGGAAAAGGCGCACACGATAACGGCCTGGGTTCATCACTACGAAGTACGAAGGATACGAAGCGTTTCCGTCGTTGGCTTCGGCCATGAAGACCGTGCCCTCGCGGTAGTGGTCAATCCATGTTGAGTTCATCTGCGACTCCTTGGTGTTCATTTGTCCCGATTACGTCCCGTATTCTACTTCGTCCCGAAACTTGACACAAGGGAGTGGTTTTGGGACGAGTTGCGTCCGTCCTACAAACGGTCGTTTGATGGACAACGCGGCGCAGCGCGCTGAACAACTCCCGCGACTAGGCGCAGTTAGCTATTACAACTCAGCTATCTTGTCGCGGTTGCTGACCAAGTACGAAGCTACTGGCAATACCAAGGTATTGGCGTTGATCACGCAGATATCACCAGCAGCTTGGCGGCACATCCTGTTG
>JAIRVJ010000045.1 GCA_031253955.1 Burkholderiaceae bacterium | reverse complement strand
CGGTACAGCGGGATGTCGTGCAGCGCTTGTTGCATGGCCGGATCGGACAGGCCGTACCACTGCTGGAGAAAGTGGATGCGCAGCATGCTCACAAGCGCAAAGGGGGGACGTCCGCCTTTGGGGCCGCTGCCCGCGGGGGCGTGCGGGGCAATCAGCGCCACCAGCTCGTCCCAGGGCACGACCTGCTCCATTTCTTCGAGAAACTGCCTCCGGCGCGTGCGCAGCGGCGCTTTGTCAAAGCCGCCTGTGCTCAGGCTCATCTGCTTGATGGTCGATCCTGTCGGGTGGGTCATTGTCATCATCTGTCTTTAACGGCTCTGACGGGGTTCGGGTGGACGGGGTTGTTCAGAGGTTCCTTAACGTTTCTTGGGGAATTCGGTGTACCGCCTTCGCGCGCAAAGCTTGTGCTCATGCGGGGTGCGGGGGATTTGCAGGGGCGACTAAATATAGTCGTTTCCCGAATGAATCAGACATATCTTCTCGTTGTGTACAGTTGGCTCCGTGTATCTGATTTATTCAATGGTTGACCATATAGGTAAAAATTTGTCAGATAACTATCGAAATAGTAGTTTACGTGTCGATGCGCCCGCGCTTTGCAGACGGGCCAGGGTGGGATGAGCGTGGGCGTGGGTGATGGCCAGGCCCAGGGCGTCGGCGGCGTCCGGGCGCGGGGCGCTGGGCAGGGCGAGCAAGCGCTGCACCATGGCTTGCACCTGGGCTTTGGCGGCTTTGCCGTGGCCGGCCACGGCCTGTTTCATTTGCAGCGCGGTGTATTCGGCCACGGGCAGCCCTTGCGCTGCCAGCGCGGTGATGCAGGCGCCGCGCGCCTGCCCGAGCAGCAGCGTGGCTTGCGGGTTGACGTTGACAAAAACGATTTCCACCACCGCCACTTCGGGCCGGTAGCGGGCGATGAGTTCGGTGATGCCGTCAAACAGCAGCTTCAGGCGGGCCGGCAGGTCGCCGCGTTCCGCGGCGGCGGTCTGGATCACGCCGCTGGCCGCGTAGCGCAACGCGCCGCCTTGCGTGTCGAGCACGCCAAAGCCGGTGATGCGCAAGCCGGGGTCGATGCCGAGGATTCTCATGATTTTGGGTTTGCGTTGAGCGTTTAGCGTTTGGCATTTTGCGAGCACGATGCTACATGCGGAAGGGGCCACGCTCAACGCCAAATGCTCAATGTTTCAAGGCAACTCCACCGCCGCCATGCGCCGTTCGATGACCGTGGCGCGGTGGGCCAGCCAAGGGGAATCGGGCAGTTGCTCGAAGTATCTGGGGCGCGGCAGCATGACGGCCAGCCGCGCGGCTTGCCGGGGCGTGAGTTGCGCGGCGCTTTTGCCGTAATAGCGCCGCGCGGCGGCCTCGGCGCCGAACACGCCTTCGCCCCATTCGACGCTGTTGAGGTAGATCTCCAGAATGCGCGGCTTGGTCAGCAGGCGTTCCAGCGCCCAAGTCAGGGCCAGTTCCTGCCCCTTGCGCAACAGGGTGCGCTCACCCGACAGAAACAGGTTCTTGGCCAGTTGCTGCGTGATGGTGGAGCCGCCGGCGATGCGCAGGGGCCGCGCCGGTTTGTTTTGCTCGGCGCGCAGGGCCGCCGCCTCTTGCGCGGCGGCGTTTTTGCGCCAGGCGCGCTCAATGGCTTCCCACTGCACGCCGTCGTGGTTGACGAAGTCGTCGTCTTCCGAGGCGATCACGGCGCGCTTGAGCGGATCGGCCAGTTGCGCCCAAGGCCGCCACGTTTGTTGCCAGCGCAGGCGCTTGTTTTGGGTTGCCAGGCGCCATAGTTCGGAACGCTGGAAGGAGGTCGATTGCGGATCGAACCAGCGCGCCAGCGCGATGTGCCCGATGAAAAACAGTTGCAACAGCAGCAGGCCCAGCAGGGTCAGCAGCAGCCAGCGGCGCAGGATGCGCATCACTTGATCTCTTGCACCGCGCTGTCGATCTGGTCGGTCTGCAGCGTGGTTTCCAGCGTTTGCTCGTGCGTGAAGCGAAAGCGCGCTGTGATGTCGATCTGGTCGGTGTCCTTGCGCATGGCCGGGGAGAAGTCGCCGAACGGCCCGGCGTCGGCGGCGATGGCCTCGGCCAGCCGGTCGAGCACGCGGTTGCCGGAGCCGGTGATGACCCGCGCGTCGAGCACGCGCCCATCGTGGTTGATGAGCAGCGCCATCATCAGCTCGCCGTACAGCTTCTGACCGCCGTATTCGGGAAAGTGCTCGGTGCCGCGGCGCTCGATCATGCGCCGCAGGCCGTCGTAATACAGGGCGTAGGTGCGGCCCAGCGTGGCCGGGCTGAGATAGCGTTTGCGCGGGCGGGCGTTTTGTTCCTGGATGCGCGTTTCGATGCTGGCCAGCAGTTTCAGGTCGGCCTGGCGGCGCTCTTCCTCGGCGCGGGCATCGGGGTTGCGGGCCAGCTCGGCGGGGTCGTATCTGGGCATGGCCGCCAGCCGCTCGCGCACGCGGGCCAGCAGTTGTTCCTGCTCATCTTTCATGGCGTCAATGCGGCGCTGATTCTGCTCGATCACGTCCGTGCCGGCCTCTTCTTGCCCAAGGTTGGGCAGGGGCGAGGCCGCCATCAGCCGGGCATCGGCGGCATCGCCCCCGCCGGCCAAGTCGTACTGCGCGATGGCCTGCGCCTTGACCGGCTTTTCGTCCGAGCGGGTGTTGACCAGCACCACTTCCAGCGAGGCGCTCTCGAACGCGCGATGGAAACCCTCCGGATCGACAAAGCGCAGCGTCAGCAGCGCCAGGTGCACGCCTACGGAAAACAGCAACGCCCATTGCAGCACCGACAGGTGCGTGCGGGGATGCAGCTTGCGGGCGATGGTGTTCACGGGGGCTGATTATGCAAGGTCGAGCGTCGCGGGCAACTAAAATACAAAATTTTCCGTGCCCCATGCCCAAAGTCTGCTCACGCTGTTTCTGTGACCGCGAAAACAGCATGAACAGGCTTTGCGCGGGCGCTTTGTGTTTTGCCGTTCGGCTTGGGTCATGCCTATCTATGCCTACAAGTGCGCGTCTTGCGGTTATGCCAAGGACGTGCTGCAAAAAATTTCCGATGCGCCGCTGGCGGTTTGCCCGCAGTGCGGCCAGGCCGCGTTTCACAAGCAGGTGACCGCTGCCGGGTTCCAGCTTAAGGGATCGGGCTGGTACGCCACCGATTTCCGGGGCGGCGCGTCCGCCCCCGGCGCGCCCGCGGACAAAGACGGCAAGGCCGAGGCCAAGCCTGACGCCAAGCCGGACGTCAAGGGCGAGGCGGCGGCTAGCAAGCCCGCGTCCGGGAGCCAATCCCAAAGCAGCGGCGCAGCCGCAGCCACCGCGCCTGCCGCGCCCGCGCCTGGCGGCGCGGCATCGGGCGCTTGAGCAGGGAAGGCGCGCGTTGATGATGTCCCGTCTGCGTCAATACTTCATCACCGGCTTGGTGGTGTGGCTGCCCATGAGCGTGACGGTGTGGATTGTGCTGTGGCTCATCGGCATTCTGGACGGCGTTTTCGGCGCGGTGCTGTCGGCGCTGGTGCGCGCGCTGCCGGGTTTTGAATCCATTGCCGAACTGCTGCTGCGTGTGCCGGGGCTGGGGCTGATTCTGGTGGCGCTCGTGTTCGTGGCCACGGGCCTGTTCGTGACCAACATGGCCGGCCAGTGGTGGCTGCGCCAGTGGAACCGGCTGATGACCCACATTCCGGTGGTGCGCGGCATTTATTCGAGCGTCAAGCAGGTTTCCGACACGATGTTTTCGGGCCGGGGGCAGGCGTTTTCCAAGGCGCTGCTGGTGCGCTATCCGCACCAGGGCACGTGGGCCGTGGCGTTTTTGACCGGCGCGCCAGGGGGCGAAGTGGCCCAGCGGCTGGAGCGGGCCAATGCAGGCGCGGGCGATTTCGTGAGCGTGTTCGTGCCCACCACGCCCAACCCGACTTCGGGCTTTTTTCTGCTGGCGCCGCGCGCCGACGTGATCGAGCTGAACATGAGCGTGCACGAGGCGCTCAAATACGTCATTTCAATGGGCGTAGTGGCCCCCGGCGAAACCGGGCATATGTCACCGCCCGCGCCCCCGATCCTGATTCCTTCGGATACGAAGCAAAGAGAATAGTTATGTCCATGCGAACCCATTACTGCGGCCTCGTGACCGAGGCGCTGGCAGGCCAAACCGTGACCCTGTGCGGCTGGGTCAACCGCCGGCGCGACCACGGCGGCGTCATCTTCATCGACCTGCGCGACCGCGAAGGCTACGTGCAGGTGGTGTGCGATCCCGACCGGCCAGAGATGTTCAAAATCGCCGAAGATTTGCGCAATGAGTTCTGCATCCAGGTCAAGGGCCTGGTGCGCGCGCGGCCCGAAGGCACGGCCAACGACGCGCTCAAAAGCGGCAAGATCGAGGTGCTGTGCTATGAACTGACGGTGCTCAACCCGTCGGTCACGCCGCCCTTCCAGATCGACGACGAAAATCTTTCGGAAGTCACGCGCCTGACGCACCGCGTGCTCGATCTGCGCCGCCCCGCCATGCAGCGCAACCTGATGCTGCGCTACAAGGTGGCTATTGAAGTGCGCAATTTTCTGGACGCGCACGGCTTCATCGACATCGAAACGCCCATGCTCGGCAAGAGCACGCCCGAAGGTGCGCGCGACTACCTGGTGCCCAGCCGCGTGCACGACGGCTACTTCTTCGCGCTGCCGCAATCGCCCCAGCTCTACAAGCAGATGCTGATGGTGGCCGGCTACGACCGCTACTACCAGATCACCAAGTGCTTCCGCGACGAAGACCTGCGCGCCGACCGTCAGCCGGAATTCACGCAGATCGATTGCGAAACTTCGTTTCTGGGCGAAACCGAAATCCGCGCCATCTTCGAGGCCATGATCGTGCAGGTGTTCAAGACGCAATTGAAAGTGGACTTGGGCGCGTTTCCCGTCATGACGTATCAGGAGGCGATGCGGCGCTTCGGCTCCGACAAGCCCGATTTGCGCGTCAAACTCGAACTGACCGACCTGGCCGACGTGATGAAAGACGTGGACTTCAAGGTCTTCTCCGCCCCCGCCAACGCCCCCGGCGGGCGCGTGGCCGCGTTGCGCGTGCCCGGCGGCGCGGCCATCAGCCGCGGCGAAATCGACCAGTACGGCGAATTCGTCAAGATTTACGGGGCCAAGGGGCTGGCGTGGATCAAGGTCAACGAAGCCGCCAACGGGCGCGAGGGCCTGCAATCGCCCATCGTCAAGAACCTGCACGACGCGGCGCTGGCCGCCATTCTGGAGCGCACCGGCGCGCAGGCGGGCGATCTGATCTTCTTTGGCGCGGACAAGGAAAAAATCGTCAATGACGCCATCGGCGCGCTGCGCCTGAAAATCGGCTTGAGCGAATTCGGCAAAACCCGCGGCCTCTTTCAAGATCGCTGGTCGCCTCTGTGGGTGGTGGACTTTCCCATGTTCGAATACGACGAGGAAAACGCCCGTTGGGCCGCCGTGCACCACCCCTTCACCGCGCCGAAGGACGGCCACGAAAACCTGATGGACACCGACCCCGCCGCGTGCCTGTCCAAGGCGTATGACATGGTCTT
The DNA here is from genome assembly GCA_031253955.1 of Burkholderiaceae bacterium. GTDB lineage: Bacteria > Pseudomonadota > Gammaproteobacteria > Burkholderiales > Burkholderiaceae_C > Ottowia. Next base: position 219 of record JAIRVJ010000045.1, on the reverse strand, counting down.
GAACGGCTGGGAGCTGGGCGGCGGTTCGGTGCGCATCCACCGCGCCGACGTGCAAAGCAAGGTCTTTGCCGCGCTCAAGATCGGCCCCGAAGAAGCGCGCGCCAAATTCGGCTACCTGCTCGACGCGCTGCAATACGGCGCGCCCCCGCACGGGGGCCTGGCCTTCGGGCTGGACCGCCTCATCACCCTGATGACCGGCGCCGAATCCATCCGCGACGT
>JAIRVJ010000027.1 GCA_031253955.1 Burkholderiaceae bacterium | reverse complement strand
GCCTTCCGCATCGAATCGGCCCCGGCGCGCGAGCAGCCCGCGCTGGCGGCCAGTTACCAGACCGGCTACCGGCTGGCGATGATCTGGGCTGGCGCGGGCGTGCTGTGGCTGGCGGCGCGGACGCAAGGCGCAATCACCGGCTACGACAACGCGGCTTGGCAGACAGCCTACCTGGTGATGGCCGGGTCGATGGCGGTGGGCGCGCTCACGGTGCTGCTCTCGCCCGAACCGGCGCGGACGGCCATAACGTCGGCCATCGCGCCGGCGCGCGATCCACGGCAATGGCTGGAGCAGGCGCTGGTCGAGCCGTTCGCCGAATTTTTCCGCCGCTACCGCTGGCAGGCGCTGCTGGTGCTGGCGTTGATCGCCGTTTACCGCATCAGCGACGTGGTGATGGGCATCATGGCCAATCCGTTTTACGTGGACATGGGCTACACCAAGATGGAAGTGGCTACCGTCAGCAAGGTATATGGTCTGGCGATGACGTTAATCGGCGGGTTTGTGGGCGGCAGCCTGGCGCTGCGCTTTGGTGTGATGCGCATCCTGATGCTCGGCGCTGGCCTGTCGGTGATAAGCAGCCTGTCGTTCGCCTGGCTGGCCGCGCACGGGCACGACTTGACCGCGCTGATCGCGGTGGTTTCGGCGGACAACCTGGCGGGCGGCATCGCTTCGGCGGCGTTCGTGGGGTATCTGTCGAGCCTGACCAACGTGCGCCACTCGGCCACGCAATACGCGCTGTTTTCATCGCTGATGCTGCTGCTGCCCAAATTCATCGCCGGTTTTTCCGGCAACTACGTCAACGCCTTCAGCTACGTCACGTTCTTTTTGAGCACCGCCACGCTGGGCGTGCCGGTGCTGCTGCTGGTCTGGTTGGCCGGGCGGGTTCAAGTCCAGCGCCCGATTCGCCCGTGACGCACAGGTTATGCTTCGCGCCGCTATGGAGCCGATGGTCCCGCCGCGCCGCTTCAGCCTGAGCGCCTGCTGGTTCAACCTGCTGGCCTGGCTGTTGTGCAAGGTTTATTTTTCGAGCGTGCGGATCGTCGGCGCGCCGCTGCGCCGCCGGACACATCAGTTGATCGTATGCAGCCACCGCAACGGGGCTATTGACGGCTGTTGCGTCAAGCTGGCGTTTCCGCGCGCGCTGTTTCCGCTGTCGGTGCAGCTGCTGCGCAATGCCTTGCTGCGCCTGATGTTCACGGGCATTCCGGTGGTGCGCCCGAAAGACCGCGAGCGTTATGGCGAATCGGTTGCCGGACACGGCAGCGTGATCCGGGCCGCTTGCGCCCATTTGCGGGCGGGCGGCGCACTGGCGATGTTCCCCGAAGGCAGCAGCGAATGGGGGCCGCGCCCGCTGCCGTACCACAGCGGCACGGCGCGCATCGTGCGCATATTGCTTGATGAAGGCGTGCCGCTGGAAGTAACGCCGCTAGGTCTGTTCTACCACGCGCCCGACCGCTTTCGCTCCGGTGTGGAGATTCTTCTGGGCGAGCCGGTGGCGCTGCCCGCGCGGCAAGGGGCCGATCCGCGCGAGTGGGAGCGGCAAATTCACGCGGCCTTATCCCAGGCGCTGGACACGGTGTCGGTCAACTGCCCCGACGTGGCCAGCTTCGAGCGGGTTGAGCGCCTGGCCCGCGCCGACGCGCGGCGGGGACAGTCTTATGCCTTGGCCTTCAAGCACTGGGAGCGGCAAGCGGCCCAAGGTTTGCCAAGCGACGCGCCCGCGCCGCGCGGAACGCCGCTCTGGCGTTGGCTGTGCGGCCTGCCGGGCATGGCGCTGCTCGCGCCGGTGCTGCTGATAGGGTTTCTCGCCGGACGCAAGGCCGACGCGCGCAACACGGTCACATTCTTTCGCATCGTGGGCGGCTTTGCGGCGGCGTTGCTGTGGCTGCCGGCGCTGGCCGTGTTGTTTGGTTTCTTTCCCTTGCCGATGCTGTGCTGGAGCGCGCTGGCGGCGGCAGGGTGGCCCGCGTTCAAACGGTAATCGCGGTCATGCGCGCCGAACCCAAAGCCTTTGCCGATGCGTCAGACGCCTTGACGCGCTGGGCAGCGCGCGTGGCCGGTCTGTTCGCGCTGGAACTGCTGGCAATCTGGTTGATGGGCAGTATCGCGACCTGGCGCGGCGGCGACGCGCTGTTGCAAGCCAGTTCAGTCATCGGCGCGCTGGTGTTGCTCGTGGCTTGGCGCAGTCTGCGCGCATCGCCGGGCAGCGCTTGGGCGCCGTGGCGCGGCGCGCTGCTGTTTGCCGCAAACTGGTTGATCTTTCCGCTGTTCAAGGCCATCCGTATGGCCTGGATTGACTACACGGTGGATGCGCCGCTGCTGGCGCTCGATCGGGCGCTGTGGGGCGGCCTGAGCCTGCCGGAACACGCTATCGCGCTGGAACGGGTTGGGTTGTCGGAGGTGTTCAGCGCCGGTTATTTCGCCTTCTATTTCGTCGTGCTGATTCCGGTGATCTGGTTTGCCTATAAGCATGCGCGGCGCGAGGCGCAGGTCTTTTTTCTCGGTCTGCACCTGATGTATCTGCTGGGCTTTGCCGGCTATGTGCTGATGCCCGCAGGCGGGCCGTATATGGCGTTTCCCGATGTGTTTCCGTACCCGGTGCAAGGCAGGACGATCACGCGCTTTTTGACCGGGCTGGTAGCGCAAGGCACCACCGGAATGGACGTGTTCCCCAGCCTGCACAGCGGCGTAACGGTGTACATCTGGGGCTTTTGCCTGCTGGGCGGACGGCGTTACCGCGCGGCTGCCGTCACGCTCACGCCCATGCTGCTGTGCATTGTCGTGGCGACGGTGTACCTGCGCTACCACTACGGCATTGACCTGCTGGCCGGCATCGCGCTGGCGCTGGGCGTGCTGTGGATCGTTCAATCATTCCGCAAACGCGAAGGAGCCTGCCCATGTCCCTGATCCTGATCCTGCCTTTCACCGCCGCGCAAGCCGCCGACTTGTCCGTCAGCGGCGGCAAGGGCGCCAATCTTGCCCGCGCGGCGCGGCAGTTGCCGGTGCCGCCGGGGTTGATCGTGACCAGCGCCGCCTACCGCGCCTTCATCGCGCCGCTAACGGCGCGGGTATCGGACTTACTGCGTCAACACGGCGCGGATCACGCGGCGTGCAGCGAGGCGATTCGCGCCCTGATTCTGGCGCAGCCCTTGCCCGATGGGTTGATCGACGAATTGGCGCGGGCGCTGCGCGAACACGCGCTGGCAGATACCGCGCTGGCGGTGCGCTCCTCCGGCACGCTCGAAGACCTGCCCGGCGCGGCCTTCGCCGGCCAGCACGACACCTTTTTGAACGTGCGCGGCGCGCCAGCCGTGGCCGAGGCGGTGCGCGCCTGCTACGCCTCGCTGTGGAACGAGCGCGTGCTGCCCTACCGGGAACGGCTGGGCGTCGGGCATTTGGACGCGGCGATGGCGGTGGTGGTTCAAGGCATGGTGCCGGTCGGCGCGCAGGAAACCGCCGGCGTGGCCTTCAGCATCGACCCGGTGCAGGGCAAGCTCGATCAAGTGCTCATCAACGCCGCCTTCGGCCTGGGCGAAACCGTGGTTGCGGGCGAAGCGCCGGTGGACGAATTCCGCGTGGCGCGCACCCCGGAGGGCAGCGTTGGCACGGTCGTCTCGCGCCACGTTGCCGACAAGCCCAGCGCGCTGGTAAGCAGCGGCGCTGGCGGCACGCGCAGCCTGGCGCTCGATGCCGCGCAGCGCACGCAAAGCGCGCTGACCGACGCGCAATGCGCCGAAGTCGCGCAACTGGCGCTAGCCGCCGAGCAGCACTTCGGTTTTCCGCAAGACATCGAATGGGGCTACAGCGCGGGCCGCTTGTACCTGCTGCAATCGCGCGCCGTCACGCGCGTGCCCGCGCGCTGGACGCGCGATGAATCGGCCGAGCGATTCCCCAACGCCGTTACGCCGATGACCTGGGATCTGGTGGAAGAAGGCTTTCACACCTCGCTGAACTACTCCTTCGCGCTGATGGGCCTGCCGCACTTTGGCGACAAATGGTTCGCCATGCGCGACTACTACATCTACGGCAACCAGAACGCGGTCGAGCTGTACAGCGGACGCCTGCCGATTGCCGCGCTCAAAGACCTGGGGCAACTGCAAGCGGCCTTGCCGCAGATCGCCAGCCAATACGCCTGGGTGCAGGAGTTGCCGCTGCGCTGGATGCGCGATCTGGACACCTACCTGCTGGGCATCGGCGCGCTGATGCGCGAACCGCTGGATACCAAGACGCTGGCCGAGCAATGGGCCTACGTGCTGCGCGTGCGCGATTTGGGCCGCGAATACTTCCTGCCCAACATCGCCATTTCACTGACCCAGCGGATGCTGTACGCGCTGCTGCAATACCTGCTGAAAATGTTCACCGGCGACGCGCAACAGGCGCAAACCCTGTTCGACCGCCTGCTGGCCAGCACCGACACCAAGACCAGCCAGGTCAACGGCGAGCTGTGGGCGCTCTCGCGCCTGATCCATCACGATGCGCGGCTGTACGACGCCCTGCGCGCCGCACCGAGCCGGCAGTTCCTCGGTCAACTGCACGGCTATCCGGACTTCGCCAAAGCCTTTGGGCAACTGCTGCAACGCCACGGCCACCGCGAACTCGACTTCGACGCCTACCATCCGACCTGGATCGAAGCGCCGCAGACCGTGCTCGACCAGCTCAAAGTGCTGGCCACACGGGCCGATGAGGATCGCCGCGGGCGCGAACTCGACGTCCAGATCCTGATGGCCGACACCGAGCACGCGCTGCTGGCGCAAGCGCCGGAGAGCCTGCGCTATCTGGTGCGGGAAATCATCCGTCTGGCGCGCGCCTACACCGCGCTGGACGACCTGGAGCATTACCAGACCACGCGCCTGACGCTGCCCTTCCGGCGCGGCCTGCGCGCCATCGGCGAGCAACTGGTGGCGCAGTTTGTTCTGGACGAGCGCGAGGACATCTATTTTTGCCCCTTCGCCATTTTCGACGCCGCCGTGCGCGCCGGTGATTTCGCTCCCGTGCGCACCGCCGTCGCGCAACACAAGACCGGCTACGCCCAAGCCCGCCGGAACACGCCCGCGTGGCGCCATGGTGAAACGCATGAGGTCGATCTGAACGCCGATACCCTGCAAGGACTGGGCGGCAGCCCCGGCACGGTCGAAGGCGAGGTATTCATCGTGCGCGGCCCGGAGAACTTTGCCGCCTTCCCGAAAAACGCGATCCTGGTCGCCCGCACCACCAACCCGGCGTGGACGCCGCTGTTTTACCAGGCCATCGGCGTCATTACCGAAAGCGGCGGGCCGCTCTCGCACGGCGCGGTCACCGCGCGCGAACTTGGCCTGCCCGCCGCCATGAGCATCCGCGACGCCACCGCGCGCCTGGCCAACGGCACCCGCGTGCGCATCGACGGCACGCGCGGCGTGGTGACGGTGCTTTGAAGCCGCGCCGGCGCTTACCGGCTCTTGCGCACCCGGTCGATCAGATCATCGACCAGTTTGAGCATCGCGTCAGGCCCTCTGGCGATGCCGATATCGGTGCTGAAGCGCCCGCCAACGCCCATGCCCGGCGTGCCTTCGATCCGATAAGCCTCCGTGGTGTAGTTGGCGCGCCCCACCTGATTGGCCACACCGAAGGAGTTGTAGGCTTGCTTGAACTTGCCGGCATCCACGCCTTGCCGGGCGACCCAGTTGAATAGCACATCAGGCTGATCGAGGCTGATGCGCTGGTCTTGCAAAGCGGCATAGACCTTGGTCTGCAACGCGGCGACTTGACCGAGCACTTCCAGCGCATAGTAAATGCGTTGCAGCGGCGCGCCCATCTTGCCGTCCATATTCCAGCCCACATGCACCCGCCGCACGGTGACATCCTTGGGCACGGTTTTGATCCACGCCTCGAAAGCCGGTTCAAATTTGTCGCAGAACGGGCAGATATACGAGAAAAATTCAATCACTTCGATTTGTCCGGCGGGCAAATCGACCGGCACGGGCGGCTTGATTTCCTTGTAGGTCTTGCCCGCTTGGGCGCTGGCGGGCAGGGCCGTCAGCAGGGATGCGGGCATGGCCGCCGCAGCGGCGGTCAAAACGAAAGTGCGGCGTTTCATGATTTCTTCTCCTGCGGGAAATGGGTGATGGATCGCGCGGCGGCTGCAAAGTTCAAGGAGGCGATTATTTTCGCCTGACACGCGGCCTAGCGCGGCACGCGCACCAGCGCGGCCTCGAAGCCGTTGCTGGTCAGGCGGTTGCTGATTTGGTCGGCGGCGGCTTTGTTCTGGAACGGCCCGACGCGCACGCGGTAAACGACGCGCCCGGCCTGGTCGCGCTGGGTAATGGCCGCGTCCATGCCCAGCAGGGACAGGCGGGCGCGCTCGGCGTCGGCGTCTTGCGGGGCGCTGTACGCGCCGGTCTGCACGAAATAGGTGAAAGGCGACGCCCCGGCGTCCGGACTGGCGTTGCCGCTGCGGTTATCGGCGGCGCGGGCGTGCGCAGCGGCAAACTCGCCCAGCGCGTCGCCCGGAGCGGGGCCGGTGTTGTTGACCGGCGCGCGCGTTTGCGGCTGGATTGGCGGGTTGGCGGCGGGTTGATCCGGCGCGGCGGAAGGGGGCACTTCCACCGGTGGCGGAACCGCCACGGGCTGCTGCTGCGGTTGACGCGGCGCGCTGGCCGCATCGCTGGCCGGTTGCGCCGGGCCGTGCGTTTCCAGCGCCGCATTGGGATTCCAGTTGCGGTTCTTCTGGTCCTCGGCGTTGTTCTGTCCATCGTTGCGCACCGGCACGCTGTTGACGAACGGCACTGGCACCTTGGCGACGTACATCGCCACCGCCAAGGCCACGGCCAGGCCGATGATGAGGCCCAGAATCAGGCCCAGCATGGCGCCGCCGTGGATGCGGAATTTGCGGAATGGGCCACGCTGGGCGCGGCGGGAGAGGGTCAGGCTCATAAGCGTCACATCTTGCGCGGGGCGGTTACGCCCAGCAAATCCAAGCCATTGTGCAACACTTGCGCGGTCGCGGCAACCAGGGCCAGGCGCGCCGTTTTCACCGCTTGGTCGTCCACCAGAATGCGCTCGGCGTCGTAATAGCTGTGGTAGGCGGCGGCCAGTTCGCGCAGATAAAAGGTGATGTCGTGCGGCGCAAAGTCGCTCGCGGCCTGCGCCAGCACATCCGGGTAGCGCGCCAGATGCGCCAGCACCGCCTGCGCCGCCGGGGTATCGAGCGGTGTCAGGTCAACCGCTTGCAGCGCCGCCGCGTCGCCGCCCCAGGCCGCCAGCACCGAGCAGATGCGCGCGTGCGCGTACTGCACGTAATAGACCGGGTTGTCGTTATTGCGTTGCACGGCCAGGTCAACGTCGAAGGTGTATTCGGTATCGGGCTTGCGCGAAAGCAAAAAGAACCGCACCGCGTCGGCGCTGGTCCACTCGATCAAGTCGCGCAGCGTGACGTAGCTGCCGGCGCGCTTGCTGATCTTGACCTCCTGCCCGCCGCGCACCACGCGCACCATGGTGTGCAGCACGTAGTCCGGGTAGCCCGGCGGGATGCCCGCGCCCGCCGCCTGCAAACCCGCGCGCATCCGCACGATAGTGCCGTGGTGATCGGTGCCCTGGATGTTGATGGCGCGCCGGTAACCGCGCTCCCACTTGGTGATGTGGTAGGCCACGTCGGGCACGAAGTAGGTGTAGCCGCCGCCAGCCTTGCGCATCACGCGGTCCTTGTCGTCGCCGTATGCGGTGGTGCGCAGCCACAACGCGCCGTCCTGTTCGTAGGTCTTGCCCGCGTCGATCAAACGCTGCACCGTGGCCTGAACGCGGCCTTCGGCGTACAGACTGGACTCCAGGTAATACTGGTCGAACTTCAGGCGGAAGGCCTGCAAGTCCTTGTCCTGCTCGCGGCGCAGATAGGCCACGGCGAACTGGCGGATGCCGTCCAAGTCATCCGCGTCGCCGCTGGCGGTAAAGGCGCGGTCGTCGGCCTGTACGGTTTTGCGCGCCAGAAAGTCGTCGGCAATGTCCTGGATGTAGTCGCCGTTGTAGGCTGACTCCGGCCATGCCGGGTCGCCCGGCTGATGACCCTGCGCGCGCAGTTGCACCGACTGCGCCAGCGTGTCGATTTGCACGCCCGCGTCGTTGTAATAGAACTCCCGGTGCACCCGCCAGCCTTGCGTGGCCAGCAGGTTGCAAATGGCGTCGCCCAACGCGCCCTGCCGCCCGTGCCCCACGTGCAGCGGCCCGGTCGGGTTGGCCGAGACGAATTCGACGATGACTTGCTCGCCCCGCTCCGGCTGCCAGCCGTAACGCGCGCCTTGCGTCAGCACCTCGCGCACGGCCTGCTGCCGGGCGGCGGGCTTGAGGCGGATGTTGAGAAACCCCGGCCCGGCGATTTCGA
>JAIRVJ010000023.1 GCA_031253955.1 Burkholderiaceae bacterium | reverse complement strand
AAGGCCGTGAAGTTCTGCGCCAGATATTCCTTGTCGTACTGCGTGAGCGTGCCCACGATGCCGAAGTCCAGCGCGATGTAGCGCCCGAAAGTTTCCGGCGCGGTGCTCACCATGATGTTGCCGGGGTGCATGTCGGCGTGGAAAAAGCCGTCGCGGAACACCTGCGTGAAAAACAGCGTCACCCCGTCGCGCGCCAGCCGCTTGAAGTCCACCCCCGCTGCGCGCAACTCATCCATGCGGCCAATCGGGATGCCGCGCATACGCTCCATCACCATCACGTTGGTGCGGCACAGATCCCAGAACACTTCCGGGATCAGCAGCAAATCCAGCCCGGCCATGTTGCGGCGCAGTTGCGCGGCGCTGGCGGCCTCGCGCATCAAGTCAAGCTCGTCGTGCAGGTATTTGTCGAACTCGGCCACCACCTCGCGCGGTTTCAGGCGCTTGCCGTCGGCCGACAGGCGCTCGATCCACGCGGCCATGGAGCGGATCAGCGCCAGATCCTGCTCGATGGCCTTGAGCATGCCGGGGCGCAGCACCTTCACCGCCGCGTCGCGCACGCGGCCATCGCCGTCGCGCAGTGTGGCGAAGTGCACCTGCGCGATGGAGGCGCTGGCCACCGGCTCGCGCTCGAAACTCAGAAAAATCTGATCCAGCGGCTTGCGAAACGCCCGCTCGATGGTGGTAACCGCCACCTCCGCGGCAAACGGCGGTACGCGGTCTTGCAACCTGGCCAGTTCGTCGGCGATATCGGGCGGCAGCAAGTCGCGCCGGGTGGAGAGCACCTGGCCCAGTTTGACGAAGATCGGCCCCAGCCGCTCCAGCGCCTCGCGCAGCCGCTGACCGCGCGGCGCGCAAAGGTAGCGCCTGCGCCCGATCGTGGCCAGCCGCGCCAGCACGCGCAGGCCGTGATGCCCGAAACTGGTCAGCACCAGCTCGTCCAGACCGTAGCGCAGGGCCACCCAGACGATGGCCGCGGCACGCAGTTGGCGCCTCATGTGACTCTCAGGTTCCGGCGTGGTTCGAGGGGCCGGGCATACGCGCCTTGACCCCGGCGGCGAACTTTTGCAGCGCCTGCCGCGCCGCGCGCGCAAAGCCGGCCAGCGTGTGTGCCGGCACGTCGCCGATCAGGCGGGCCAGGTCTTCCTCTGCATCCCAGCGCACGTTTTCGACCAGCCAGCTCACCACGGCGGCAAACTGCACATCGCCTTCGATGCGCACGGCAGGGCGCTCGCCGCGCAACACGTTGCGCATGGCGGCGCGGGGCGATTCGTCCACCATCGCCAGCAGCAAATCCGGCTTGGCGCCGGGGGCCAACTCCAGCAGACCCGCCGGCGTGGCCGCCAGCTGGAGCGAAAAATCGCGCCATTGCGCCCGCAGCGCGCGTCCCCGCTGCTGCGCCAGCCGCGCTTGGGCCTGCGGCTCTTGCATCAGTACGTGGTTGAGAAACAGCACCAGGCGCTGTTGGGCCTCGCCCACCAGCCATTCGGGCGGGCGCACCCGCCCGGCCAGCCTGCCGAGCGCGTCCTTCAGGGACGAAGAAGAGGGGGACGATGTAGCCATTCCGGGATTATGGCAACGCCGGGGCACATCCCCTGCGACAATGGCAGCCGTCATGACCGATCCCACCCGAAAGAAAGACCCTGAAGACGAACTGGCCGGCAGCGAGCAGCCTTTCGTCGAGCATTTGATCGAGTTGCGCGACCGGCTCATCAAGTCCGCGCTGGCGGTACTCGTGGCGATGGCGGCGCTGGCGCTGTATCCGGGGCCGACGCGCCTGTTTGATCTGCTGGCGCAGCCGCTGGTGGCGCATCTGCCCAAGGGCGCGACGATGATCGCCACCTCGGTCATCTCGCCGTTCATGGTGCCGGTGATGATTTTGCTGGCGGCGGCGTTTCTGATCGCGCTGCCGGTGGTGCTCTACCAGCTGTGGGCGTTCGTCGCGCCGGGCCTTTATTCGCACGAGAAAAAACTGGTGCTGCCGCTGGTCATTTCCAGCACCGTTTTGTTCTTTGCGGGGGTGGCGTTTTGCTACTTCATCGTGTTCGGCAGGGTGTTCACTTTCATCCAGCACTTCGCGCCCAAGAGCATTACCGCCGCGCCGGACGTCGAGGCGTACCTGAGCTTCGTGCTCACCATGTTCCTGGCCTTCGGGCTGGCCTTTGAGGTGCCGGTGGCGGTGGTGGTGCTAGCGCGCGTGGGCGTGGTTTCGGTCGCGCAGCTCAAGTCGTTCCGGCCCTACTTCATCGTGCTGGCCGCCGTGGTTTCGGCCGTCGTCACCCCGCCGGACATCGTTTCCATGCTGGCCCTTGCCATCCCCATGTGCCTGCTCTACGAAATCGGCATCTGGGCCACGCAATTGTTCATCCGCAAAACGGCAGATCCGCAAGAAGCGCCCGAACCGGGTACGGAAGTCACCAGGAAAAGTTGAGTGTTTGGTATTGCGCGTTGAGGGTGGAATGCCCCCGCGCCTGTTGCCAGGGCAATCGCATCTGAATTCCATTCAAATCAACCCGTTGGAGTTCGACGCGACGAATGACACCCATGCCTTCGTAGGGGCGAAAGATCTTCCGCCCTGCGGCGTCTCCTTGCCAGCGCCGCAGATTTTTTGAGCGCGAGGGCGAAAAATTTTTCGCCCCTACTTTTCTCGTCTTTTGGCTGATTGCGCAATTTATATGCGATCGTCCTTGCCTGCTTGCAGGATCGAACTAAATTTGATAGCTTACTATAAAAGAAAAATATGATTTTTACAGATAAAATATATAAAAATCAAATAATACCTGCGGCAGTAGCTATGAATTTTGAACTTTTCATTTACACGCCACGCTTTTTCCTGCCGCGCTTCAACTCCCTCCCCCGTGTGCGGGGGAGGGTTGGGGTGGGGGCGCGCGGCGCTGCAATAAGCACTGCGGCTGCGATGCGCCGCTGGGCTGGCCCCCATCCCTACCTTCCCCCGCACGCGGGGGAAGGAGAAAATCAAAGCAAACCCTACTCCCTGCCCTGCAGCTGGCGGCGCTGGACGGATGGGCGCTGCGCGGGGGTGACGCTCAGTTCCACGCTCTGGCCCTGCCGCAGCACGGTCAGGGGCGCGGGTTGGCCGGGCGGCAGGGCGGAAACGCCGGAGAGCAGGCCGGCTACGCTGGCGACGGCTTTGCCGCCCAGGCGGGTGATGACGTCGCCCGGACGCAAGTCGGCTTGGGCGGCGGGGCCGTTGCGCAGCACGCCGGTGATGAGGACGCCGGGCTGGCCCGGCGCGATGCCGAAGGCGTGCGCCAGTTCGGGCGTGAGTTCGGCCGGCTCCACGCCGATCCAGCCGCGCACCACGCGGCCCTGGGTGATGATGCTTTTCATGACTTGCCGCGCCACCGATGCGGGAATGGCAAAGCCGATGCCCATGCTGCCGCCCGAGCGCGAGTAGATGGCGGTGTTGATGCCCATGAGGTTGCCGCGCACGTCGATGAGCGCGCCGCCGGAGTTGCCGGGGTTGATGGCGGCGTCGGTCTGAATGAAGTTCTCGAAGGTGTTGATGCCGAGCTGGTCGCGCCCCAGCGCGCTGACGATGCCGCTGGTCACCGTCTGCCCGACGCCGAACGGGTTGCCGATGGCCAGCACCCGGTCGCCCACCTGGAGCGCGTCGGAGTCGCCCAAGGTGATGGCGGGCAGTTGGTGCAGGTCGATCTTGAGCACCGCCAGATCGCTTTCGGGGTCGGTGCCGATCAGCCTGGCCGGGGCGCGGCGGGCGGTTGGCAGCATCACCTCGATCGCGTCGGCGTTTTCGATCACGTGGTTGTTGGTGAGCACGTAGCCGTCGGCGCTCATGATGACGCCCGAACCCAGGCCGGTTTGCGCCTGCGCCTGGTCGCCGAAGAAAAAGCGCGACCACGGATCGTTGCCGAGGGGGGTGCGCGCGGTGGTGCTGATGCTGACCACCGCGGGCGCGGCCTTTCTGACCGCCGCGCTGAAGCTGCCCGGCGCCTCTTGGCCGACGGGCGCGGGCGGCGCTTGCATGATGGAGACGGTGGGCGCACTTTTTCCGCGCACCAGCCACTGCGGTTTGAGCGTGGCGACCACGAAATACGCCGCCAGCAACAGCGTGACGGTCTGCGCGAATAGGAGCCATAAGCGTTTCATAAGGATGATTTTGCAGGAAATGAGTAGTTTTTGCACATCCTGCAAAATCGGCGCATGACTGCCTTTCAAAGTGTCGAGCGCGCCGCGCTGCTGGCGGCGTTCCATGCCGAGTTGCAACCGGAGCGTTTCCACGACTACGCCCCCAATGGCCTGCAAGTCGAAGGCGCGCCGCGCGTGCGCAAACTGGTCAGCGGCGTCACCGCCAGCCGTGCGCTGATCGAAGCGGCCATTGCCGCGGGCGCGGATGCCATCTTGGTGCACCACGGCCTGTTTTGGCGCGGGCAGGATGGCGCCGTGACCGGCTGGCTGAAAGAGCGCCTGCGCCTGCTGCTGGCGCACGACATCAACCTGCTGGCCTACCACCTGCCGCTCGACGCCCACCCCACCCTGGGCAACAACGCGCAACTGGGCCGCGTGCTGGGGCTGGCGGCCAGCAGGCGTTTTGGCGAGCATGAGCTGGGCTGCATCGGCCAGCGCGAAGACGGCGGAGTCTTTACCGATGCCCAGGCGCTGGCCGCGCATCTGGAATGCACATTGAATCGGCCCGTAACGTATGTGGGACAATCGCAAGGAGCTATCGAAAAAATAGCATGGTGCAGCGGCGGTGCGCAAGACTGGTTCGAGGCGGCGATTGCCGCCGGCGCGCAAGCCTTCATCACCGGCGAACTTTCCGAGCCGCAAACGCACCTGGCGCGCGAATGCGGCGTGGCGTTCTACGCCTGCGGCCACCACGCCACCGAACGCTACGGCGCCCCCGCGCTGGCCGCGCACGTGGCGGCGCAGCTGGGCATCGCGCACCAGTTCATCGATATCGAGAACCCAGCGTGATACGGATTGGTCTTCAATGCCTCGTCATTCCCGCGGAGGCGGGAATCCACGGACTTTTGCTCCTTCCCCCCGCTTGCGGGGGAAGAGCCTGCCCCCGCGAAGGCGGGGGGTGGGATGGTGGGCAGCGGCGCATCGCAAACCCAGTACTTATTGAGACGCCGCGCCGCCCCCACCCCAGCCCTCCCCCGCAGGCGGGGGAGAGAGCTAAAGCGGACATCGCGGGAACGACGCGATGAGATGTAGAGATATGAACTTGCCCCTGGTCATCACAATGGGCGACCCGGCGGGCATCGGGCCGGAAATCATCGCCAAGGCGTTCCGCGATGCGCCGGAACCAACGCGCGGCTGCTTTGTGGCCGGGGACGTGGCGGCGCTGCGCCGCGCGGCCCAGGTGGTGCAGGGAGATACCGGCGTGCCGCTGCCGGTGGCCGAAATCGAACAGCCCCAAGATGCCCTGCACACGCCGCCGCGTTGCGTGCCGGTGCTGCAAGCGGTGGAGCCTGCCGCCGCGCTGCCGCCGTTCGGCCAAATCAGCCAGGCTGCCGGGCGCATGGCGGGCCAGGCCGTTTTCTGGGCCGCACGCGCGGCCTTGCGCGGCGAGGTGGGGGCTATCGTCACCGCGCCGCTCAACAAGGCGGCGCTGGCGGCGGCGGGCGCGCCGTATGACCGTTTTCCGGGCCATACCGAACTGCTGCAAGCCGAAGCCGCCGCGCATCGGGGCGTGCCGCCCGATCAGGCGCCGGTGCGCATGATGCTGGCCAATGACGAACTGCGCACGGTGCTGGTCAGTATCCACGTTTCTTTGCGCGAAGCCATCGAGCGCGTCACCGCCGCCAACGTGCTGCAAACCCTGCGCATCGCGCACGCGGCGCTGGCCCGCGCGCTGCCATCGGCGCCCCGGTTGGCCGTGGCGGGGCTGAACCCGCACGCGGGCGAGGGGGGCTTGTTTGGCCGCGAGGAGATCGAGCAGATCGCCCCCGCCATCGAACACGCGCGCCGCGAAGGGATCAACGCGCACGGGCCGTTGCCGCCCGACACGGTGTTCATGCGCGCCCGGCAAGGCCAGTTCGACGCCGTGATCGCCATGTACCACGACCAGGGCCTGATCCCGGTGAAATATCTGGGCGTGGAGCAGGGCGTCAACGTCACCCTGGGCCTGCCCTTCGTGCGCACCAGCCCCGACCACGGCACCGCCTTCGACATCGCCGGCACAGGCCGCGCCGCCCCCGCCCGCCGACTGGCCGCGCTGCGCATGGCGCAGCGGCTGATCGATGCCTGCTGAAACTGCCGCTGTTCCCGCCGCCCCCGGCGAAACGCGGCTGATCGCCCGTGATGCAGCCACGGTGTGGGTCGGGCAAATGGCGGTGATGGCCTTCGGCGTGACCGACACCATCGTCGCCGGGCGCTTTTCCCAAGAGGCGCTGGCGGCGCTGGCGGTGGGCGGCGCGCTGTTCGTGACGGTCTATATCTCGCTGATGGGCGTGCTGCAAGCCTTGCTGCCGGTGTGGGCCGAGCTGCACGGCGCGCGGCGCAGCGCCGACGTGGGGCGCGCGGCGCGCCAGTCGTTGTATCTGTGCGCGGCCATGAGCGCAATTGGCATGGCGCTGCTGCTGTTTCCCGGCGCGCTGCTGCGCTGGACCGACGTGCCCGATGCCATGCGCGGCCAGGTGCTGGCCTATCTGCGCGTGCTGGCGTGGACGCTGCCCTCGGCCCTGCTGTTTCGCCTGTTCGCCACGCTCAACCAGAGCCTGGGCCGGCCCCAGTGGGTAACGGCGCTGCAAATCGCCGCGCTCGCGCCCAAGGTGCTGCTGTCGGCGGCGTTGACTTTCGGCGTGAGCCTGGGCGGCCTCAAGCTGCCCGCGCTAGGCGTGGTTGGCTGCGGCTGGGCCACGCTGATCGTGGACTACGCCATGCTCGCCGCCGCGCTGTGGCTGCTGCGCACGCGGCCCATGTACCGCGAGTACGCGATCTGGCGGCGCATCGAAGCGCCCGACTGGCGGCAAATCGCGCACTTTCTGCGGCTGGGCGTGCCCGGCGGATTGGCGGTGCTGGTGGAAGTGACCTCCTTCACGCTGATGGCGCTGTTCATCGCGCGGCTGGGCGCGGCGGCCACCGCCGCGCACCAGATTGCCGCCAACCTGACCGCGCTGGCCTACATGACGCCGCTCTCGCTGGCCATTGCCACCAGCGCCCGCGTGAGCTTCTGGCGCGGCGCGGGCGACGCGGCGCGCGCCCGCCATGCCTGCGGGCGCGGCTTTGCGCTGGCGCTGGGTTTCGCGCTGCTGTACGCCGCGCTGATGGTGGCGCTGCGCCACGCGCTGCCGGCCATCTATACGGGCGATCCCGCTGTGCAAGCGATTGCCACCACGCTGCTTTTGGCGACCGCCGCCTATCACCTGGCCGACGAAGTGCAAACCCTGAGCGTGTTCGTGCTGCGCAGCTACCGCATCACCGTGCTGCCGCTGGCCATTTACGGCGCGCTGCTGTGGGGCGTAGGCCTGGCCGGCGGCTACACGTTGGCCTACCGCGGCATCGGCCCCTGGGCGGCCCTGCATTCGCCCCTAGCCTTCTGGCTGATGGCCGCCAGTGGGCTGATCGTGGCGGCGCTGCTGCTGGCTGCATTGCTGCTGCTGACGCTGCGGCGCGAGCGCGGGCGGGCGCTGCCTGCCGCCTGATCGCGGTTTTCAGGATCGCTTGAGGCTGTCGCGGATTTCGCGCAGCAGCAGCACTTCTTCCGGCGGCGCGGCGGGGGCGGGCGCGGGTTCGTTGCGCTTGAGGCGGTTGATGAGTTTGACCAGCATGAAGATGACGAAAGCCAGGATGACGAAGTTGACCGCGATGGTCACGAAATTGCCCCAGGCCAGCACCGCGCCGAGTTTTTTGGCTTCGGCCAGCGGCAGGCGCGCGGCCTGGCCGGCCAGCGGGATGTAGTGGCTGGAAAAATCCAGCCCACCGATGAGTTTGCCCATCAACGGCATGATGATGTCGCCTACCAGCGAATCGACGATCTTGCCGAACGCGCCGCCGATGATGACGCCGATAGCCAGGTCGATGGCGTTGCCCTTGACCGCGAAGGTCTTGAATTCTTGCAGAAGGCTCATGGGATGCAGGCGCCCCGTTTCGGGAAGAAGGTGCGCCAAGTATGCCTGCGGCGCGCCGGAATCTGGCAAACCGCTAAAATAATCTGCTCCAATTCCCCAAAATCCGGGTTCAGGCCATGCCCCAGTAGCCAAAAGGACTGCCATGAGTAGCGACGCCACAGCGAACACATTCACCCCCGCTCCATTGGATAGCAGCAAGCGCACCTGGCTGATTGCCTCCGGTTGCGCTGGTTGCGCCGGCGTGGCCGCGCTGGCTACGCCCCTGGTGCGCAGCTTCGGCCCCTCGGAGCTGGCCAAGGCCGCAGGCGGGCCGGTGGAGGCGGATATTTCCACGCTCAAGCCGGGCGAGAAAATGATCGTCGCCTGGCGCGGCAAGCCGGTGTGGATTCTCAACCGCACGCCGGAGATGATGGAGGCGCTCAAAAAAACCGTCACCACCGATCTGGTCGATCCGCAGTCCAAGCGCACCAACTATGCCACCACCCCCGCATACGCCTGCAACGACGCACGCGCGCGCACCGAGCGCGCCAACCTGCTGGTGATGGTGGGCATCTGCACGCACCTGGGCTGCTCGCCGGTGGACAAGTTCGCCACCAGCGCGCAAACCGGCATGCCGGCCAACTGGGAAGGCGGGTTTTTCTGCCCCTGCCACGGTTCCTACTATGACCTGTCCGGGCGCGTTTACAAGAACAAGCCCGCGCCGGACAATCTGGAAGTGCCGCCGTACCAGTTCCTGAGCGAAACCCGGCTGCTGATCGGCGACGATACCAAAAAGGCTTGACCCCCGGCGGCAAGAGAAACAAACATGGCCCAATTCAAGGAAATCTCCCCCGATGCGCCGCTGGGCGCGAAGGTTGGCAACTGGTTTCACAACCGCTTCCCGACTGCGTTCGATGCTTACGCCAAGCACATGTCGCAGTACTACGCGCCCAAGAATTTCAACTACTGGTACTTCTTCGGCTCGCTGGCGCTGCTGGCGCTGGTGATCCAGGTCGTTACCGGCATTTTCCTGGCGATGAACTACAAGCCCGACGCCACGCCGGGTGCCGCCGGCGTGCCGCTGGCGTTCGCCTCGGTCGAATACATCATGCGCGACGTGGCTGGCGGCTGGTTCATCCGCTACATGCATTCCAACGGCGCTTCGGCGTTTTTCATCGTGGTGTATCTGCACATGTTCCGCGGCCTGCTGTACGGCAGCCACCGCAAGCCGCGCGAGCTGGTGTGGCTGTTCGGCTGCGCAATATTCCTGTGCCTGATGGCCGAAGCCTTCATGGGCTACATCCTGCCCTACGGGCAAATGTCGTACTGGGGCGCCTCGGTGATCGTGAACCTGTTTGACGCCATTCCCTTCATCGGACCGGATCTGTCGCTGTACATCCGCGGCGACTACGTGGTCAGCGGCGCCACGCTCGGACGCTTTTTCAGCTTCCACGTGGTCGCCGTGCCGCTGGTGCTGATCGGCCTGGTGGTGGCGCACCTGCTGGCGCTGCACGACGTGGGGTCCAACAACCCCGACGGCGTGGAAATCAAGGAAGGCCCCAAGGGCAACCGCTGGTCGCCCGACGCGCCCGCCGACGGCATTCCGTTCCACCCTTACTACTCGGTGCATGACATCGTGGGCGTGTGCGTGTTCCTGCTCGTGTTCTTTGCCGTCGTGTTCTTCGCGCCTACGGGGGGCGGCTACTTCATCGAATCCAACAACTTCATCCCCGCAGACCCGATGGTCACGCCCGCGCACATCGCGCCGGTGTGGTACTTCACGGCGTTTTACGCGATGCTGCGCGCCGTCAACGACATGATGGTCAACGTGCTGCTGGCGGTTCTGGCGCTGGGCACAGTGCTGGCGCTGCTCGGAAGGTGGTCGATCGTGGGCAAGATCGTGCTGGTCGTCGTGGCGCTGGCGGTGGGCTTCCTGCTCAAGTATTGGGACGCCAAGTTCTGGGGCGTGGTGGTCATGGGCGGCGCGGTCGTCACGCTGTTTTGCCTGCCGTGGCTCGATTGCAGCCCGGTCAAGTCGATCCGCTACCGGCCCGGCTGGCACAAATGGGTGATTGCCGTATTCGTGGTGTCCTTCCTGCTCCTGATGTGGCTGGGCATCATCCTGCCGGGACCGCTTTCGCCCAACCCGAAGCTGGGCTGGTTTACCAATGAATTCATCTCGATGATCCTGACGCTGATCTATTTCGCGTTCTTCTGGCTGATGCCGTGGTGGAGCCGCCTGGGGCAGTGCAAGCAGCCGCCTGCGCGCGTCACCTTCAAGCCGCACTGAAACGGCCCGTCCGGAGAAAAATGACCATGAACATGCTCAAGAAATTGCTGGCGGGCCTGACGGCGGGCGCGGCGCTTACCGGCTGGGCGCTGACCGCCCACGCCGCCGAAATCCATTTCGACAAGGCCCCGATCAATCTGAGCGACAAAGACTCGCTGCAACACGGCGCCAAGACCTTCGTCACTTATTGCCTGGGCTGCCACTCGGCATCCTTCATGCGCTACAACCGGCTCACGGATCTAGGCTTTACCGAGCAGCAGATCAAGGATGAACTGATCCTGACCGAGCACAAGATCGGCGAAACCATGATCTCCGCCATCGACCCGGTGCAGGCCAAGGAATGGTTCGGCGTCATGCCGCCCGACCTGACGGTGATCGCGCGCTCGCGCGCCGGCGAGGGTTATAGCGGCGCCGATTACCTCTACACCCTGCTGCGCGGCTTCTACCGCGACGAAACGCGCACCGGCTGGAACAACCTGGTGTTCCCCAACATCGGTATGCCCCATCCGCTGTGGCAACTGGAAGGCGAACGCAAGCCCGTGTTCAAGCTTGAAACCGTCTACGGCCAGACCGAAGAAGTGCCCACCGGCCAATGGACACAGGTTACCCCCGGCCTGCTCTCGGCCGATGAATACGACAAAACCGTGGGCGACCTGGTTAACTACCTGCAATGGATGGGCGAGCCGGTGCAGCAGACGCGCCAGCAGATCGGCATCTGGGTCATGCTGTTTCTGGTGATCTGCACGCTCATCGCCTGGCAGCTCAACAAGGCGTACTGGAAAGACGTGACGTAGCGCGCCGCTCTTTCCGGTTTTTGCAGTCGGCCGCCGCGCTCCAATTCATGGCGTGCGGTCTTGGCGGGAGTGGAGCGCGCGCTTGCACTCCCCTGTTTTTTTTGAGGAATTCCAAAATCATGATGGTGCTGTACTCCGGAACCACCTGCCCGTTCTCCCATCGCTGCCGCTTCGTGCTGTTTGAAAAGGGCATGGACTTCGAGATCCGCGATGTCGATCTCTACAACAAGCCCGAAGATATCAGCGTGATGAACCCCTACGGCCAGGTGCCGATTTTGGTGGAGCGCGACTTGATCCTGTACGAGTCCAACATCATCAACGAGTACATCGACGAGCGTTTTCCGCATCCGCAACTGATGCCGGGCGACCCGGTCGATCGCGCCCGCGTGCGCCTGTTCCTGCTCAACTTCGAAAAAGAGCTGTTCACGCACGTCAGCACGCTGGAAAACCGCAGCGCGCGCAGCAACGAAAAGGCGCTGGAGCGGGCGCGCACCGGCATCCGCGACCGCCTCACGCAAATGGCACCCGTGTTTCTCAAGAACAAATTCATCCTGGGCGATGGCTTTTCCATGCTTGACGTATCGCTCGCGCCCCTGCTCTGGCGGCTCGACTACTACGGCATTGATCTGTCCAAAAACGCCGCGCCGCTGCTCAAATACGCCGAGCGCGTCTTCTCGCGCCCCGCGTACATCGAGGCGCTCACCCCCTCCGAAAAAGTCATGCGCAAATGAAATGAGCGCAATCGAAAACCCGCCGGAATCCACCTCCGTGCGCCCGTACTTCATCCGGGCCGTGCACGAGTGGTGCACCGACAATGGGCTGACCCCGTACATGGCGGTCATGGTCGATGAAAGCGTGCGTGCCCCCCGCGAATACGTCAGAAACAGCGAAATCGTGCTCAACCTTAGCTATCAGGCCACCCACGCGCTCAAGATCGGCAATGAGTTCATCGAATTCAAAGCACGCTTTGGCGGCATGCTGCGCGACATCGTCGTGCCGGTAGAGCGCGTGGCCGCCATCTATGCCCGCGAGAACGGCCAGGGCATGGGCTTTCCCGTGCTCGCCGAGGGCAGCGAAGACGGCGCGGCCCAAGACGCAGCCCAAGCGCAAGAAGCCATTCCTTCAACTCCGTTCAAAACCGGGCCGCAACTGCCCCCGGTCTCCGTCGGCAATGCGCCGGACGACGGCGAGCCGCCGCCCCACAAAAACCGGCCCCCGGCCTTCAAACGCGTGAAGTGACGCGCGGCCCGCGCTTGCTAAAATCGCGCCCCCTTGTGCACCCATTCACGCCGCTTTAGCTCAGTTGGCAGAGCAACCGCCTTGTAAGCGGTAGGTCGTCAGTTCGATTCCGACAAGCGGCACCAAGAACAAGTCTCAAGACGTTCCGTAAGGCTTCAAAACCCGCATGTTTCCTAACATTGCTGGTTTTTTCTTGCGTCAAGTCGTTCCAAGAGGTACCATGACATACCCACATTTTCTGGGTATTTCTGTGGGTGCCTGCGGATGCCCGCAACCAAGATACCTACAGTCCGGGACAGAGTATGGCGCTCAAAGACACCAGGGTTCGGCAGCTCAAGCACTCCGGCAGGCCAGCCGGGGACAAATACGCCGATGGTGGCGGCCTGTTCCTGCTGGTGAAAGCGGCGGGAAAATATTGGCGCATGGCCTATCGCTACGCAGGCAAGGCCAAGCTGTTGTCCTTTGGGGTGTATCCCGACGTATCGCTGGCGCAAGCGCGCCAGTAGCGCGACAAAGCACGCAAACTGCTGGCCGAAAACATCGACCACAGTGCCGCCAAGCGTGAAGAAAAGCAAGCCCGTGCCGTGGCAGCGGGCAATACGGTTGAAGTCATCGGGCGTGCCTGGCTGGCAAACGGCAAAGACGGTTGGAGCCAGGCGCACTACTTCAGAGAGAGGCGCAACCTTGAGAAAGACGTGTTTCCCTACTTTGGGAATCGGGCGATCGACACCGTGGAGCCGCCTGAATTGCTGCGCGTGATTCGCAAAGTCGAGGAACGCGGCGCATTGGACGTGGCGCACCGGGTGCTCATCACGTCGCGCGGAGTGTGGCAATTCGCCATTGCCAACGGCTACGCGAAGCGCGACATTACCCAGGATATTGGCAAGGCGCTCAAGCCGCATTTGCGGCGCAACTTGCCGGCCTGTTGGCCTTCGGTCAACTGCTGCGCGCCAGCGATGTCTACCAAGGCGGGCCAGTAGTGCAGGCTGCGCTGGCCATCGTACCGATTTTGTTTCAGCGCCCCGGCAACCTGCGCACCATGCGCTGGGCCGATATTGACCTTGATGCCGCGCGGTGGACGATTCCCAGCGCGGACATGAAGCGCACTGTGGCTGAAAAACACAACGGCCAGCCGCATGTGGTTCCGCTGCCTCGTCAGGTGTTGAATACCCTGCGTGAGTTGCAGCCGCTAACCGGGCATCGTGAGTACGTGTTCCCCGGTTTCCGCGACCCGACCAAGCCCATGTCAGAGGCTGCGTCAATGCCGCGTTGCACGCGATGGGCTACAAAGGCGTGCACTGCTGGCACGGCTACCGTGCCACGGGCCGCACCACACTGCGGCAGGTGTTGAAATTCGAGACTGACGCGATTGAGGCGCAGCTAGCCCACAAAGGGCAAATTACCCACGGCGGAGCCTATGATAGAGGCACGCACATTGAGGAGCGAACCGACATGCTTCAAGTGTGGGCTGACTACTTGGACAAGCTGCGCACTGGGGCGGACGTGATACCGCCCACGACGGCAAGAAAGGCAGCGTAGGGAGTTTTGCCGCGCCTGGCTCGACGGGGCGCGGATGGTATTTCAGCAGCCTGACAGGGCTTGGCGCAGACCGAGGGCGGCAGCACCGTCAAAAGCGGCACATCAACCGGGCAGGCGCGGCAGGATGGCAACGGCGCACTGGGGGATGGGGCCAGAGGAGTTCAGCAGGCGGGCGGCGTGTGGGAGGGAAGCGCCACATCTTGGTCCAAGGCAGGCGGCCGGCCTGATCGGCACCCCTTCATCACGGCACCGGCATGGCCTGTGCGCACCGTATATTCTGGGCGAAGATTTGCGTCGTTCGGCAGGGTGCAGCTATCGCGGGCCTTTTTTTGACGGTTGTTTCTTTTTTACAACAGTGTGGGCACACATGGGTTTGCGTCCGGCTGCTGCCGTGCAAAATTTCGCTCAACAGTTGCTTTACGTCAAGCGATTGTTCGCAAAGTTTCGTGAACTTGAGTATCCTTTGCCATAGACGGCATGGGGCGATGGATATGGCTGCAACGGCCAGCATCTTGCTACTGCTTGCGGTGGTGTTTTCAACAATCAACGATTTCCTTTTTCAAGGAGATGAGACATGCCCGGTTGGGCGGGGTTACGAATAGCCAGTGCAGCCGGTTCGCGCCGATGGATGGCAGGCTGGCATTTGTTTTGGCTGCTGCTGGTCGTGTTGTGGCCCGGTTGGGCCTGTGCCCAAGGTGCCGAATGCGCGGACGTACAGATCGTCATCGAGCAGAAAGTCTCACTGGAGCGTCAAGCCTTTGACGCCCACATGGTCATCCGCAACGGTCTGGACAGCAGCCTTGCCAACGTCAAAGTCGAACTCACCTATCTCGATCAGAACCAGCAGCCGGTGGTGGCCACCACCGATCCCAATGCGGTTGGCGCGATATTTTTCGAACGTTTGGATCAAAGCAGCGGCCTGAGCGCGCTCAACGGCACAGCCAATCTGCCCGGCAAAACCACCGCCGACATTCACTGGCTGATTATTCCCTCGCAAGGCGCTGGCGGCGACACGGCGGGCGGGCGCCTGTACTACATCGGCGCCAAAGTCACCTACACCCTGGACGGCCAAACCGCCACCGTGGACATCACGCCCGACTACGTGGTGGTGCGCCCGCAACCGCTGCTGGTGCTGGACTACTTTTTGCCCACCGACGTGTACGGCGACGACCCCTTCACGCTCCAAGTGGAGCCGCCCGTGCCCTTCACCCTGGGCGTGCGCATTAGCAACATCGGCGCCGGCACTTCCGTCAAAACTACCATCGACTCGGCCCAACCCAGGATTGTGGACAACCAGCAGGGCCTGGCGATCAATTTCGAGATACTGGGCGGCTACGTCGGCAACGCCCCGATGGGCAAAAGCCTGCTGCTGGACTTTGGCGACATCGCGCCGCAGCAATCGGTGGTGGGCCGCTGGATCATGCAGACCAGCTTGTCGGGGCAATTCACCGACTTCACCGCCACTTTCACCCACGCCGACTCGCTGGGCGGGGCCGTCACCTCCCTGCTTCAGTCCGTGAACACACACAAGCTGGTGCACGACGTGCTGATCGACTTGCCCGGACGCGACAACATTCCGGACTTCCTGGCCGAAGCTGGCACGGGCGTGCGCGTCTTCGACTCCGAAGGCGGCGACTTCGAGGTCATTAACGTCTCGGGCCAGGCCGGCCTGGCCGGCTTGGGTGGCGGCAACCAGCGCCTGACCTTCAACGCCACCCCCGGCCTGATCTGGGCCAAGGTAAGCGACCCCTACGGCGGCGCCAAGCCCATCGTGCGCGTGCTGCGCAGCGACGGCAAGGTGCTGCCGGCCCAGAACTACTGGCTGTCCAAGACCCGCAACGCGGATATGGTGAGCTGGTCGCACGCCATTCAGCTCTTTGACAGCAACTCCACGGGTCAGTACACCCTTGAATTCTCTGCGGGCGGCAGCACCGCCACGCTTGCCGGCCAAGCCTACTTCGACGCCAATGGCAACGGCATCCGGGATGCCGGGGAAGCGCCCGAAAGCAACCTGGCCATCACTCTCAAGGGTGTGGACCAGCAAGGCGGCAACGTCCTCGTGAGCGCCACCACCGACACGAGCGGCAATTTCAGCTTCACGGGTGTTGCGCCCGGCACATACCAGTTGCAGGCGGGCGCCGTCAACGGCCAGGTCGATGGCCTGTGGATGGCCGGCTCGGCCGGCGGCACCGCCCAGCCCGGCGCCATCACCGGCATCGTGCTGACTGCCGGCACTGTGGCGCAAGGCTACCTGATCGCCAAAACCCTGCCCGCGCCCCCACCCCCGCCCGAAACCCCCACGGCGGACCTTTCTATCACCTTGCAAACGGCCAACGCAAGCTTGCGCGCGGGCGATACCGCCACCGTCACCGCCAAGGTCAGTAACGCCGGGCAAGGCAGCGCCCAAGCCGTCATTGCCCAGGTTGCCGTGCCCACCGGCCTCACGCTGCAAACGAGCAGTGCCACCCTTGGCACGTATGCCCATGGCGTCTGGAGCCTGGGCGATCTGGCCAAGGATCAGCAAGTCACGCTCACCCTGACCGTCAAGGCCGACCCGGTCAGCGGCGAGCAAAACCTGGCCATCTCCTGGCCGGCCAGCGTCACCAGTGCCACCACCGATCCCAAGCTGGACAACAACAGCGCCCTGCTGGGCTTGACGGTGCTGGCCGATGACACTAATACCCTCGAACTCACCCAGAGCCTGCCGTCCCAGGCCGATATGCTGCTGCTGGCCTCCTGCCCGGCCCAGGCGCCTGCCGAGCAGCCCGGCTGTGAAACAGAGATCGCCAGCCAGGCTCAGACCCTGCTGGCACCGCGCGTGCATCGACTCACCGTCGTCACCGATTTGCCCGCCTGGAGGCAAGCCGCGCGCAGCGGCGCCTACAACCTGCTATGGCTGCACGGCGGCGCCGGCAAGCTCAATGCCCAGCAATTGCAAGAAATCCGCGCGGCGGTGCAGCGCGGCGCCACTCTCATCGTTGATGGACCAAGCGCCGCCGAGCAAGCGGGCGCTCCGGCCACCGACCTGCTGACCGACGTGCTGGGCGGGCGGCTCCAATTGCCCGCCCAGGGCAGCGATCAGCCGGTCCATCTGACAGGCGAAACCACTTCGCAAGCCAGCGCCGGCACGCTCTACCGGATCGACGAACCAGCCGGCAACGCCTGGGTTATGGCGCAAGACGCCGGCAATGCGCCGGTCATGCTCAGCCACCCCTTCGGCTTGGGCCAGGCCTGGCTGTCCGGCCTGGATCTGCTGCAAACACTGGCTGGCGGCTCGGCGGCTTTCTGGAACGATTACTTGGGCCAGCAGATCCAGATTTTCACTCCTGCCGAACGCACCGATCCGGCACTGGCCGCAAGCCAGTTGACCGTGCAAGCCAGCGCGCGCAGCAACGCCGCCGCCGGCAGCGCCACGCAAGACGCGATCCTAAGTATGGACGTGCCTGCCGGCGTGAGCTATCAGGACGCCACCCCCGCCCCAACGCAAACGCAAGGCCAGCAGGTGCAGTGGAACCTGCACCTGGCGCCCGCCGCCAGCGGCTCCGGTCAGATCACCCTGATCCTGCCCCAAGCCACGGCCAGCCTGCAACTGCAAACCGCGCTTCTGAACACGGCCGGCCAGACCCTGAGCAGCCAGAGCCTGACCATCCAGGTGCTGGATCTGGACACACTCACCCCGCAGGTGCAAGCCGAGCTGGCCGCCCTGAGCGATGCCGACCCCGCCGCCCAGAGCCTGATCGGGCAGGCGCGCGACTTGGCGACAGCAGCCCAAGACGCGCAAACAGCATCCGACTGGAACGCCGCCCTCACGGCCCTGGCGAACTTGCAGGCCACGCTCACGCAGCTAGCCCAGCCGCCGCACAGCTTGAGTCTGGATGCTCTCTTGCTGGACGTGGCGCGCTGGATCGGCCTGGCGCAAAGCCGCTGGCAGGACGCCAGCGGGCCGGGCGGTGCGCAAGCAGCCCAGGTGCTGGCCCATTCGGGCAGCGGCCAAAGCGCGGAAATCGGTACCGCGTTCGCAGCCCCGCTGGTGGCGCAGGTGCTGGATGAGCAGGGCGTGCCGATGCAAGGCGTTGTAGTGCACTTCCAGTTGCCGCTTGTTACTGGTGCCAGCGCGACATTCGTAACTGGCGGCCAGCTCGCCGATACGGTCACCAATGACCAGGGTTTGGCCACCAGTCCCGTCCTGACTGCCAACGGCACGGTTGGCAGTTATCAGGCCGGTGCCAGTGTCGATGGACTGACCCAGACCGCCAGCTTTGCACTTACCAATGAGAGCGGTAGCAGTCAACCTCCCGTCACCTACCCCGCGGCCTTGAATCCGGTTTCCGGCGGAGGCCAGAGCGCCGAGGTCAATACCGCCTTTGCGGCCTCGCTGGTCGCGCAGGTGCTGGACGAACATGGAGATCCGGTGGAAGGCATCACGGTGCACTTCCAGTTGCCTGCCACGGGCGCCAGTGCCGCATTCGCGGGTAGCGGGCAAACCTTTGATGCGGTCACCGACGTCCTGGGTATGGCTACCAGCCCGGCCTTGACCGCCAACGGCACAGTGGGCGGCTACCAGGCCCATGCCCGTGTCGACGGGTTGACCGAAACTGCAAACTTCGCGCTCACCAACCAGAGCGGCGGCAGCCAACCGCCCGTCACGCACCCGGCTTCCCTGCAACCGGTTTCCGGCAGCGGCCAGAGCGCCTTGGTGGACACCGCCTTCATCGCCCCGCTGGTCGCCCAAGTGCTGGACGCGCAGGGCGCGCCGGTGGAAGGCGTCACGGTGCATTTTGAGTTGCCCGCTACGGGCGCCAGCGCCGCGTTCGCGGGTGGCGGGCAAACCTTTGACGCGGTCACCGGTGCCTTGGGCCTGGCGACCAGTCCGATCTTGACCGCCAACGGTATTGGAGGCGACTACTTGGCCAACGCCAGCGTCGAGGGCTTGGCCTCGGTGAACTTTGTGCTCACCAACGAGAGCAACGGCGGCCAGCCGCCCGCTGCCCCCGCCATCTTAAGTTCGGTTTCCGGCAGCGGTCAAAGCGCCCAAGTCAACACCGCCTTTGGCAACCCATTGGTGGCGCAAGTGCTGGACGCGCAGGGCGCGCCGGTGAGCGGCATCGTCGTGCACTTTCAGTTGCCCGCCACGGGCGCCAGCGCAGCGTTCGCAGGCGGCAGCCAGAGCGCCGATGCGGTTACGAATGCCCAAGGTCTGGCCACCAGCCCCGCGGTCACCGCCAACGGCATCGTCGGCGACTACTTGGCCAGCGCCAGCGTTGACGGGTTGATCGAAACGGCCAGCTTTGCGCTGGCCAACCAAAGCAGCGGCGGCCAGCCGCCCCCCACTCCCGCCACCTTGAGCACGATCTCCGGCAGCGGCCAAAGCGCCCAAGTCAACACCGCCTTTGGCAACCCGCTGGTGGCTCAAGTGCTGGATGCTCATGGCGATCCGGTGGCAGGCGTCGTGGTGCACTTCCAGTTGCCTGTCACGGGTGCCAGCGCCGCGTTTGCAACTGGCGGCCAGATTGCTGATGCGGTCACCAATGACCAAGGCCTAGCCACCAGTCCCGTCCTGACCGCCAACGCCATGGCCGGCGACTACATGGCCAGCGCCAGCGTCGCGGGACTGACCTCGGTAAGCTTTACGCTCACCAACCAGGACGCAGGTGGCCAGCCGCCCGTCACTCCCGCCACCCTGAGCCCGGTCTCCGGCAGCGGCCAGAGCGCCCAGGTCAACACCGCGTTTGCTGCTGCACTGGTGGTCAAGGTGCTGGACGCGCAGGGCGCGCCAGTGAGTGGCCTCGTGGTGCACTTTCAGTTGCCGGCCATGGGCGCCAGCGCCGTGTTTACAAGCGGCGGTCAAATTGCCGATGCAGTCACCAATGACCAAGGCCTGGCCACCAGCCCCGCCTTGACCGCCAACGGCACGGTCGGCAGCTACCAGGCCAGCGCCAGCGTCGAGGGCTTGACCCCGGTGAGCTTTGCCCTCGCCAACCAGAGCGCCGGCCCGCCGCCAGTCGGCCCGCCCGCTTCCCTGCACCTGCTCTCCGGAGCCGGTCAAAGCGCCCAGGTGGGTACCGCCTTTGCTGCTCCCATCGAAGTGCAGGTGCTTGATGCGAGCGGCCAGCCCGTGCCAAGCGCCAGCGTCAAGATCGAATTTGCCGCCAGCGGCGCCAGCGCCACCTTCCCCGGCGGCCAGAACAGCGTCACCCTGACCACCGACAGCCTGGGCACGGCCGCCTCGCCCGCGTTCACCGCCAACAGTGTGCCCGGAGCGCACCAGGCCAAGGTCACGGTAACCGGCCTGGCCGCCATGATGGTGGACCTGACCAACGTGGCCCAGCCGCCCACCTTGAGCCTGCAACTCATCCAGGGCGCCAACCAGAGCGCCCCCATCGGCCAAGCCTATGGCCTGGGCTTCATGGTGCGTGTGGTCGATAACCAGGGCCAACCCAAGGCTGGCGCCGCTGTGCTGTTTACCCTGCCCGCCAGTGGCCCCTCGGGCAGCTTCGGTCAAGGCCGCACCAGCGTCAGCATAACCACCGGCGCCGACGGAGTGGCCCTCTCGCCTGTGCCCGTAGCCAATAATGCGCAAGGCAACTACCAGGCCCAAGCGGCCACCGCGGGCGCCGCCCAGCTCCTGCAGCTGCCCATGAACAACCTGCCGTATGCCGGCAGCGGCAAGCAGTTCAGCGGCGCGGTGGCCACCGGCACGGGCGCCATGACCGCGCAAGTGAGCGGCGGCGGCGACACCTGCGTGTTCAACCCCCTGATCACCAAACTCATCCCCGCCGATGGCAGCCTTGCGCCGGGCAACTCCTTCAAGCTGCCCTACGGCCTGCTGGACTTCGAGCTGGTCGGGTGCGACCCGGGCAGCACCGTCACGGTGAGCACCACCTGGCCCGACCTGAAAGGCGTCAGCGGCTACCTCAAGCACGGCCGGCCCGATTCCAACAGCAACGCCATCTGGTACGTGCCCGGCAGCATGACCCTCAGCGGTAACACCATCACCTACGCCATCCAGGACGGCGGCAAGGGCGACGATGACCTCACCGTCAACGGCGTCATCCGCGATCCCGGCGGCCCATTTACCGGTAGTTTCGCAACCGCCATCCCGACGCTCTCCACATGGACCCTGGCGCTGCTGGCCGCCTTGCTGGCCATGTTGGGCGTCAGACCCAGGCGCCGATAGGGCACGGCCACCACAAGCACGGAAAGCACGCGCATGTTTGGGCAGCCCATAACCCAAGATCGGCGCGCCGGCCTGCTTGCTTTGGCGCTGCTGGCGGCATGGGCTTCAAACTGCGCTCTCGCCCAGCAAAAACTGGCAACACCCCAAGGGCAAGTGCAAGAGCAAGACTTGAGTTGCCTCCGCGACGAAGGGAACCACACCCCGCACGCGGTGGACTTCAAGGAAGTGCCGTTTGAACCTTACACCGCGGCCGAGCGCGCCTGCTGGATCGATTGGGACGGTGCCCGGCGTCTGGCCGCGCAAGGGGCGCAATGGGTGGACGTGCGCGAGGCCGGCACCGTGCAACGTCTGCGCCTGGTGGGAGCCTTGCCCGTGCCCAGCCATGAGGTCGCCGGCAAAGCCGCCCTGCGCGGACTGAACCTGCTGATTGTGGGCGAGGACACCGACCTGCGCGCGCTCTCGCGCCAATGTCTGGCCTGGAAAAGCAACGGCAACTTCAACGCAGTGCACGTCGTGCTGGGCGGGGTGCGCGCCTGGCGGTTGGCCAGGCAGCCCGTGCAGTTGGATACGCGCGCAGCCGGCACGCCCGAACCGCCCGAAGTGGTCACGCCCGCCCAGTTTTGGCAGGGGCAGGCAGACCGCCTGTGGCGCGTGGTCACGCTGGGCGTGGAGCGGGGCCAGGCGCAAATTCTGGGCTATCCTGTGGCGCTGGCCCTGCCCAAAGCCGATGCCGCCGCGCTGCAAGAGCTACAAAAAGCGCTGGCGCAAACTCAAAAGCAAAACGGCTCTGGAGCGCCCGCGCCGTCCTGGCTGGCCGTGGCCGCCGATGCGCCAACCCAGGCGCGGCTGCTGGCCGTGTGGGGTCAGCAGCCGCAAGCAGCCACAACACCTGCTCTGCTGTGGCTGGGCGGGGGCGTGCGCGTCTGGCGCGAGTACCTCTCGGAGCAAAAACAACTGGCCGCCCATGCCGGCCATGCCCTGCCGCGCGCTTGCGGCTTGTAGGAAAAAACGGCCATGACTTCTTCTTCTCTGCGGCGGCTTTCTTCCGGGTTTTTTTACGGCGGGCGCTTGATTTGCGCCCTCGCCTTGATGCTGGGTCTGCTAGCCGTTTCCAGCCTACCGGCGCAGGCGGCCAATGGCAACTTTGGCCCCGGCAGCGGCGACGGCTCATCGTCCGCGCAGGCAAAAATCATCGAAGACGCTGGCGACCTGGACGCAGTGCGCAATGGCCTTGGCCTGTACTACAAACTGGCCCACGATATCGACCTGACTACCTGGCTTTCTTCCGGCAACCCCGGCTACAACGGCGGCGCGGGCTGGAATCCGATTGGAACTTATATTCCTTCTACCCCGCCATTCACCGGCAACTTCAACGGCGCAGGGCACAGGATCACCGGGCTGTGGATCAAGCGCAACAGTACGGTCGGTATCGGTTTGTTCGGGAACACCACCGGCGCAACCATCGCCAGCCTTGGCGTGGAGACGGCTACCGCCGGCATTACCGGGCTAAGCGTTGTCGGCGGGCTGGTAGGACTCCAAACTGGCGGCAGCATCACCAACAGTTACGCACGCAGCAACGTCACCGGCACTGGTACGGGCAGCGGCAACCCCGATGACTGTAATTCTGGTGGTTGTGCTGGCGGGTTGGTAGGAGTGCAAGCCGGTGGCGGCAGTATTAAGGACAGCTACGCTACTGGCGACGTCAGCGGTACATACGATGTCGGCGGGCTGCTGGGATACCGATGGGGTGCTGGCAACATTATCACTAACAGCTACGCCACCGGCAGCGTCAGTGGCAGCAGCGTCGGCTATGTCGGCGGGCTGCTGGGATATCAAGCTGCAAACGGCAACAGCAACAACATCACGGACAGCTTCGCTACTGGCAGCGTTACCAGCAGCGGCAACTATACCGGCGGGCTGGTGGGCGGATGGCAAGCCGGCAGTATCACCAGCAGCTACGCTACCGGTGTCGTCAGTGGCAGCGGCAGCAGTGTCGGCGGGCTGGTGGGAGAGCAATTCAGCGGCAGTATCGTGAGCAGCCACGCCACTGGCGACGTCAGCGGCGGTTCTTCCTCCGGTGGCAATTGCGACTCATATTCTGGCATTAACTCCTCGTGTACCGGTGGGCTGGTGGGATTCCAACAAAGCGGCAATATCACCAATAGCTACGCTACCGGAAACGTCAATGGCTACAGCAGCAACGATGTCGGCGGGCTGGTAGGGCGTCAAGTGGAGTCAGGCAATAGCAGCATCGCGGGCAGCTACGCTACCGGTAGCGTCACCAGCACAGGCGGCAATATCGGCGGGCTGGCGGGGTGGCAAGGTGGCAGTATTACCAATAGCTATGCCACAGGCAGCGCTACCGGCACTGGCGCTGTCGGCGGATTGGTGGGAGGCTACAAAAACGGCAGCATCACCAACAGCTACGCCACTGGCAATGTTGGCGGCAGCACTCTTGTCGGTGGGCTGGTGGGAAATTACGTTGCCGGCAGTATCACCGCCAGCTTCTTCGATAAGACCGTCAACCCGACATTGAACGGCGTGGGCAGCGGCAGTACCGCAGGCGTAACCGGCAAGACCACGGCGGAAATGCAGACGCGGGACACCTTTACTGTTGATACCCACAACAGCGCCAGCGCGCCCGCAAACTGGGACTTTGGGGCGACGATTTCGCACGTGTGGTACATGCCAGGCTCCGACGCACCGGGCTTCGATTCGTCCAAGCCATCAGGCGCCTATCCAATCTTGGTTTGGCAAAAGCCCCTGGACGCTCATGCCCCCTACTACGACCCTGAGAGTGGAGCGCAGCAAAGCGCGACATCGGTAGCCATTCTTGATGGCTGCACGACCACGCTGTACAGCGGCTGGTACCTGGTGCGAGGGGCGTTCAGTTG
>JAIRVJ010000013.1 GCA_031253955.1 Burkholderiaceae bacterium | reverse complement strand
GCGGTGTATGGCCCCATCACCTACGACATCGCCAGCCTGATGCGCGACGCCTTCATCAGCTGGGACGCGGCATTCGTCACCGAAATCACCCGGCGCTACTGGCACGCGGCGCGCACGCGCGGGCTGCCGGTGGGCCAGGACTTCGGCGGCTTCCGCCGCGCCGTCGATTGGATGGCCTTACAGCGGCACCTGAAAGTGGCCGGCATCTTCGCCCGCCTGACCCTGCGCGACGGCAAACCAAAATACCTGGCCGACACGCGGCGCTTCATCGACTACATCCGCGCCGGCGCCGCGGCCCGCCGCGAACTGACGCCGCTGCTGCGCCTGATCGACCAAGCGGAAAGCGTTGAGCGTTGAGCGCGGAGACTTCTTTATTCATAGCTATATGCCAATTTACTGTATGCGTATTTATAGTATTTCATGCAATAAATACATGCAAACAAATGGTATAAAGCTACCAATTCAGGAATTTCAGTTATCGCAAACCGTCCGAGGCCGTCACCGGCAGCTGCGTCAGGCGGGCCGTGCTGGGGATGGTGATTTTGCGTTTGTCGATGGTGATCAGCCCCTGGCTTTCCAGCTCGTGCAGCACGCGCGAGAAGTATTCCGGCGTCATGGACAGGCGCGAGGCGATCACCGCCTTGCCCACCGGCAGCGTGACGCTGGCGGCTTGTTCGTGCGCGTCCTCGCCCGCGCTTTTTTCCGGCAATCCGTGCAGCAAATAGCCGATCACGCGCTCGACCCCGCTTTGCAGCGCATACGCCTGCACGTCGCTGATGAGGACGTGCAGCCGCTGCGACAGACCGGCCAGCATCCGCATACAAAACCGCTGGTTGCCTTCAATCTCGCGGATCACCGCCTGGCGCGAAACCGACAGCAGCACGGTTTCCACCAGCGCCTGCGCGCTGACCACGTAGGGACGCTCCAGAAACATCAGCGCCTCGGCAAAGCTGCTGCCGGCCTCGATGATGTGGATGATTTTTTCCTGCCCCTGCGGCGAAAGCGCAAACAGCTTGATCTGCCCGCTGACGACCACGTGCAACTCGGTGCACGGCTGCCCGAAGCGAAAAACGTTTTCGTAGCGCGCCAGTTTGCGCATCCGCGAACCTTGCGCCAGCCGCTCCAGTTCGGCGGGCAACAGTTCCTGAAACAGCGGCAGCAGCGACAGGTAGCGCGAAAGGTTGAATGGCGAGGGTTCCATGAAAAAGCACCAATGAAACGGATAGACCCGCGCTCACTTTACCCGATACCCGGCCCCTGACCAAAGGGCGCTCAAGAGCTGTCCATCAATGACTGGTGCCCGATGATCGCGTGGTCTTGTTGAACACGTTGTACTTGCCGATGGGCTTGCTCATGGGAATGCGCTTGACTTCGCGCAGCGTGCGCGCGTCGTAGACGATGATGGCGCCCTTGTCTTCCATCAGGCTGGCCAGCGCGTAGCGGCCGTCCTGCGTGAATTCGATGTGCGCCAGCGTCTGGCCCGGCTCGGCCTTGACGCTGCCCACCACCGCAAACGTGTTCTTGTTGATGATGGTGAGCGTATTGCGGTTTTTCGGACTCATCATCGAATCGACCCAGACGTTGGGCGAAAGCTCGTGCCCCCGAATGAAGAAACCGGGGCCGGGCGTGGCGATGTCCTTGATTTTTTGCCAGTTGCCCAGGTCGATCACGGTCACCTGGCCCTCGCGCAGATTGGTGCTGGCCATGACGGTACGCGTGTTGCCCTGCGTATCTTTCCACTCCCAGGTGATGCCCGACCCCAAGTGCGGCATGCCCGAAATGTCGAGGTCGGCGATTTTGCGGCGCGCGTCCAGATTGACCACCTGGCCCTTGGCGCCGTCGCGCGAGCTGCCCATCAGCTCGTCGTAGCTCTGGGTGAAGAAGAAGTCGTCCAGATAGTCGTTCAGATAGGTGCGGCGCGGGGTGAACTGGCCGGGCTTGAAATCGCCTTCCTGATACTGGAAGTCGTGCACGATACCGTCGTTGACGGGCTGGGCATGCGGGTCGTAGCTGATCTCCCAGACTTCGGGAATGTCCTTCATGGTGGCGATGAAGCTCTTGCGCGGCGCGGCGTCATAGACCGCCGAAACGCGCGAGCTTTTCTTCTCACCGCGCAGGCTCACGGCGGGAATGATTTTTTTCAGCGTGAGGTCGCGCGCGTCCAGCACCACCAGGTTGTGCGGCAGGTAGTTGGCGGCCATGACCCACTTGCCATCGCCGGAGACGGCGATGTTGCGCATGTTGATGCCGGCGCGCGCCTCCACCACCACTTGCAGCGCCCACAGGTCGTACTTGGTGATCCAGCCGTCGCGCGAGCCGAAATAAACGTAATGCCCGTCGGGCGTGAACTTCGGCCCGCCGTGCAGCGCGAAGTGCGAGGCAAAGCGCGCAATCGGCTCCAGCTTGTCGCCATCCAGAATCGAGACATGGCTGTCGCCCGATTCGACGACGACGAACAGATTTTCCGGATCGGCCTTGTAGATGGGCTTGGCGGGCAGCTTGGCGGCATCGGGATTGACGGTGCGCGAGGCCCGTATTTCCGCCTCGCCCCACACCGGCGCGGGCGTGACCGGCGTGTAGATCCACTCGGCGATGGCGGCCACTTCATCGGGCGTGATCTGGTCTTTGTAGCCGATCATCTGCGTGGCCTCGCGGCCATCGCTGATGACCTTGCGCGCCTCGGCGGGCTTGAGACGCTCCAGATTCTCCGGCAGCAGCGCCGGCCCGATGCCGCCCAGCCGGTCGGCGCCGTGGCACTGGGTGCAGATTTGCTGGTAGAGCTGTTGCACACGCTCCGGCGCCACCACCACCCGCGCCGGGGCGCTGGCGGCGGCGGAAGCAGGAGCCGCGGCCTTGGCCGGGACTTCATCGGCCAACACATGCAAGGCCGCGCAGGAGAGCGCAAGGACAGGAAGAAAATGTGACAGGCGCATCATGGACGGACGTGACGGAAAGGAAATGAAAGGGAACTACCTACTTGACTTGCCTGCATTTGTTTTTCCGTCATTCCCGCGAAGGCGGGAATCCATGAGCGTTACCTCTTGTAGCAGCCCATGAGCCGAAACCAACCTCGATGGATTCCCGCCTTCGCGGGAATGACGATGGAAAAGTCAAATACGCAGCTCCCAAATGAAACAAGGAACGAGGCAAGCGGCTTTCTGTCGCTATGGTAGCCATACGCAAGAAAGATGACTATTATTTTAATAGCTAATTGTTTTTGATTTACATGAGTTTAGTGGCATTTTATATTATAAATATCATATTATATTTTGGCAATAAACTATTAATTTAGTAGCTATCGATGCGCGGATCGGCAATCTCCGCATCGCTCAGGTAGCAGCCCGGATCTTCGGCCCAGTAGTTGCCTGTGGCCGCGTAAGCGCGCGAGCGGGTGTTGCCGTTGCAGATGGCGCGCTGCGGACACGCGCCGCAGCGGCCTTCGAGCGGGCGCGGCGCGGCGTTCAGGCCGGCCATGAGCGGATGCGCGCGGTCGGCCCAGATATCACCGAAAGACCGCTCGCGCACGTTGCCGAGCGTGACTTGCCACCACATGGTGTCCGGGTGCACGTGGCCCAGGTTGTCGATGTTGGCCACGTTCACGCCGCTGGCGTTGCCGCCCCAGTTGAGCAGGCGCTGGCGCATGTCGCGCACGCGATCAGGAAAACGCGCGGCGATCCAGTGCAGCAGATAGACGCCGTCGGCATCGTTGTTGCCGGTAACGAAATCGCCCGCCTGCCCGCGCCGGGCGCGCGCCCAGACGTGCTCGAACAGGCCATCCAGCGCGGAGCGTGTGACGCGGTGACGCGCGGTTTCGCGCGTATGGCTGCGCGCGCGCCCGGCATGGTTGAAGTGCGAGAGGTAGAACTTGTCCAGACCCTCGGCCTCGGTGAGCGCGACCACGGCGGGCAGCTCGCCGGCATTGGTTTCGGTCAGCGTCATGCGCACACCCACGCGCAAACCGGCGTCGCGCGCGCGGCGGATGCCCGCCAGCGCATCGGCAAACGCTTTGGCATGACGGCGGAAGCGGTCGTGCGTGGGTTGCAGGCCATCGAGGCTGACGCCCACGTAGTCGAACCCCGCTTGCGCCAGCCGCCGCGCGTGTTCCTGCGTAAGCAGCGTGCCGTTGGACGAGAGCGAAAGGTGAAAGCCCAACTGCCTGGCGCGCGCCGCGATCTCGTACAGATCGGGCCGCAGCAGCGGTTCGCCGCCGGAAAGAATAAGCGCGGGCACGCGCGCGGCGCGCAGTTGCTCTAGCGTCGCCAGCGCCTCGGCGGTGCTCAGTTCGCCCTTGAAATCGACATCGGCGGAAGTCGAATAGCAATGCAGGCAGTTGAGGTTGCAGCGGCGGATCAGGTTCCACACCACGACCGGCCCGGACGGCTTGCGCGCGGGCAGCACGGGCGGGTTGCCGTGCAGGGCTTCCATGAAACGGGAGAGGCGGAACATGTCAATCCATTTTTACTTGACAGCGAGAAAAATACTCCGTCATTCCCTCACAGGCGGGAATCCAAACAGCGTTGGTTTTGAGATGACGCTCATGGATTCCCGCCTGCGCGGGAATGACGATTGCCGGGGATAGCTCATATCCGCAAGCCGGTCTTTTTCAGCACGCGCGTGGACCACAACACGTCGCTGCCCCGGCAGACGCTGCCCAGTTCTTGCGCGATTTCGGCGATCAGCGGCGCTGCCTCCTCGCGCGTGCGGGCGTGCACCATCGCAAACAGGTTGTAGGGCCATTCGGGCCGGTGGCGCGGGCGGCGGTAGCAATGGCTGACGAAGGGCAGCGCACCGATGCGCTCGCCCAGCGCGTCAGCCTGCGCGTCGGCTACATCCCACACCGTCATCGCGTTGGCGCGCCAGCCCAGCCGGTAGTGCTGCGGCACGGCGCCGATGCGCCGCAGCAGGCCGCGTGCGCGCATGGAAGCCAGGCACGCAATGACGGCCTGTTCGGTGCTGCCCAGCCGCTCGGCCAGCGCCTGATAGGGCGCGGGCAGCAGGGGCAGGCCGGCTTGGGCGGCGCGGATCAGGGCGTGGTCGAAATCGGGGGCGATGACTGCATCGGTGCAAGGCGGCGCGCTGTCGAAAACCACGGGCGGTTGCGCCGGCACTTCCGGCACCGGCAGATACAGATCGACGAAAAACTCGCGTTCTCTGGGAAACGCCAGCACGCGCGTTCCGGCATCGGCCTCGATACGCGCGAGCGCGGCGGGCAAGGCATCAACGTTTGCCAGCGCGAGCACGAACCACAGGTTCAGGTGGTGCGTGCGTTCGTAATGGTGCGCCACTTCCGGGTGCGCGTTGATGGCGGCAATCACCTGTTCCAGCCGCGCCGCATCGGCATGGCAGGCGCACAGCACGAAGCACCCGCCCGCGCGCTCGATCTGGAACAGCGGGCCAAAGCGCGTAAGCAGGCCGCGTGCGAGCAGGGCGCGCAAGCGTTCGATCAGCGTGGCCTCATCCGTGCCCAACGCTCGCGCGGCTTGCGCGTAAGGACGCGGACTCAAGGGAAAACCGCGCTGCAAGGTGTTGATGATGCGGCGATCGAGCGCATCGAGTGCGCCGGTTTCGTCCTGGTCTTTCCCCTCTCCCGCTTGCGGGAGAGGCTTCGTGCTCCTTCCCCCGCAAGCGGAGGAAGGGGAAAGACCGCTTGCTCCGGCGAGCATTGCAGGTTCCTGGGCAGGGAGAAAATCCACGGCATAGCGCATGCCGCGCTGCTTGTAGCAAGTCTGCCCGGCCAGCACACGGTGCGGCGCGGCGCCCGCTTCGGCCAGTTGCCGCAAGAACTGCTCGGCTTGTTCGGCGTTACGCGGATGCAGCATCACGAACAGGTTGTACGGCCAGTCCGCGCCACGGCGCGCGCGGCGGTAGCACAGGTTGACGCAGGGCAGTTGCGCCAGCCGCGCGCCGAAGGCGTCCACCTGATCGTCCGGCCAATCCCACACGCACATCAGGTTGCGCGTGTAGCCAAGCCGCCGGTGCTGCAACACCACGCCCAGCCGCCGGATCAGGCCGCTTTGCCGCCACGCTTTGAACCGCGCCAGCACGGCTTCGGGCGCGCACTGAGCGCGGCGCGCCAGCGCATCGTAGGGCCGGGGCGTGAGCGCCAAGCCTTCTTCGAGCGCGGCGATCAGCTGCCAGTCGCTGGCATCCAGTTGAGGGCGCTCCACTGCCGGGCGCGGCGGGCGCGGCGCTTGGGGTGCATCCGCCCCAAGCGCAAAGCCCAGGTCGATGTGATATTCACGCTCCATCGGCAAATCCAGCGGCGTCTGGCCCGTGGCCTGGGCGATTTCGCGCAAGGCGGCATCGAGGCTCTCGCGGTCGCGCGCGCCAGCGACGAACCAGAGGTTGTAGCGATGTCCTCCGCGCGCATAGTTGTGGCTAACAGCCGGATGCGCGCTCACCTCGCGCGCCACGGCGTCGAGCCGCGCCGGATCGACCGCCAGCGCTGCCAGCGTGCTCGCGCCGATGGTGTTGGGCGCAAAGACGGCCCCGATACGGCTGATGCGCCCATCCCGCAGATCGCGCGCCAGTTGCTCCAGCAGCGCCTGCTCGCTGCAACCGAGCCGTTCGGCCCACAGCAGATAAGGGCGCTCGGCCAGCGGGAAGTCGTGCTGGATCGCCGCGTCGTACAGCGTTTTTGGGTCGAATTCCCGTGGGCTTGAAAGCGCCATGTCTTTTCCTCCGCCATTCCCGCGCACGCGGAAATCCAGGGGCGTTTCCTCGATCCGAAGGGCTTGTTCGGCGCACCCCGCCTGCGCGGGAATGACGATTTCCACAGGCATTACATCCCGAAGCGTTGCGCCCGCGTGGTGAAGAAGATACCGCTTGGACTGCTGGCGGGCAGGGTGGCGATGCGTTCGAGCTTTTCGGTGTCCCAGATTTCGACGCGGTCGTCGTCTCGGCAGGACAGCCACACCTGATCGGCCTTGGGCGTGAATTCCATGTGCAGCACGCCGTGGCAGGGCGAAAGGGTTTTGATGATCTGCCGCGTGGCGGTGTCGATCACCTGCACCTTGCCGTTGTCGGGAAACGCAAAATTGACCCACACCTGCCGCCCGTCGGGGCGGGCCATGGCAAACACCGGCTGGCCCAGCAGCGCCACGCGCCCGGCTTCCTGCCAATCCTTGGCGATGCTTGCTACCAGCACCTCGTGGTGACCGACGGCGGGCAGCCAGACCTGATCTTGCGCTACGGCCCAGCCGCGCAGGTGCGGCATCTTGTACACCGGCAGCGGCTCCTGCCCGCGCCCGTAACCCGCGAGCACCTTGCGCGCCGCCGGCGGCGTGCCCCATAGATCGACCAGCGCCAGCCCGTCTTCGCCGAACAGCCCGGCCAGATACCAGCGGCCATCGGGCGTGACCAGCGCGTCGTAGGGCTGCACGCCGGCATCGAGCCGTTCCACTTGCGGGTGGCGCGGGTCGGCGATGTCGATGATCCAGATCTGCCCGGCCTCGAACAGGCTCACGGCCAACCGGTGACCCGGCAGATCGGCCAGGCCGACCACTTTGGAGCGAAAACCGTCGCCGACGGTGGCGGGAATGTCGGCCAGCGGCTCCAGCGTTTGCGCGTCGAACAGGCGCACGCCGCCCGGTTCGTAGTTCTGCGCCGCGACCACGCGCCCGTCTTGCGAGATCGCGCCGCCGATGCTGTTGCCCGCCTGCACAATGCGGCGGACCATGCGCGCCGTGAGCAGATCCACCTGCGTCAATCCCCCGTCGCGCCCGAACACATAAACATAGCGCCCGTCGCGCGAAAACACGGCGGAGGCGTGCGAG
Source organism: Burkholderiaceae bacterium (assembly GCA_031253955.1). GTDB lineage: Bacteria > Pseudomonadota > Gammaproteobacteria > Burkholderiales > Burkholderiaceae_C > Ottowia. The sequence goes on along the minus strand of JAIRVJ010000013.1, from coordinate 34,534 downwards.
AGATCGCCCAGCCCCGTGACGGTGGCCAGCCGCGTGCGGCCCGTGGTTTCGATGATCTGGATCGAGCCGGTAGCGCGTTCGACCACCACGCCCAAATCGCCCGTGCCGCGCAACTTGGTGTCCGGCGGGACGCTGGCGCAGCCGGCCAGTAGCGCGAAGGCGCACGCGCCGCAAGCGGCAAGCATGGCGCGCATCATGGCGCGGGGACGAAACCATTGGGGGGAACGGCAGGGGGCGTGCCCGCCTGCAATTGTTGGATCAGCCATCGAACCTCCGATTCGGTCAAAAAAGGCTCCCACGGCGGCATCGCGGTGCCGGCACGCCCATGCAGCACGGTCTGCACCAGAAAGTCGGGCGGCTTGCCCGCCAGCGCCTCGCGCGTAAGCGGCAGGCCCAGGCCGCCCTTGAGCGTCATCCCGTGGCAGGCGCCGCAATCGTCACGCAGCCAATGCGCGATTTGCGCCTGCCTTTCCGGCGCGGGCGCTGCCACCGGTTGCGCGGGCAAGGCCGCGCCGCATAGACCAAGCAGCGCCGCACCGCACAAGCTGACGGCACGGTGAAAAATTCGGCGGTTCGGGAACATACCTGTCTTGACTATAGCGCGCAGATCATGAAAAAGGCCGCGCGCGGCTTGCGCCGCGTGCGGCCTGATGCGCAGACCTTCCTGGAAAAAAGCGAGCGCGTCAGTAGATGTCGTGCTTCGTGTTGTAGACGTTGAACTTGCCCGTCGGGGTGATGATCTTCGGATCGGTAATCACCTGCTTGACCTTGAGCGTCTTGTCGTCATAGACCACGATGGCCGACTGGTCGGTCTTGCCGCCCCACAGCGAGATCCACACTTCCGTGCCGTCCTGGCTGTATTCCTCGTGCACCGCGCGGCGCAGCGCCTTGGTTTCGGGCAGGCCCGAATCCTTGGCCACGTTGATCTTCGTCGGCGGCTTGTCGAGGTCGTTCAGGTCGAACACGTACACCGATTCGGCGATATCCCGCTCGGGGTTCATCGGCGCATCAGCCCACAGGTGCTTGGACTTCGGATGGGTCTTGACGAACAGATCGCCCGCGCCAGGCATCGGCAATTCCTGGACCACCTTCCAGTTGTACTGCTTGTACTTGGCGTACCGGCCTTCGCTCGATGGCGTGGAAATCAGAGACACCACGTTGTCGCCCAGGTGGCCCGTGGCCCAGACCGGGCCGTACTTCGGATGCACGAAGTTGGCGCCGCGGCCAGGGTGCGGGATTTTCTTGGTGTCGATGATCGCCGCCAGCTTGTTGGTCTGGGTGTCCACCGCCACGACCTTGTTGGACGCATTGGCCGCCACCAGGAAGTAGCGCCTGCTTTTATCCCAGCCGCCGTCATGCAGGAACTTGGCGGAATCGATCTCGATGGTCTTGAGGTTCTTGAGGTCGGTGTAATCGACCAGCAGCACCTTGCCGGTTTCCTTGACGTTGATGACCCACTCCGGCTTGATCTGCGAAGCCACGATAGAGGCCACGCGCGGCTCGGGGTGGTATTCGCCGTCCACGGTCATGCCGCGGGTGGAAACCACCTTCATCGGCTTGAGCGTGATGCCGTCAAAAATCGCGTACTGCGGCGGCCAGTAGGTGCCGCCGACCAGGTATTTGTCCTCGTAGCCCTTGAACTTGGAGGTTTCCACCGAGCGCGCGTCCGATCCCATGCGCACCGTGGCCACGGTGGTGGGTTTTTCAAACCACAGGTCGATCAGCGTCACCAGCCCGTCGCGGCCCACCGTGTAGATATAGCGGCCCGAAGCCGACAGGCGCGAGATATGCACCGCGTAGCCGGTCTTGAGAATCTCCCAGATCTGCTTGGTGTCGCCGTCGATCAGCGCCAGCTCGCCCGTGTCGCGCAGCGTTACTGCGAAAATGTTATCGAGGTTGACCTTGCTCATCTGGCGCGTGGGCCGCTGATCGACCGGCACCACCAGCTTCCAGGACGCTTCCATGTCCTTGAGACTGAACTCCGGCGGCACGTCCGGCGTTTGCTGGATGTAACGCGCCATGAGATCGATTTCGTCGGGAGTCAGGATGTCATCGTAGTTGACCATCCCGCCCTCGGTGCCCAGGGTAATGATCTTCTTGAGCCGGTCCGAGCCCAGTCTGAGCGTGCCGCCTTCAACGGTCGAGCCATCGGGCGCTTTCTTGCTCCAAAGCGGCTCCAGGTTCTTGCCGGTGGCGCCTTTGCGCAGCACGCCGTGGCAGCCCGCGCAACGCTCAAAATAGATTTTTTTGCCAGCTTCAAGTTCGGCTGGTTTCATCGCCGGAGCGGCAAGGGCTGCCGGAGCGGCAGGCGCAGCTGCCGGGGCACTGGCCTGGGCCATGGCCAGACTGGTGGCGCTCAGCAGCACGGCCGTAGCCAGCAGGGTGGTAAGCGGAGAGAGCTTGGGTTTCCTCGATGTGGTATTCATACGTGTTCCATGTCGCCGGAGCAGCCCTTGTGAGGGAACGCCCGCCGCCGGCTGCCTCTTGTTACGGCGGGCATTTGCTGATCTTGGGGCCGGCCTTGTCCGGCGTCCTTGATATGGTTCAAATCGTGGCTTGCTTGACTACTGCTTGTTGGCGGTAATGTCGGCTTTGGTATCAATGCCCAGGGTGTAGTTCAGGGACACGTCGTGAAAGCGGCCCCCGGAATGATCGTCGTGAATGGCAAAGCCGATCTCATAGGTTTTGCCGCTGGCCAGGGTAATGTCGCCGTCGCTGCCGGCGCCGGCCAGCTTGCGCGTGAACACCACCACCCACTCGTCGCCTTTTTGCTCGCCCTTGGCCTCCACCAGCGCCTTGCCGCCGGTCATCACCCGCTTGTCGGCCACGTAGCCGTCGCTCTGGCCGGTTTTGCTGGCCCACTGCATCAGGTCGATGAACTTGCCGCTGGCTAGGCTGCCGTCTTTGACGTATTTGGTTTTCTTGTCGTCATTGACCCCCGGCATGGTGCGCACGTCGCCGTGGCACATGACCCAGCAGCCCATCGAGGCGGTGCCGGCCACTTTGTTGTCTTCCAGCGCGACGGTGATCTTGACCTGGTTGTCCTTGTCCAGCTTCTCGGCGCCGCTGGCGGCAGGGGGCTGTTTCCAGCTAAAGCGCAGATACAGCTGCGCGCCGTCGTTGGCGGCCTGCACGCTCACGGGAATGGAACCGGCCCGGCCCTTGACCGGGTTGGGTTCGAGCTTCTCGCCGCTGGCGATTTTTTTGCCCATGTCTGCCGTTTCCTCGCTGTGGCAGCTCTTGCAGGTCTCATCCTTCTTGAGACCACGCGCGCCGCCGTGCTCGGTTCCCTTGGTGACCCATTCCAGCGGTGAAACGCCGGGGTAAAACAGCGTGAACTGAGCCTGCGGCACCTTGCTCCAGTCCGGCGGGGCGGCCAGCGCGGCGCCGGAAGCAAGGGTAATGAGCGCGGTGGCGCCCATCTGGATCGCGGTTTTGGTCGGATTCATGGTTTTGCCTTTCGCAAAAAAATTACCTAAATTACCCGGGTTGGACAGAGGGAAGATCAGCCTTCATCTTCTTCGGTCATGCCTTCGGGCTTGTGGTGCGCAATGCCCTTGTGACAGTCGATGCAGGTGTTGCCGTCCCTGACGGCCATTTCGTGCGACTTGCGCGAGCGCGGTTTTTGCACTTCGAGCTTCATGCGCTCCTGCGTGTGGCAGTTGCGGCATTCCAGCGAGTTGTTGGCTTTCATGCGCGCCCATTCGTTGCGGGCCAGTTGCAACCGCTTGGCTTGGAACTTCTCGCGCGTGTCGATGGTGCCGGTCAGTTTGCCCCACACTTCATTGGAGGCCTGAATCTTGCGGACCATCTTGGGCACCCAGGCTCTGGGCACATGGCAGTCCGAGCAAATCGCGCGCACGCCCGAACGGTTGTTGTAGTGAACGGTTTCCTTGAGTTCGACATACACGTTGTCGCGCATTTCGTGACAACTGATGCAAAAACCCTCGGTATTGGTGGCTTCCAGCGCCGTGTTGAAGCCGCCCCAGAAGATGATGCCGACCGCAAAGCCCACCACCAGCAGCGTCAGCAGAGAGTATCTGGAAGGACGCCGCAGGCGCTGCCACAGCGAGGGCTTTTTCTCCGGCGCGGAGGTGTCAGGCGTTTGGGTGTTTTCGCTCACGTGAATTCCTTGGTTGGCCCTGCGTCCGTCCCTTCGGCGGCGGACACGGTCAGGCTTGGATTGACCGGGTGTTGCACGCTCCCGATCGAATCATGAAGGAATTTTCATTATCTCGCACGGCCGCGCCCTTGACCAGCGACAATTTTTTTGCAAACTCGGAGCATGTTTTTCCAGCCGGGCGGCGGCGCCGCGATCCGGCAGGCGTTATCCTCGCCGTTCTTGCCATATCCTTCTTGGCCCCACTGGTCTCCCTGAAAAATGATGCGTTCCCGCGACTTGCCACCCTCTGAACACGCCGAAACGCACGCAGACCATTCCCCCGGCGCCGTCACTCTGGTCGGCGCCGGGCCGGGCGATCCCGAACTGCTCACCCTCAAGGCCGTGCGCGCCCTCCAGCAGGCAAAACTGGCGCTGTACGACCACCTGGTCAGCCCGTGGGTGCTCGATTTTCTGCCCGCCGGCGCCGAGCGCATCTACGTCGGCAAGCAAGCCTCGCGGCACTCCCTGCCGCAAGAAGACATCGCCCGCCTGATGATCCAACTGGCGCGCGCCGGGCGTTCGCTGGTGCGCCTCAAAGGCGGGGACGGCTATATCTTCGGGCGCGGCGGCGAAGAGGTGCAGGCGCTGGCCGAGGCCGGTATACCTTTTCGCGTCATCCCCGGTCTCACGGCGGCGCAAGGCGCGGCCGCCTCCACCGGCATCCCGCTCACCCACCGCGACCACGCCTGCGCCCTCGTGCTCGCCACCGGCCACCGGCGCGGCAACGGCGAGCAACTGGACATGGATTGGCCCATGCTGGCCCGCCCGCGTCAAACCGTCGTGCTCTACATGGGCGTGGGTAACCTGCCCGAAATCTGCCGCCAACTCCTGGCCCACGGATTGAGCGCGCACACCCCCGCCGCGCTGATCGAAAACGCCACCATGCCCGAAGAGCGGTGCGTGACCGGCCCACTCGCCCAACTGCCCGAACTGGCCCGCCAGCACCAGATCCGCCCGCCCGCGCTCATCGTGATCGGCGACGTGGTAGCCGCCCGCCGCCAACCCGCACAGCCCGCGGCGGCAATCAACCCGGATGCCTGTTCAGCGCCAAAACTTTAAAATTCATAGCTATATACCAAAATATTATATGTATTTACGATATTTTTATGTCATAAATACATATCAAACCTTGGCATATAGCTATTGAATCTATAGTTTTGTCAAGCCCGCAGTCCGCGTTCCACCATTTCGCTGGCAAATTCGATGAACGCTTTGCTGCCCTTGGCCGCCGGGTCGAACACCACGCCGGGCAGACCGTAGCTGGGCGCTTCGGCCAGGCGCACGTTGCGCGGAATGATGGTGTCGAACACCTTGGGGCCATAGTGCGCCTTGAGCTGGTCGCTGACCTGCTGCTGCAAGGTAATGCGCGGATCGAACATCATGCGCAGCAGGCCGATCAGGCGCAGATCGCGGTTGAGGTTGGCGTGTACCTGTTTGATGGTGTTGGTCAGATCGGCCAGCCCTTCGAGCGCGAAGTATTCGCACTGCATGGGCACGATCACGCCTTGCGCCGCGCACAGGCCGTTGAGCGTGAGCAGGGAGAGGGCAGGCGGGCAGTCGATGAGGATGAAGTCGTAATCGCCATCGACCGCGGCCAGCGCCTGCCGCAGCCGGCGCTCGCGGCGCTCTTCGCCCACCAGTTCGACTTCGGCGCCGGCCAGTTCCCGGTTAGCGCCCAGCACGGTGTAGCCCGCGCCAGCCTCGCGCAGCTTTTCCGGCGCGGACGCGGCTTCGGCGATGGTGCTTGACTCCAGCAGTACGTCGTACACCGATAGCGGCATCGCGCGCTTATCCACGCCCGACCCCATCGTCGCGTTGCCCTGCGGGTCCAGATCGACCAGCAGCACCTTCTGGCCGATTTTTGCCAGCCCCGCGGCAAGGTTGACCGTGGTCGTCGTCTTGCCGACGCCGCCTTTCTGGTTGGCTATGCAGAAGATTTGGGACATATCTAACTTCAAGTTACTTGCCGGAAGCCAGCTACCAAGCGGGAACAGTCCCGGTCAACCTGATCTACGCAAGCCGGTAAGAATAGCGAAGTTTATCCGGCATTTGGTGTTTTCAGGTTCAGCCGCCGCCCGCCGTTTCGCCTAAAACCGCAGTGATTCCCGTCGCACCTTCCCAAGATTTAATCCAACCGAGCCAGCAACCGGCGTGATACAGCGCCTGTATCAACAGAACGTAGGCGTAGCCGAAGATCAAGGCGTAGCCAAGAATAGAAAGAATTGGCGTCCAATCATTGTCGATGATTGCTATCGGCACGAGTCCAGAGAAAAACCCGCCCACGGTAAACACCACCGGCAAAAACAACAGTAGCGCTCTATAGATCACTTTGCGCAAAATGGACAGGGTTTCAGCCTTGTTCACCGCGATCCAAAGAAAAAGCAGCAAGATCAGGTATGGAAAAACGACGGCAGCAAAAAAATACGACATTCCGATAGTCCATCCAGTCGGCGAGATTCTGGTGAAGAACGGCGCCAGAAAAGCCAGCAAGGGCGCCACCAACGGCAAAAGCAGCGCCGCTTTATAAAACTGCTTGGCCGTCAATATCGTCATCTCCTCAACCGCAGCCACACCAGACACCGCTTGGCATCCAGCCCCGGAACGATAAGTTGTTCCACGTGAAACACTTCAACGGCGAGCGGGAGGGCAGCGATCTCGTCTGCCGGGTGTTTGCCCTTCATCGCCACCCACACCCCGCCCGCCGCCAGCGCGCCGGTTGACCAGCCAGTGAAGTCGGCCAGTGTCGCAAAAGCGCGGCTGGTGATGATGTCAAAAGAGTCGCGCTGCGATTCCACCCGCCCGTGCAGACTGCGCAGATTGGACAAACCGAGCGCGCCCGCAGTCTGCTGGATGAACGCGGTTTTCTTGGCGACCGCGTCGATGCACGTCACGGCAATCTCTGGCTGGCAAATGGCGATGACCACGCCGGGCAAGCCGCCGCCGCTGCCCACGTCGAGCAACCGTACCGGCAGACCTTGGGTATGACGGCGCAGCGGCGCGATGATCGCCAGGCTGTCCAGCAGATGATGCGTCAGCATTTCGGCAGGGCCGCGCAGCGCCGTCAGGTTATAGACCTTGTTCCATTGGGCGAGCAGGTTCAGGTAGGCGAGCAGCCGGCTGGTCTGCTCCTGCGTCAACGCGAGTCCCAGGGCTTGCGCACCCGCGGCAAGGCCGTCAGCCCATTGATCGCTGCCGCCCTCTCCCCGGCCCTCTCCCGCAAGCGGGAGAGGGAGATTGGGAACGCCGCCCTTTTCTTTGCCCTCGCCCGCTTGCGGGAGAAGGTGGCCGAAGGCCGGGAGAGGGGCGGCGGTCATGCCACATCCGCCTGCCGCGCTGGTGCAGTGCCGCCCAAGCCGCCGCTTTTTTTCAGATAAATCAGCAGCAGAGAGATCGCCACCGGCGTGATTCCTGAAATGCGCGAAGCCTGTCCCAGCGTCTCTGGCCGGTGCTGTTGCAGTTTTTGCCGTACTTCGATGGACAGCGCCGCGATCTGCATGTAGTCCAGCTCCGGCGGCAAGCGCAGATTTTCGTAATGCGTGGCGCGCGCCACTTCGTCTTTTTGCCGGTCGATGTAGCCCGCATATTTGGCGGCGATTTCGATCTGCTCGACCACGGCGTCATGCGCGTCGCCCAGCGTTTCACGTGAAACATCGGCGCTCGCATACCGCCCGCTATCCATCCCGATCAACGCGGCATACTCCACACTCGGACGGCGCAGCAAATCGAACAGGTTGTTTTCGTGCTCCAGCGGCTTGCCGAGCACCCGCCCGGATTCATCGGCAGGCAGGTTACGCGGGTTGACCCAAGTCGATTTCAGGCGTTCTGTTTCACGTGAAACCGCGTCGCGCTTGCGGCAAAACGCTGACCAGCGCGCATCATCGACCAGCCCCAGCCGCCGCCCGGTTTCGGTCAGGCGCATGTCGGCGTTGTCTTCGCGCAGTTGCAAGCGGTATTCGGCGCGGCTGGTGAACATGCGGTAGGGTTCGGTCACGCCCTTGGTTATCAGGTCGTCAATGAGCACGCCCAGATACGCCTCGTCGCGCCGCAGCGTCCACGGCGCTTCGCCATGCGCTTGCAGCGCCGCGTTCACCCCGGCGTAAAGCCCTTGCGCCGCCGCTTCTTCGTAGCCGGTGGTGCCGTTGATCTGCCCGGCGAAAAAGAGGCCCGCGATCTGCCGCGTCTCGAAGCTGCTTTTGAGCGCGCGCGGGTCGAAGTAGTCGTATTCGATAGCGTAGCCGGGCCGCAGAATATGGGCGTTTTCCAGCCCCTGCATGGATCGCACCAGCGCCAGTTGAATGTCGTAGGGCAGGCTGGTCGAAATGCCGTTGGGGTAAATCTCGTGCGTGTCCAGCCCTTCGGGTTCCAGAAATACCTGATGGCTGGCCTTGCCCGCAAAACGGTGCACCTTGTCTTCCACGCTGGGGCAGTAGCGCGGCCCCACACCCTCGATCTTGCCGGTAAAGAGCGGGCTGCGCTCCAGCCCGCTTTGGATGATCGCATGCGTGCGCGCGTTGGTGTGCGTGATCCAGCACGGCAGTTGGCGCGGGTGCATGTCCGCGCGCCCCATGAAGCTGAACACCGGCACGGGCCGCGAGCCATCCATGCCGTCGCCCGGCTGCTCCGTGCAGCGGGCAAAGTCTATGGTGCGGCCATCCAGCCGCGGCGGCGTGCCCGTCTTGAGCCGCCCTTGGGGCAGCTTCAATTCTTTCAAGCGTTCTGACAGCCGCACCGCGGGCGGATCACCCGCCCGCCCGCCGGGGTAGCTCTCCAGCCCGACGTGCAGGCGGCCATCCAGAAACGTGCCCGCCGTCAACACCACCGCGCGGCCCCGGAAGGCAATGCCCGCCTGCGTCACCGCGCCGGTGGCGCGAACGCCTTCCACCATCAAGTCGTCCACCGCCTGCTGAAACAGCCACAAATTGGGCTGGTTTTCCAGCCGCCGGCGGATCGCGGCCCGGTAGCGCACGCGGTCGATCTGCGCGCGCGTGGCGCGCACCGCCGGCCCTTTGCTGCCGTTGAGGATGCGAAACTGGATGCCGCTTTCGTCCGCCGCCAGCGCCATCGCGCCGCCCAGCGCATCCACCTCCTTGACCAGATGCCCCTTGCCGATACCGCCGATGCTGGGGTTGCAACTCATCTGCCCCAGCGTTTCCAGACTGTGCGTCAACAACAGGGTCGCGCAGCCCATGCGCGCAGCCGCCAGCGCGGCTTCCGCGCCCGCGTGCCCGCCGCCGATTACAATCACATCGAAGGTTTCAGGGTGAATATACGGTGTCGTCACCGCGCCGATTTTACGCGGCCAGTCGGTCTGTGAGGCGCACTTTTGCAACGTGGAATGCTACATTTTTAATAGCTATAAGGCATTAGTGCTACAGCCTTATCGCCATTTCCACCTGATTGGATACATGCCTCGGATAGAAGTGAAGGAGGCTGCATGTGGCTTGGAGCGTTTGCTATTCTTTTTTGCGCAGCTTGCCCCCGCCCTAACCCTCCCCAGCACGCGGGGGAAGGAGTTCAGATTCCCTCCCCCGCGTGCTGGGGAAGGCCGGGATGGGGGCAGCGGCGCGACAGTCTTATCTGAGGTATATACCTAATCAGGCATTTCCATTTGCACAGTCTCAACCGCGCCCGATATTGCCGGTGTGTCGATCTGCCGCCGGCGTGGGCAAGTCAGTGAAATGTGTTGCGATTTTCCAGTTTTTGCGGCATGTCAGCCGGTCACTACACTTGGGGCCATCGCGCAACGAACAACCTCCATGACCACACCCTCCACTCCCACCGCACCCGCGCTGGCCCCCGCCACCCATGTCGCCTTCATCGGCGGGGGCAACATGGCCGGCGCCATTCTTGGCGGCCTGATCCGGGGCGGCCTGCCGACGCGCCAGATTCAAGTCGTGGAGCCGCTGGCCGCTGCGCGCGAAAAGCTGGCGCGCGAGCACGGCATCGCCGCGCACGAGCAGGCGGGCGATTTTCTGCAAGAGGCCGGCCTGATCGTCTGGGCCGTCAAGCCGCAAAGCTTCGCCCAGGCCGCCGCGCCGGTGCGCCCCCACGCCGGAGATCATGCCGGTATGCGGGCGCTGCACCTGTCGGTCATGGCGGGCATCCGCGTCGCGGCCATCGCCGCCGCCATCGGCGGCGCGCGCATCGTCCGCGCCATGCCCAACACCCCGGCGCTCATCGGGCAAGGCATGACCGGCCTGTACGCCGCGCCGGGTGTTCAGGCAGCCGACCGCGCCCGCGCCGAAGCCGTCATCCGCGCCACCGGCGACGCGCTGTGGGTGGCCGATGAATCGCTGCTGGACGCCGTCACCGCCCTCTCCGGTTCCGGCCCGGCCTATGTTTTTTATGTGCTCGAGGCCATGCAGGCCGCGGGCGTGCAGCTGGGCCTTGCGCCCGAACAGGCGCGGCATCTGGCCGTCGCCACCTTCGCCGGATCGGCGGCGCTGGCGCGGCAAGCCGATGAACCGCTAGCCACCCTGCGCGAGCGTGTCACCAGCAAAGGCGGCACCACGCACGCCGCCCTCACGGTGCTGGACAGCGCACATATGCAGCCCGCCTTCATCCGCGCCCTGCACGCCGCCGCCGTGCGCGCCAAAGAGCTTGGGGATGAATTCGGAGCATAGCTTCCGCGCGAATTACGCCAGCCCGATCACGATCCCGGCGAAAACGGCGCTGCTAATCCAGTGGCTGTTAAGAAAGGCCCGGTGGCACCCTTCGCGGGTGCGGCGGCGAATCAGCGTGTAGTGCCACGCGACTTGCACGACGGCGGCGGCAAAGCCCAGGCATAGCCAGAGCAGCGAACGCTGCGGCAACCCCGCGCCGATGAAATGCCACGCGATGATGGACAGCCAGGCCAGCAAAAAAATCGCATAAAAGCCGGTAATGGCGGCCACATCCATCCGCCCCAGCGTAATGGCCGAGGTCTGAATGCCGATTTTCAGGTCGTCGTCGCGGTCCACCATCGCGTAGCTGGTGTCGTAGCCGAGCGTATAGATGATGGCGCTGAAAAACAGCAAGATCGCCTCCAGCGGCAAGCGCCCTTGCGCGGCCGTGTAGGCCATCAGAATGCCGAAGCCGAACGACGCGCCCAGCACCGCCTGCGGCATGGCAAACCATCGTTTGGAATAGGGATAAACAATCATCGACAGCAGCGCCGGAACCGCGCAGACCACGGTCTGCCAGTTGATCGTCAGCGCCATGCCCAGCCCCGCCAGCGCCAGCACCGCGCCGACGGCCAGCGCCTCCGGCACGCTGATCCGGCCCGTCGTCACCGGACGCTGCAAGGTGCGCTTGACGTGGCGGTCAAACTCGCGGTCGGCCACGTCGTTGATGCAGCAGCCGGCCGAGTGCATCAAGAATGGCCCCAGCGCAAACACCATGAACAGATGCCAGCCCGGCCAGCCGCCCGCCGCCAGCCACAGCGCGGCCAGCGTCGGCCACGTCAGCAGCAGCCAGCCCACCGGAGGCTTGACGCGAATCAGGTCAAGGTACAGGGAAAGCTTTTCACGCAGCGCGGAGACAGTCATGCACCGTGATTATCCTCCTCCCGCGCCTGCTTCCTAGTAGGGTGGCCGCACACACCAGCGGCGGTTCGCCCCGGCTCACGCCAATTCATCCATCACAATAGGCAAAACAAGATGCCAATCCAGTTCTAGTGTGTGATTGATGCTATAAATTCAATAGCATTTTGCCTCTTGCCAGATGTTGGCCAACGCATCAGCCCAGAAATATGTTACTATATGTATATTGTGAAAAATGTCACCAAATCTGCGGACTGCGCGGACGAACCACAGCACAGGCGCGGCACCATCACGCAAGAAGTGAACAGGACATTTTTGGCTTTACTTGCCGATGCGATTCGTGGTTTCGTCTTTCGCCGATGCCGCCCTTCATCCCAACCTTCTTTGAATCGGTGCTTTTGTAATGGCGGCAAGCGGTCCACCGAACGATCTGTACGATATTAAAAATATTCTCATCTTTCCCTATCAAATCTGCGACAAGTGACGAAATAAATATCACTCAACTGTATGAAACCCAGGAAATCAACTTCTTCACAGTAGCAAACCGGAGTGATGAATGTTTTGTTATGCTATGCTATGATTTAAATTGCACAAATGCCTTTCCACACAATGAACATCATCATTTTTGCGTGTGAACCCACCGGCTTGGGATCATTGGTCCGTCACCTGTAAGGCAAGATGCTGTGATTCGCCATGATCTATACAAATATATTCAAAACTGTTTAATGCTGTTGATGTGTCATTCTGATTTGCAGTCATACAGCCTTCGTGCTAATATTCACAAAATGCTTTCGGTACAAGAAACAACACTGAGGCAGACATCACGCTCCCTTTTGCTGCATTCCCAACCTTTTTCGATGAATTCATACCATGAACCGATTGGTAAGTATCAGTGAGGCCGCGCGAACGCTGGGTGTGTCGATTACGACGCTTCGGCGCTGGGAAGCTAACGGCCAGTTACCCGCCGTGTACACGGCGGGAGGGCATCGGCGCTACGACCTGGCAAAACTCAAGCCGGATATGTTTCTCGCCCAGAACGGCGCGGCCCGGCGCACCGTGGCCTACGCTTGCGTGTCCGGCCCTGAGTACGTGAAAGAGCTGGAGCGCCTGAAACTGGCGCTGGAGTCGCACTGCACCGAGCAGGGCTGGACGTTCGAGGTGGTGACCGATATTGGATCGGGAATAAGCTGCCGCAAAAAAGGTTTGAAGTACCTGCTCCATGCCATCGTCGAGGAGCAAGTGGAGCGCCTGGTTCTCACGCACAAGGACCGGCTGCTGCGCCTTGGCGCGGAACTGATCTTCGCCGTCTGCGCGATCAAGAAAGTAGAGGTGCTCATCCTCAACCGGGAAGAAGTCACGGCCATCGAGGAAAGCCTTACCGTGGACGTGCGGGAGATCATCGCCGAATTCAACGCCCGGCTGTACGGCAGCCAGTCGCACAAAAACCAGAAGCTGCTCGAGGGCATGCGCCAGGCGGTGGAACTGGCGTAATGAGAACGTGTTTGCGATCTCGGCGCGAGGTGTGCGGGAGCGTGCTTGGTTTTTGCCCCTTCCCTCGCACGCGGGGGAGGGAGCTAAACGGCGCAGCGTGCAAAACAGCGCACTTCTTCAAGTGGGCGGCTGTGCGTCTACGCGGCAATGACGCGGCATATCAAAACGAGATCGCAAACACGTTCTGACGGTGGCCCCGCGCGAACCTGTTGGCCCGCCACACCAATTGGCGCTTCGATACGTCTCACGCCACCTCCGCCACCAGTTCGATTTCGACGCACGCGCCCAGCGGCAGCGCGGCCACGCCGAAGGCGCTGCGAGCGTGCTGGCCAGCTTCGCCGAAGACTTCGGCCAGCAGCTCCGAGCAGCCGTTGGTAACCAGATGTTGCTCGGTGTAGTCGGGCGTAGAGTTGACGAGACTGACGACCTTGACGATGCGCCGCACGCGGCTTAAGTCACCGGCGGCAGCGTGCAGCGTGCCGAGCAGCTCGATGGCAGTGGCGCGGGCGGCTTGCCGGCCTTCGGCGGTCGTCATGTCTTGGCCCAGCTTGCCGGGCCAGGGCTTGCCGTCCTTGCGCGCCAGGTGGCCGGAGAGAAACACCAGCGGGCCGCTGCGCACCCACGGCACATAGGCGGCAGCGGGTGTGGCGACGGGGGGCAGGGCGATCCCCAAAGCTTTGAGTTTGTCGTGAATGTTCATCTCTGGCATCCTAGCAGGCTGGCAGGCCAGATCAATTGGAAATCATTACCTTGCAGAACGCACGCAACTACGGCTGGGCGGGTTGGGCGCTGGCGCTGGGGCCGACGGGGTGGGTGGCAGGCACGGCGTTGCAGGTGACGCAGCCCGCGCTGTGGGCGGCGGGGGCTTATGCGGCGCTGGCGGGCGGAGGCGGGGTGTTGGCCGCGTTGGCGTGGCTGGGGCGCCGGGCAGCGCCCAAAACGGCGTTGATGACCCTGACGCTGGGCATGGCGCTGCTGGCTTTTGGCGGGGCCGGTTTGCGCGCCGGGGTCAGGGCCGCGGACCGCATCGCACCCGAGCTGGAAGGGCGCGATTTGCTGGTGACGGGCGTGATCGACCGTATGCCCGAACGCGGGGCCGACGGCTGGCGCTTTGCGCTGGCGGTGCAAGATGCCCGTCTGCTCGACGCGGCGGGCCGTCCGGGCGAGGCGGCGCGGCTGCCCGCACGGGTGCAGATAAGCTGGTACGCGCACGGTTACGGGAGCGTTGGCGCGGCGCAGGACGGTGCGGCCGATCCTGGCCTTGCCCCGGAAAAACCGCCGCTGGCGGGCGAGCTTTGGCGCTTTGCCATGCGCCTGAAAGCGCCGCACGGCAACCGCAACCCGCACGGATTCGACGCGGAATTGTGGCTGTGGGAGCAGGGCGTAGGCGCGACGGGCTATGTGCGCACGGGCACCAAAAAAACCGGCCCGCTCATCCCCGAACGGCTCGCGCCCGCCAAGGACCGCCTGATCGAACGAGCGCGGCAATGGGTGCGCGAAAGCATTCTGGCGCACGCGGCGGATAGCGATGCGGCCCGCGAGCGGCAGGCGGGCATCGTGGCCGCGCTGGTGACGGGCGATCAGGCCGTCATCGCTTCTGAGGACTGGGCGTTGTTCCGCGTAGCGGGCGTGGCGCATCTGATGGTGATCTCCGGCCTGCACATCACCATGATCGGCTGGCTGGCCGCGCTCGCACTGGCGCGGCTGTGGCGGCTGGGCGCGCGCCTTACGTGGCCGCTCCTGCACAACTTGGCGCTGTGGCTGCCCGCGCCGGTAGCCGGGCGCATCGGCGGGGTGGCGTGCGCGCTGCTGTATGCGCTGTTCAGCGGCTGGGGCGTGCCCGCACAGCGCACCGTGCTCATGCTGGGGCTGTTCACGCTGCTGCGACTGGCCGGGCTGGCGTGGCCGTGGTGGCTGACGTGGCTGTGGGCGATGGCCGCGGTGCTGGCCGCCGACCCGTGGGCGCTGATGCAGTCAGGCTTCTGGCTAAGTTTCGTCGCGGTGGGTATTCTGTTTGCCACCGATTTGGGCACGCGCCATGCCGGACGCGCGCCGGAAGGGGCAGGATTGGCGGCGCGCGCGGGGCGGCGGCTGTGGGAGCCATTCATGGCGCTGCTGCGCACACAGGGCGTCATCACGATCGCGCTTGCGCCGCTGACGCTGCTGCTGTTTCATCAGGCGTCGGTGGTCGGGCTGCTGGCCAATCTGGCGGCAATTCCGTGGGTCACGCTGGTCGTCACCCCGCTGGCGCTGCTGGGCGCACTCGCGCCCGCGCTGTGGTCCCTGGCGATGGCGGCGCTGCGGCCCCTGATGGCGTGGCTGGAGTGGCTCGCCAGTTGGCCGCTGGCATCGCTGGCGTGGCCCGCCGTGCCTTGGCCCGCTGGCGCGGCGGCGGTAGCCGGCGGCGTGCTGCTGGCGCTGCGCTGGCCGTGGATGCTGCGGCTAGCGGGCGTGCCGCTGCTGGCCGGCCTGGCGCTGTGGACGCCGGGCCGCCCGCCGCAAGGCCAGTTCGAACTGCTGGCCGCCGACGTCGGGCAAGGCAGCGCCACGCTGGTGCGCACCGCGCGCCATGCGCTGCTGTTCGATGCCGGGCCGCGCTACGGGAGCGCGGGCGAGGCGGGCAGCCGAGAACTGGTGCCCCTGCTGGCGGCGCTGGGCGAGCGGCTTGACGGCGTGATCCTCAGCCACCGCGACAGCGACCACACCGGCGGCGCGGCGGCGGTGTTGCTGGCGCAGCCGCAGGCGTGGCTGATGGCCTCCGAAGCCGATCCGCCCGAAGGCGCGCCCAGCCGCACGCCCGAACTGTGCCGGGCCGGGCAAACGTGGGCATGGGACGGCGTGCGTTTTGAAGTGCTGCACCCGCCCGCATCCGGCCACACCGAAGCCGCGAAAAACACCAACGCCCGCAGTTGCGTGCTGCGCGTGGCCGCGCAAGACGGGCGTGGCGCGTCGGCGATGATGACCGGTGACATCCAGGCGCGGCAGGAAAAGGAACTGGCCGCGTCCGCCCCGGAACGTGGCTTCGATCTGCGCGCCGACGCGCTGCTGGCACCGCACCACGGCAGCCATTCGTCGTCATCGCCCGCGCTGATCGCCGCCGTGCAGCCGCGCTTGGCCCTCGCGCAGGCGGGCTACCGCAACCGCTACGGCCACCCGCACCCCGAAATCGTGGCGCGCTACCGCGCCGCGGGCGCGCAATTCATCGCCACCCCGGCTTGCGGCGCGATCCGCTGGGCAAGCGCGCAACCCGATCGCGCGCGCTGCGAGCGCGCCGAGGCGGCGCGCTACTGGCAGCATGAAGCCGGAAACCCGTGAGAATTTGCTTCAATGAGAGGAGGAGAAGCGAGGGCAATGCTCTTTATTAAATAGCTAGGTGCCGTCGATTCATATAAATTTAAGATGTATTCTGTCCGGTAATGACATGAAATAATTCGGTAAAAAGCTATGTTAAAAATAGCATACATCACACATCACTTCTGCCCGATTTTGCTTTCTTCCCGTCCCTAAAACTGGTATCTTTCGCCTTTCATCCTGTCTGGCACAGAAAGGAAATGATTGTGATGCACCGGCGAACTTTTCTGGCGGCGGGCGCTTTGGGCTTGGGAGCGACGATCCAGCCCGTGCGGGCGTCCGCGCTTTCGAACGCAAAAGCCAAACAGGTTTACAGCGGCTCGACCATTCTGATCGGCCAGTCGGCGGTGCAAAGCGGCCCCTCGGCCCTGCTCGGCACCGAAATGACCGCCGGCATGAAGGCCGCCTTCGCGCTCGCCAACAAGAGCGGCGGCGTGAATGGGCGCAAGATCGAGCTGGTTTCGCTCGACGACCAATACGAACCGCAGCCGTGCAAGGAAAACACGCTCAAGCTGATCGAACAAGGCGTGTTCGCCTTGGGCGGCTATGTGGGCACGCCGACTTGTCTGGCGGCGTTTCCGGTCATTGTCGAAGCGGGCATCCCGTTCGTCGGCGCCTTCACGGGAGCCGAAAGTCTGCGCAAGTTCGAGCCGAACATCTTCCACACCCGCGCCAGCTACAACCGCGAGTGCCAGGTGCTGGTCAAGCAACTACTGGCCTACAGCGATAGCGCGCAAGTGGCCATCTTCGCGCAAGACGATTCCTACGGCGAGGCCATCACGCAAGGCGTGACGCAGGCGCTGGCTGAGCGCGGCAAACAGCCGGTAGTGGTGAGCAAAGTAGCGCGCAACAGCCTGAATGTGGCGCAGGCGGCCAAGGAAATCGCGGCTAGCGGCGCAACCGCCGTGGCGCTGGGCAACGTCTATGGTCCATGCGCCAAGCTGGTGGAAACGCTTGGCCCGCAAGAAAAAACCATGATGTATTGCGGCGTGAGCTTCATCGGCACCTCTGGACTGATCAATAATCTGAGGGCAAAGGCCAAGGGCATAGGCATTACGCAGGTGATGCCCTATCCGTGGAAAGAGTCGCCGCCCTTGGTGGTCGAATTCCGCAAGGCGATGGCGCTGACCGATGCGGAGGTCAGCTATGGCGCGCTGGAAGGCTATGTGAACGCCCAGGTGATCCTGCGCGGCATCGCGCAATGCGGCGATACGCTGACGTGGCAGCGCTTTGTCGATGCGCTGGAACGCAAGCACGATCTGGGGGGGTTTACTCTCGAATTCAGCGCTTCTTCACACAACGGATCGAAGTACGTGGATGTGACCGTCATCAACTCGGCGGGCCGCGTGCAAGTGTGATTTTTGTTCAACCTCAAGGAGACTTCCATGTTGAAGCTGTACTACTCCCCCGGCGCCTGCTCGCTTTCTCCGCACATCGCGCTGGAAGAAGCTGGCCTGGCCTACGAGGCCATCGCCGCGCCCACCAAGACCAAGGTGCTGCCCGACGGCTCGGACTACCGCAAGATCAACCCGCTAGGCTACGTGCCCTATCTGGTGCTGGCTGACGGCACGGGTTTGAGCGAAGGCCCAGCCATCGTCCAATACATCGCCGATCAGGCACCGGCCAAAAAGCTGGCTCCGCCCAACGGCACGCTGGCGCGCTACAAACTGCAAAGCTGGCTTAATTTCATCGCCACCGAGTTGCATAAAGGAGGCTTCGGCCCTCTATTCAACCCCGCTTTCGGCGCCGACGCCAAAGCCGCAACCAAGACCAGACTTATGGACCGCCTGACTTGGGTCAATGGCGAGCTGACCGGTAAAACCTGGCTCATGGGCGAGGATTTCACCGTCGCCGACGGCTACCTGTTCACTGTCACCAACTGGGCCAAGCCGATGAATATCGACCTAGCCGCGTTCAGCCACCTCGCCGCCTGGCGTGAGCGTGTGGCCGCCCGCCCAGCGGTACAAGCAACCATGAAAGCCGAGGGGCTTTGAACCCGCCCGGCAACCTTACACGGAATGATCGACATGCCACAGCAATTCACCGTCACCGGTATGACCTGCAACCATTGTGAAATGACTGTGCAGCGCGCCATCAAGCAACTCGACGCACACGCTGAAGTGAAGATCAACCGCAACCGCAATCTAGTTGAGGTCGATTCCAGCCAGCCGCGTCAGGCGCTTGCCGCCGCCATCCGCGAAAAAGGCTATGAAGTCACGGAGAACATCGAGTATTAAAGGTGCGACAGAGCGTTTGCAACCTAAAACTCCCACACTCAACGCTTGATCTTGCTCATGCTTTAGCTTGTGAACAACTCCCGCACAAGCCAGCTCTTATCCACAAAGTCCGCGCCAGCGCCAAAGTTATCCCGTTTGATGCTTGCAGCTCAGGCGGACTTTTCCACAAGCCGCGGCAACACAGCAAGTCAAGCCTGATATGACATTCGGCTATGCCATCCACATAACCACAGGCTTCTACTACTACCTACGAATTTGAATCATTGAATTCTTGGAAGAAAACCTGTCACGATGAAGCCCATGCGGCAGCGCCCGAAAGCAGCGCGTATCACTGCTAAGATGCCGCGCTGCCGCTTTCTGCATTTCAACTTTTTCCGATCTTCGTATGTCTGTCACCCTTGCTGCCAAGGCTCCTGCCAGCTTCGAGATCAAAAGTGCCAATTTGCCGTTGGTGACGTTGTTACTCAAGCTGCCGAATCTGGAGCAGCTTCGGGCCGAGCTTGAAGCGCGCTTTGGCGATATCCCGGATTTTTTCGACAAAGATCCGTTGCTCATTGATCTCTCACTGCTGCAGGCCGAGCACGGCCATGCGCGTATCGACTTCAAAGCGCTGCTACCCTTGCTGCGCAAGTACAAGCTGGCGCCTATCGCTATTTGTGGCGGCAGTCTGAGCCAAATTGCGGCGGCAGCCAAGGCGGGCTTGGCGGCTGTGCCTGAACTCGTTTCACCAAAGCGTCACGCACCGCCTATTGAGCAACTGAATGAGCAAGCATCGCCGGTTCAGGCCGAGGTCAACGCGCAGCTCGTGCCATCCGTTCCTGCGCCACAAGAACCGCTTACCACGCTGGTGGTGAACCGCCCAGTGCGCTCCGGCCAGCAAATCTATGCACGCGGGCGCGATCTGGTGGTGCTGGCGATGGTCAATCCTGGCGCCGAGGTGATTGCCGATGGTCACATTCACGTTTACGCGCCCTTGCGCGGGCGCGCCATTGCCGGCGCACGCGGCGATACTTCGGCGCGCATCTTCACGCTGGACATGCAGCCGGAGCTGATCGCCATCGCTGGTGTCTACCGCACCACCGAAACGCCGTTGCCGCCGGAGATATGGCGTCATCCCGCGCATGTCCATCTGATCAGCCATGAAGGCGGCGGCAAACTTGTCGTCACCGCGCTTTGAAAACCGATACACCGTTTCAGGAAAGACCTGCACAAATGACCGAAATCGTTGTCGTGACTTCCGGCAAAGGCGGCGTGGGTAAAACCACCACCAGCGCCGCCTTCGCTTCGGGGCTGGCGCTGGCCGGCCACAAAACCGCCGTGATCGATTTCGACGTGGGCTTGCGCAACCTCGACCTCATCATGGGTTGCGAGCGCCGCGTGGTGTACGACCTCATCAACGTGATCCACGGCGAAGCCAATCTGCACCAGGCGCTCATCAAGGACAAACAATGCGATAACCTGTTCGTGCTGGCCGCCAGCCAGACGCGAGACAAAGACGCGCTCAAGCAGGAAGGCGTGGAGAAAGTGCTGGATGACCTCAAAGGCATGGGCTTTGCCTACATCGTGTGCGATTCGCCCGCCGGCATCGAAACCGGCGCGCTGCTGGCCATGCACTATGCCGATCAGGCGCTGGTGGTCACCAACCCCGAAGTCTCCAGCGTGCGCGATTCCGACCGCATTCTGGGCATGCTGGCCAGCAAGACCAAACGCGCCAAGCAAGGCGGCGATCCGGTCAAGGAACACCTGCTCATCACGCGCTACAACCCCAGCCGCGTGCAAGACGGCCAGATGCTCAGCCTCACCGACATTCAGGACATTTTGCGCATCTCCCTGATCGGCGTGATTCCCGAAAGCGAAGATGTGCTGCAAGCCTCCAACCAAGGTCTGCCTGCTGTGCATCTGAAAGGCACGGCGGTGGCCGAGTCGTATCTGGACGTGGTAGCGCGCTTTCTGGGCGAGGAGCGCCCGCTGCGCTTCGTGGACGCGGAAAAACCGGGCTTCTTCAAGCGCCTGTTCGGGAGGTAAGCGGCCATGATGTCCCTGTTCTCGTTTCTGCTTGGCGAAAAGAAGAAAACCGCCAGCGTCGCCAAGGAGCGGCTGCAAATCATCCTGGCGCACGAGCGCGCCGGGCGCAACCCCGCCGAGCCGGACTACCTGCCCGCGCTGCAACGCGATCTGGTCGAAGTCATCAGCAAATACGTCAAGATCGACCCCAGGGACATCAAAGTCAACGTCAAGCGGCAAGACGATCTGGAAGTGCTGGAAGTCATGATCGAGTTGCCGGAGAAAAAGCCATGAACGGTTTCTATTTGCCAGCCGTAAGGGCGAAAAATTTTTCGCCCGTGCGTGCGCCGCAAGAGCCACGACGCTTTGAATGAAACGCCGAGGGGCGAAAGATTTTTCGCCCCTACAAGAGAGACAACCCATGCCCGCTCCCTTGCCCGCCGCCCCAAACCCGCCGCGCATTCTGGTGGTGGAAGACGAAGCCGGCATTGCCGAAACCATTCACTATGCGCTGGCCTCCGACGGCTTCGCGCCTGAAGTTTGCGGCGCCGCCAGGCAAGCCCTGGAAAGCTTCGCGCGCACGCCCCCGGCGCTGGCGATTCTCGACATCGGCCTGCCCGACATGAACGGCTTCGAGCTATTGCGCCGCCTGCGCGATCTGCCCGGCGGCAAGGCCGTTCCCGTGGTGTTCCTCACCGCCCGCTCGGGCGAGATCGACCGCGTGGTCGGCCTCGAAATGGGCGCCGACGACTACATCGCCAAACCCTTTTCCCCGCGCGAGCTGGTGGCGCGCGTGCGCGGCATTCTGCGCCGCAGCCGGTTGAGTGCTGATTCTGAACAAAATCAGCCACAAACGCAAGCACAGTATGGACATACAGCTTCTGAAAAAGGAGTAACCGGCAACCCGTCCGGCGAATTGCACGGCGCTTTCCGGCTCGACGCCGAACGCCGCCAGATCCGCTACCGGGGCCGCGCGCTCGATCTTTCGCGCTACGAATACGGGCTGCTGTCGGCGCTCATCCAGCGCCCGGGGCGCGTGTTCACGCGCGACGAGCTGCTGGAACTGGTGTGGGACGATCCCGGCGCGAGCTTCGACCGCACCGTCGATGCCCACATCAAAACCCTGCGCGCCAAGCTGCGCGCGGTGGCCGCCGATGAAGACCCGATCCGCACCCTGCGCGGCATCGGTTACGCGCTGCGCGAGTAATTCAGGCCGGGCGTTGAGCGTGAAAACCCGGCGCTTCACACGCTCAACACTCAACACCAAACACCAAACACCAAACGCCAAACGTAAACATGAGCCGGCGTCTGCGTATCTTCCTGGCCCTGCTGCTGGTCTATGCCCTGGGCATGGGCGCGCTGCTCTACAGCATGCTGGCCGGCCTCGACCCGCGCTACCGCGAGTCCGCCGAAGAATCGCTGGTCGAAACCGCGCAGCTCATGGCCAGCGTGATCGAGCAGGACGTGGAAGACGGCGCGTTGCCCCTGGATCGCATCGCCGCCATCTTCCGCGACGCCTACGCGCGCCCGTTTTCCGCCCAGATCTACCAGTTGCACAAAACGCGCATTGAATTGCGCGCCTACGTCACCAACGCCAGCGGCGTGGTGGTGTACGACGCCACGGGCCGCGCGCTGGGGCAGGACTATTCGCGCTGGCGCGATGTGAGCCGCGCGCTGGCCGGCGAATACGGCGCGCGCACCACGCGCGACCTCGCGCAAGACCCCGATTCCTCCGTCATGTACGTGGGCGTGCCCATCCGCTGGCAGGGCCGGATCGTGGGCGTGCTCACCTTAGGCAAGCCGGTGCGCAGCTTCGGCCAGTTCGTCTCCGACGCGCGGGCCAACGTCGTTTACGCCGGGCTGATGTCCGCCCTTTCCGTGCTCGTGCTCGGCCTGGCGCTGTCGTTTCTCATGATCCGCCCGCTCGGCATGACCAGCGACCTGCTCGCCGGCCTGGCCACCGCTTGGCAGCGCGACGCCGCCGGGCGGCGCCACTTCAGCCCGCGCCGCGCCTGGCGCGCGCTGCGCGCGCAGTGGCGCGCCCTCGAGCGCGAACTGCGCGACGCCATCGCCGGGCGCAACTACGTGCAAGACTACGTGCAGCAACTCACGCACGAACTCAAAAGCCCCCTGTCGGCCATCCGCGGCGCGGCGGAACTGTTGCAGGAAGAAAGCATGCAGCCCGTGCCGCGCCGCCGCTTTGCCGCCAGCATCGCCAGCGAAACGCAGCGTATGCAAGAAACCGTGGAGCGAATGCTGGAACTTTCCGCGCTCGAAAGCCGCCGCATGTTGCAGCATCAGGAGCGCGTGCCGCTGGCCCCCATGCTGCACGAACTGGCCGCCGGCGCGCGCGCCAAGGCACCGCGCTTGCAGGTGGCCGTGCGCATTGAAGAAGAAGTAGCCGTCGAAGGAGATCCCTTCCTGCTGCGCCGCGCCATCGGCAACCTGCTCGACAACGCGGTCGATTTCACCGCGCCGTGCGGCGTGCCCGACATGCCCGACATCGAACTGAGCCTGCACCGCGCTGCCCGCATCGCCGTCGTGCGCGTGCGCGACCACGGTGCGGGCCTGCCGCCCTATGCGCGCGGCAAGGCGTTCGAGCGTTTCTTCTCCCTTGCGCGCCCCGGCACCCAAAAGAAAAGCACCGGCCTGGGCTTGGCCTTCGTGCGCGAAATCGCCAAGCTGCACCAGGGCAGCGTCACGCTCGACAATGCCGCGCCCAAAGAAGACACCCCACTCTCCGCCACGGAAAACGCCTTGCCCGGCCTTCTCTATGAACAGCGCGGCGTCCTCGCCGAACTGCACCTGCCCGCGCTGCGGCGGTGAAGAAGGTTGAGCGTGGTTTTCTCCCTCTCCCGTTTGAGGGGGAAGGAGCAAGATGCACTCCCTCTCCTGCAAGCGGGGGTTGGATTTTTGCAACTCCGAATCCTGGTTTTCTTCACTCCCTCCCCCGCGTGCGGGGGAGGGCTGGGGTGGGGGCGCACGGCGCTGAAAGAAGCACTGCGTTCCCGCCTGCGCGGGAATGACGATGCTGAGGTATGTTACTTCAAGCAAAATAGAGCGCAAACCAAGGTATAACCTAGGCTATAAGCTATTTATTTTGTAGCTAACGCTTCACACAATTTTCATCCCACCCTCACGCCCGATGTGCGCTTTTCATGCGGGCGCACGCAGGCTTCATACGGGCCGCTCATTCGGTTTCCACAGTAGCGCCATGCGGAACAGGCATGGCGCCTGCCGCGATTTGTGTGGAGGAAAACCGATGTTTGCTCGATTCTTTTTTACGGCGCTGCTGGGTGCGCTGGCCGGGTTGCCGGCGCTGGCGCAGGATGACCCGGGCGAAAGCCGGAAGGCCGAAAGCCCCTACTTTTTCGTGCGAGGGGCCGAGCCGGGCGTCGAGGCGCTGCCGCTCAAGCGCACCGATGTGCGCGCAAAAATTTCCGGCGTGATCGCCGATGTGACGGTGACGCAGCGCTACCGCAACGAAGGCGGCGCGCCGATTGAGGCGCGCTACATCTTTCCCGGCAGCACGCGCGCGGCGGTGGGCGGCTTGGTGGTGCGCGTGGGCAACCGGCGCGTGGTGGCGCAGATCCGCGAAAAGCACGCCGCAAAAATCGAATACGACGCCGCCAGGCGCGAGGGCAAGACCGCCGCCCTGCTGGAGCAGCACCGCCCCAACGTGTTCCAGATGAATGTGGCCAACATCCTGCCGGGCGACGAGGTGGATGTGGAGTTGCGCTACAACGAATTGCTGGCGCCCGAAGACGGGCAGTACCAGTTCGTCTTTCCCACCGTGGTGGGTCCGCGCTACGCAGGCACGCGCGAGAACGCGCCAGATTCAACGGCCAGCGGCCAGCCTGCTCCAGGCGGTGGCGCTTTCCCGGCGCAGCCGGTGCTGCATGAGGGCCAGCCCAACCCGGCGGCCTTCAGTATGCAGGTGGAGATCGACAGCCCGCTGGCGATCCGCGAGCTGGTCTCGCCCAGCCATGCCATCGACACGCAGCAGGATGCCGAGACCAGCCGCCGCGCCAGCGTGCAACTGGCGCCGGATGCGGCGCGCGGCGCGGGCAACGCCAACAACCGCGACTTCATCCTCAACTGGCGGCTGGCGGGCGAAGCCATTGCGTCCGGCGTGCTGCTGGAGCGCGGCGAGAAGGAAAACTTTTTTCTGGCGATGGTGCAGCCGCCGCGCGCGGTGGCGCAGGCGCAGATCGCGCCGCGCGACTACATCTTCGTGGTCGATATTTCCGGCAGCATGCACGGCTTTCCGCTGGACACCTCCAAGGCGCTGATGCGCGATTTGCTGGAAGGCTTGCGCCCCAGCGACCGCTTCAACGTGCTGCTGTTTTCCGGCAGCAGCCGGATTCTTTCGCCCCATTCGGCGCCGGCCACGCGCGCCAACATCGACGCGGCCATACGCACCATCGACCAGGCCGGCGGCAGCGGCGGCACCGAGCTGGTGCCCGCGCTGCGCCGCGCCTTCGCCGAGCCGCGCACGCCCGATCTGTCGCGCACGGTGGTGGTCATCACCGACGGGTACGTGACGGTGGAAGACGATGCTTTCGCGCTGGTGCGCCGCAATTTGGGCGCGGCCAACCTGTTTGCCTTCGGCATCGGCTCGTCGGTGAACCGGCACTTGATGGAAGGGCTGGCGCGCGCCGGCATGGGCGAGCCGTTCATCGTCACCCGTCCGCACGAGGCCAGGGCGCAGGCCGAGCGTTTCCGCAAGATGATCGCCGCGCCCGTGCTCACCGGCGTGCAGGCGCGCCTGGAGGGGCTGGAGGTTTACGACGTGGAGCCGCCGCAACTGCCCGACGTGCTGGCCGAGCGCCCGGTGATCGTGTTCGGCAAATGGCGCGCCCCGGCGGAAGGCCAAGGCCAGCCGCCGCGCCTGATCGTCGAAGGCCGCGCCGCCGGCGGAGCGTACCGGCAGGCGCTGTCCGTGGATCTGGCCGCCCTTGATGCCGCGCGGGGCGGCCCGGCGCTGCGCTACCTGTGGGCGCGCCAGCGCATCACCACCCTGAGCGACCAGGAGGCGCTCACCGGCGGCGGCGCACAAAAGGCGGCCATCACCAAGCTGGGGCTGGACTACGGGCTGCTCACGCAATACACGAGCTTTATCGCCGTCGATCAGGTGGTGCGCAACCCCGGCGGCCAAAACGCCCGCGCCGACCAGCCCAGCCCCCTGCCCGAAGGCGTGACCGACCGCGCCGTGGGCGATGCCAGCGCGCTCGGCGCGCAAGTGGCCAGCACGCCGGAGCCTGCAACCTGGGCCGCCATGCTGGTGGTGCTGGCGGTGCTCTTTTTCTTCTTGCGCGCGCGGGTTGGCAGAGTTGTAGGCTGGGATGGAACGAAGTGGAATCCCAGCTTGTTCAGGCGTGGTCTCAAAACGCCGGGATTGCATGGCAGCCCACGGCGCTGGGCGGGAATGGCAGGGGATTCCCAGACGCTCTGGTTTTCGTTCGTGGGCCGCTGCCTGAGGTGACGTGCATGGATTCCCCGTCATTCCCGCGCAGGCGGGAACTGCGCGGGAATGACGAGAGAAAAAGGAAACCGTCATGAAAACCGCCGCTTATCCCTTGTTGCGCCCCGGCTTGCTGCCGTGGGCCATTCGGCTGGACCGCGCTCCGGCCTGGCTGTGGATCGGGTTGCAGACCGCCGCGCTATGGCCTGCATGGCGCTGGATGGCCGCGCGCGTGGCCGACGGTTCCGACGACCCGCTGGGCCTGCTCGCGCTGGCCGCGCTGGGCGTGCTGTTGTGGTCGCTGCGCCAGCAGTTGCGCTGCGCCCCGCGCTTGTCCTGGCTGGCGGCGGCGCTGGCCGGCACTTTTGGGGCCACGCTGCTGCGCGGGCCAGCCGCGCCGCTGGCGGCTAGCTTGCTGGCGATTGTGGCTTGGGCCTGCGGCCTGCTGGCCTTTCTGCCCGACGCGCGGCGCGGCGCGATGCGCGTGCGCGATGGCGTGCTGTGGCCGGCCCCTAGTCATGCGATTGCCGCCGCGCCGGTGCTGGGGCTGGCGGTGCTGGCGCTGCCGCTGCTGGCCTCGCTCCAGTTCTACGCGGGCTACCCGCTGCGCGTGCTTACCGCCGAAGCCAGCCGCTGGCTGCTGGCCGTGGGGTTTGCGGTGCAGCGCGAAGGCGCGAGCCTGCTGGTCGATGGGCAACTAATCATTGTCGATGCGCCCTGCTCCGGCGTGCAGATGGCCTGGGCCGGCTACTTCACCGCTTGCGCGGCGGCGCTGCTCAAGGGCCGCGCCGACCGCGCCTTTCTTCAGCGCCTGCCGCTGGCGGGCCTGATGGTGCTGGCCGGCAACGTGCTGCGCAACACCGCACTGGTGGCGCTGCAAGCTGGCGGGCGCGGCGGCGGCGAATGGGCGCATCAAATCATCGGCCTGCTGGCGCTGGCGGCGGTGTGCGGCGGCATCGCGGCGCTGATGGGCTGGGCGGACAAAACCTCCTTTCGTCATTCCCGCGAAGGCGGGAATCCAAAAACGTCACTTGAGAAACCAACGTCGCAATGGATTCCCGCCCTCGCTGGAATGACGAAGAAGGGCATTGGAGTCGAAAAATGATCTCCAATACTTTCCAAAATCGCGTGCTGGGCAAAACCCTGTTCGGTGCGGCCATGCTCATCTGCGCGCTGTGGGGCGCGCACGGCAAAACGGATGCGGGAGCGCAGGCCGCCGCTGGCGCCCCAGCCGCCGAATTGCCGCGGCGCTGGCAGGGCGCGGCGGTGCGGCCGCTGGCGCTGTCGGCGGTGGAGCAACGCTTTGCCGAGCGTTTTCCGGGCCGCATCGCGCGCCTGACCGATGGCCGCCGGATCGTCGTGCTGCGCGACGTGACCGCGCCCACCCGCATGTTGCACCCGGCGGCCGACTGCTACCGCGCGCTGGGCTACCGCATCGAGGGCGAGCGGCTGGAAGCGGCGTTGCCGGACCCAAGGGCGCTCCAGCGGTGCTTCACCGCCCGCAAAGGCGAGACCGCGCTGCGCGTGTGCGAGCAGATCGAAGACGTCCGCGGCCAGCACTTTGCCGACACTTCCGCCTGGTACTGGGCGGCGGCCACGGGCCGCTCACAAGGCCCGTGGCGGGCCGTAACCACCACCAGCCCCTTGGGAGCCGATCCAGTATGAAACCCGGCCCCACCCTTGCGCGCCGCCTGCTGCCCCTCGGCTGGGTGCTGCTGACCCTGATCGCGTTGCCGGGCGTGCTGTGGATCGTCTTGCGCGCCGCCCTTGCGCCGCCGCCCGGCGACTGGGCCGCCGAAATCGGGCGCGGCCCGTTCAAGCTGCAAGCCAGCGTGCCGCAACTGGTGTGGCTGGCGACCACGCCGTGGATCGGCGAGCGGCTGGCGGGCCGCGCCGTGCCCAGCCGCCTGGGGCCGCTCACGCTGGGCTGGGTCAGCGCCGGCGGGCCGGGGGATGCGCCCGCGCTCACCCTGCGCTGCCAGCCCTGCCGGTTGCCGCTGCCGCCTGCGCTGGGGCAGCCCGAAGGTCTGCGCGTGCCGGCGGCGCAGATCACGCTGGCGCGCGGCGACGCGCAAAGCCTGCACGGCACGCTGCGGCTGGAAATGATGCCCCCACGTTCCCCTGCTGCGCATGGTGCGCTGCCCCCCGCAGGGGCGCTCGCCGCCTTGGGGCGGCCCGGCGGCGGCGAGAAGATGCCCCCACGCTCCCCTGCTGCGCAAAACGAGGCCGCGCTCACCGCGCACTGGCAGGCGCGGCGCGCCGGCCCCGGCTGGCGTGTGGTGATCGACTGGCCCGCCGCACCCGCGCGCCAGTGGTTCGAGCTGCTCGCGCCCGGTCTGCCGGAACTGGCCGCCGCGCAAATCGAAGGCACGCTGGCGCTGCGCGTGGAATTGCCCTTGCCGCCGCGCGAGGGAACATCGGACTGGCGCATCGCGCCGCGCATCGAAGGGCTGACCGTCAGCGGTCTGGGCACGCAAGACTGGGCGTTGGCGCAAAGCGCCTGCGGGCGCACGCCGCCGCTGCCGGCGCGCCACTGGCTGGCGCGCGCCGTGCTCGCGGCGGAAGACCAGCGTTTTTACGAGCACACCGGCTTCGACCCGGAAGAACTGGCCGCCGCGCTGCAAGCCAACCAGCAAGCCGGCGCCATCCGCCGCGGCGCCAGCACGTTGAGCCAGCAACTGGCCAAGCTCATGGTTACGGGCGGGGAGCGCCAACTGGAGCGCAAGGCGCGGGAACTGCTGTACGCGCTGGATGCCGAAGCCGCGCTCGGCAAAGGCCGCATCCTGCAACTTTATCTGGCCAACGCGCCTTGGGGTATAGATGCGCAAGGCCGCCCCATCTGCGGCGCGCAAGCCGCCGCGCGCCACTACTTCGGTGTGAGCGCCCGGCGCCTCACGCCCCGGCAGGCCGTCACGCTGGCGGCCATGCTGCACAACCCGCAAATGGAAGCGGCGCGCTGGCGCGCCGAAGGCGGCGTGAGTTCTGCCCGGCTGCATTGGGTAGCAGCCCAAGTGCGCGGCGTGCAGCCCGCCCAGCGGCGCGCGCTGCTGGCGCAACTGGACGAGCCGGAGTTTTGATGCGCTGCGGTTCAGTTATAGCGGTTCCCAAAAATTCTCATACTTTGTCGTCTTCGCCTTGCCGTACTACTCGTACTGTCTGCGGCTCGCCTTCGCGTCTGAGTATTTTTCGAAACCGCTATAAGGCACCTCAAGCCGTCATTCCCGCGCAGGCGCATAGGCGCTAACTGGGGGGTGAGTGCGTGGTTTTCTCCCTCCCCCGCTTGCGGGGGAGGGCTGGGGTGGGGGCGCACGGTGCTGAAAGAAGCGCTGCGTTTGCGGTGCGTTGCTGCCCCCATCCCAACCTTCCCCCGCAAGCGGCGGAAGGAGCAAAACGCCAGCGATTCATCCTTAAATTAGCGCCTGCGCGGGAATGACGATTTGAAATGTCTTCACTGAGCAGCATTGGAATTTTGATCAGGGCGATCGCATTTAAATTCCATTCAAATCAACCCGTTGGATTTCGACGCCACAGATGACACCCGCGCCTTCGTAGGGGCGAAAAATCTTTCGCCCTGCGGCGTTTCCTTGCCAGCGCCGTCGCTCTTTTGAGCGCAAGGGCGAAAAATCTTTCGCCCCTACATCCGTCCTCGATCGCCAACTTGTTGATTTTTAAAAAATTTAGATGCGATCACCCTGGAGTTTTGATGGGAGCGTATCCAAATTCATAGCTGTGCTCCATTGTTCAGTGTGTATTTTATGAATAAAACAATTTAAAATACATGTAATACATTGGCATGAAGCTACTGTTTCAGGAGCATCATGCGAAGGCGGCGTGCTCATAATCGGGCCATCCCCGAAACGAATCGAGGAGACCATGTCTCACCAAGCCCTTTCTCCCGCCGAAGCCGCGCTGCGCGATGCGGCGCTGCATTACCACCGCGAGCCTAAACGCGGCAAGATTTCCGTCACGCCGATCAAGCCGCTATCCAACCAGATCGATCTGTCGCTGGCGTATTCGCCGGGCGTGGCGTATCCGTGCCTGGATATTCAGAAGGACCCAGCCAAGGCGGTGGAATACACCGCGCGCGGCAATCTGGTGGGCGTCATCACCAACGGCACCGCCGTGCTGGGGCTGGGCGACATCGGGCCGCTGGCGGGCAAGCCGGTGATGGAGGGCAAGGGGTGCCTGTTCAAGAAGTTCGCCGGCATCGACGTGTTCGACATCGAACTGGCCGAGCGCGACCCGGACAAGCTGGTGGACATCATCGCCGCGCTGGAGCCGACGCTGGGCGGCGTCAATCTGGAAGACATCAAGGCGCCGGAGTGCTTTCTCATCGAGCGCAAGCTGCGCGAGCGCATGAACATTCCCGTGTTTCACGACGACCAGCACGGCACGGCCATCATCTCGTCGGCGGCGCTGCTCAACGCGCTGGAGCTGGTGGGCAAGAACATCTGGGATGTCGAGGTGGCCGTCAGCGGCGCGGGCGCGGCGGCCATCGCCTGTCTGGACGTGATGGTGGCGCTGGGCGTGCAGCCGCAGCACGTGCATGCCTGCGATTCCAAGGGCCTGATCTACCAAGGCCGCGCCGCGGGCTACGACGAGAGCAAAGCGCGCTACGCGCACCCCGACACCGGCGCGCGCACGCTGGCTGACGTGGTCAAAGGCGCGGACGTGTTTCTGGGCTGCTCGACCGGCGGCGTGCTCACGCAAGACATGGTCAAGACCATGGCCGACAAGCCGGTGATTCTGGCGCTGGCCAACCCCAGGCCCGAAATCACTCCGGAAGACGCCAAGGCCGCGCGTCCCGATTGCATCATCGCCACCGGGCGCAGCGACCATCCCAATCAGGTCAACAACGTGCTGTGCTTTCCGTACATCTTTCGCGGCGCGCTGGATTGCGGCGCCACCAAGATCACGGAAGAGATGAAGCTGGCTTGCGTGCGCGAGATCGCCGCGCTGGCCAAGGTTGAGACCGTGGCCGAAGTGGCCGCCGCTTACGCGGGCCAGAAGCTGTCTTTCGGGCCGGACTACATCATTCCCACCCCGTTCGATCCGCGCCTGATTTTGCGCATCGCCCCCGCCGTGGCGCGGGCGGCGGCGCAAAGCGGCGTGGCCACCCGCCCCATCGCCGATCTGCAGGCGTACCGCGCCTCGCTGGAGCACTACGTCTATCAGACCGGCATGGTCATGCGCCCGGTCTATGCGTCCGCCAAAGCCGCGCCCGATGCCGTCAAGCGCGTCGCCTACGCCGAGGGCGAGGACGAGCGCGTGCTGGGCGCCGCGCAAATCGCCGTCGATGACCGGCTGGCGCGCCCCATTCTGATTGGCCGCCCGGCGGTGATCGAACAGCGCATCGCCAAAGCCGGCTTGCGCATCCGTTTGGGGCGCGACGTGGAAAACGTCGATCCCGACAACGATCCGCGCTTTCGCCAGTACTGGGAAACCTACCACCGCCTGATGGCGCGCAACGGCCTCACCGCCGAAACGGCCAAGGCGGCGGTGCGCCGCTCCAATACCACCATCGGCGCGCTCATGGTGCGCCTGGGCGATGCCGACGCCCTGCTGTGCGGCACGCACGGGCGGTTCGACCAGCACCTGGATCACATCCGCGACATTATCGGCATCGAGCCTGGCGCGCCCGGCTACGCCACCATCAATGCCATCATGATGCCCGAGCGCACCCTGTTCGTGACCGACACCTACGTCAACGAAGACCCCGGCGCCGATCTGCTGGCCGCCATCGCCAAAATGGCCGCCGACGAAGTGCGCAACTTCGGCGTGCCGCCCAAGGTGGCGTTCGTCTCGCACTCCAACTTCGGCTCCTCCAAACGCGCCTCGGCGCTGAAAGTGCGGCGCGCGCGCGACCTGTTCTGCGAGCAGATGCCCGGCGTGCAATGCGACGGCGAAATGCACGGCGACGACGCCCTCTCGGCCACGCTGCGCGCCCAGGCCGTGCCCGACAGCACGCTGGAAGGCGAGGCCAACCTGCTGGTGTGCCCCAATCTGGACGCGGCCAACATCCTGTTCAACGTGCTCAAGCTCACCGTCAGCAACGGCGTCACCGTCGGCCCCATCCTGCTGGGCACCGCCGCCCCCGCCCACGTGCTCACCCGCTCGGCCACCGTGCGCCGCCTCATCAACATGACCGCCCTTGCCGTGGCCGAAGCGGCGGCTAGGGGGGTGAAAATGCGGGAATGATGAACAAGGCGGTCGCA
Source organism: Burkholderiaceae bacterium (assembly GCA_031253955.1). GTDB lineage: Bacteria > Pseudomonadota > Gammaproteobacteria > Burkholderiales > Burkholderiaceae_C > Ottowia. Next base: position 2,090 of record JAIRVJ010000013.1, on the reverse strand, counting down.
TCAAAATTTCTTAAGAGTCAACAAATTGGCGATGGAGCACGGAGGTAGGGGCGAAAAATTTTTCGCCCTTGCGCTCAAAAAAGCGACGGCGCTGGTAAAAAGACGCCGCAGGGCGAAAGATTTTTCGCCCCTACGAAGACACGGGAGTCATCTGTCGCGTCGAAATCCAGCGGGTTGATTTGAATCGAATTCAGATGCGATCGCCTTGTGGTGATGAAAAGGAAAACTACTGTTTTGATAGCTATATACCAATGTATTTCATGATTTTGAGATATTTTTATATAAAAAACTATGTTATGCATTGGTGAAAAGCTATTAAATTAATAGAGCAAGGTGTAGGAGCCAATACGGTCCAGTCAAGCGCATGACCCCATGATCTCGTCATTCCCGCGCAGGCGGGAATCCATGCGGTGTATCCACCGTCCGGCGATAACCAAGGCCCAGTGGATTCCCGCCTGCGCGGGAATGACGAAGTATTTTTGTTGTTTTGAAATGGAAATGGAATAAGCCGCCGGCTCAACAGCAACGCCCGCTGGCCCCTGACCCATAGCGCGCTTGCTGGCGTTCGCGGAAAAACTCCTCGTAGGTCATGATGGGCCGATCGGGGTGCGTGGCGCGCATGTGGGCGACGTAGCCGTCGTAGTCGGGCAGGCCGACCATCAGGCGCAGCGTCTGGCCCAGGTAGCGGCCAGAGGTTTGCACGTTATCGCGCAGCGCGGCAAAGAGCATGATGCGTGTCCGATGCCGTGTCACGCCACCGCTGCCGCTATCGGCTGGTAGGGCGTTTCCTGCACGGTGGGATGGCCGATGCGGCGCGCCCGCACGATGGCGAGCACGCCGTAGATCACGATGCTGACCACCACCAGCATGAACAGGCCGCACAGCGCGGCATCCACGTAGTCGTTGAAGATCATGCGCTGCATCTGCTCCAGCGATTTGGCGGGCGCGAGCACCTTGCCCTCGGCCAGCGCCGCCGAAAGTTTTTGCGCGTGGGTGACGAAGCTGATCTTGGGGTCGCTGTGAAAAATCTTCTGCCAGCCCGCCGTTAGCGTGCATACCAGCAGCCACACCGTCGGGATGACCGTGACCCAGGCGAACTGGCTGCGCTTCATCTTGAACAGCACCACGGTCGCCAACATCAGCGCGATACCCGCCAGCATCTGGTTGGAAATCCCGAACAGCGGCCACAGCGTGTTGATGCCACCCAGCGGATCGACCACGCCCTGATACAGAAAGTAGCCCCAGGCCGCCACGCACAGCGCGGTGGCGATCAGGTTGGCGGGCAGCGATTCGGTGCGCTTGAGACTGGGGGCAAAAGTGCCCAGCAAGTCTTGCAGCATGAAGCGGCCCGCGCGCGTGCCCGCATCGACCGCGGTCAGGATGAACAGCGCCTCGAAAAGAATAGCGAAGTGGTACCAGAACCCCATCATGGCCTGCCCGCCGATCACCTGGTGCAGGATGTGCGCCATGCCCACCGCCAGCGTCGGCGCACCGCCCGCGCGGGCGACGATGCTGCTTTCACCCACCGCTTGCGCGGTTTGGGTGAGCATGTCAGGCGTGAGCAGAAAGCCCCACTGATTGACCGTCTGCGCCACGGCGTCGGGCGTGGTGCCCAGCACCGCCAGCGGCGCGTTCATGGCGAAGTAGATGCCCGGCTCGATCACCGAGGCGGCCACCAGCGCCATGATGCCGACGAACGATTCCATCAGCATCGCGCCGTAGCCGATAAAGCGCGCGTTCTTTTCGTTGTCGAGCAGCTTGGGCGTGGTGCCCGACGCAATCAGCGCGTGAAAGCCCGATACCGCCCCGCACGCGATGGTGATGAACAGAAACGGGAACAGGCCGCCCGCCCACACCGGCCCGCTGCCATCGGCAAACTTGGTCAGCGCGGGCATCTTCAATTCGGGCGCGACGATCACGATGCCGATGGCCAGCGCGACGATGGTGCCGATCTTCAAAAAGGTGGACAAATAGTCGCGCGGGGCCAGCAGCAGCCACACCGGCAGCACCGAGGCGATAAAGCCGTAGCCAATCAGAATCCACGTCAGTTGCGTGCCGTTGAAGGTGAACAGCGCCGCCAGCGCGGGCGT
>JAIRVJ010000107.1 GCA_031253955.1 Burkholderiaceae bacterium | reverse complement strand
GGCTACGACAGCGACGCGATTGTCTGGCAGGCTAGCCAGCAGGGTATGCAGGCGGTGATCGCGCCGCGCAAGAATCGCAAGAATCTGAGAGACTATGACAAGCATCTGTATAAATGCCGCCACTTGGTGGAAAACGCCTTTTTGCATCTCAAGCGTCGGCCAGGCATTGCCACGCGGTATGCCAAGAACGTTGCTTCGTTTCTGGCGGCAGTGCAGATTCGGTGCTTGGTTCTTTGGTTGGGAATCTCGTGACGATATTATCTAGGCATCTCCTTATTGTCGCCAATCTCAAAGAGATCGTAAACAGGCTCTACAGACCGAACCAAGATGAAGATGTGGAGGTTGATGCAAGTTCACTCTAGCTTGGTGGGGTTTGTCAAAACCAAGGCGCCATGCGACGGTGAACAGGGGTAAAGGAATTGAATTTAGAATCTTCTGCCACCCCCCTAAAGAAGATTCATGACCTCCTTTCTCCGGCTGCTCAAATGGACCGTAATTGCAGCCGTCTTCATCGGCCTGTTCGCCTTCGCGGTTAACAACCTGCAAGACGCTACCGTCCGCCTGTTATTCGGGTGGGAGTGGAACGGGCCGCTGATCCTGATCGTGTTTGCCGCTTTCCTGATCGGCGTGGCCGTTGGCGTGGCCGGCATGCTGCCCGCGTGGTGGCGGCGCGGGCGCGCCCGGCCCGCGCCTGCCGCGCAGCCGCCAAGCGATTCGCCCGCCACCACGCCGCCGTCTCATGGAATTTGACCTTTCCTGGATTTTTCTGGGGCTGCCCGTCGCCTTCGCGCTCGGCTGGCTGGCCTCGCGCTTGGACTTGCGCCAGTTGCGCATGGAAAACCGGCAAGCCCCGCGCGCCTACTTTCGCGGCCTGAACTACCTGCTCAGCGAGCAGCAGGATCAGGCCATCGACGCCTTCATCGAGGCGGTGCAAAAAGACCCCGACACCTCCGAGCTGCACTTCGCCCTGGGCAACCTGTTTCGCCGCCGCGGCGAATACGAACGCGCCGTGCGCGTGCACGAACACCTGCTCGCCCGCGCCGATCTGGGCACCGCCGACCGCGCCCGCGCCCAGCACGCCTTGGCGCTTGACTTCCTCAAGGCCGGCCTGATCGCGCACGCCGAAACCGCCCTGCACAAACTCGCCGGCACCAGCTACGAGCAGCAGGCCGGGCTGGCCCTGCTCACGCTGTACGAACGCACCCACGAATGGGACAAAGCCGCCCCCATCGCGCACAAGCTGGAGCAAACCGAGCAAACCGACTTCGGCGCGCGCCTAGCCCACTACCTGTGCGAACAGGCCCTCATCGTCTGGAAAAAACAAAATGACCCACAAGCCGCCCGCGCCCTGCTCGTGCAAGCCGTGGCCGATGCGCCGCGCTCGCCCCGCCCACGCATCGAACTGGCCGGCCTGCTCGACGCCCAGGGCCAAGCCGCCCAAGCCTTTGACACACTCGCCCAGTTGCCCGAACACGCCCCGCAAGCCCTGCCACTGATCGCCGCCGAACTGGTGCGCATCGGCCAGGCATGCGGGCGCCTGCCGCAAGCCATCGCCCTGCTGCAAGCCAGCTTCGAGCGCGCGCCCTCGCTCGACGTGACCGAGGCGCTCGTGCAAGCCCGCCAGCTCGCCGGCGCCGACCCCGCGCAAGCCCGCCAAGGCTACTTGCAACATATGCAGCAAGAACCCTCGCTGATCGCCGCCGGCCGCTGGCTGGCCGGGCAGCCGCTCGCGCCCGATGAACAGGCCCGCGCCACCGTACAACGCTCGCTGGAACACGCCATGCGCCCCCTGGCCCGCTACCGCTGCGCCGCCTGCGGCTTTGAAGCGCAAAGCTACTTCTGGCAATGCCCCGGCTGCCAGGCCTGGGACAGCTTCCCGCCGCGCCGCATTGAGGAATTGTGAGTTTCACCGCCGCAGCATGGCGCGCAGTTTGAGGCCGCTCATCCACAGTGCGCCGAAGTACAGCAGCGCCGCGCCCGCTATCGCCGCGGCTAGCCAGCCGGCGCGCGGCCAGCCGTGCAGGGCGCCTTGCCAATCGAGGTGCGCGCCGAACCACCAGAGAAAGGCGCTCATCAGCGCCGTGGCGCCGGCCACGCGCAGCGCGTAGAGCAGCCAGCCGGGGCGCGGACGGTAGCTGCCGCGGTGGATCAGGCCCGCCAGCAGCCAGCCGGCGTTGAGCAGCGCGCCCAGCGAGATGGACAGCGTGAGCGCCGCGTGTTGCAGCCACGGCACCAGCAGCAGGTTGAAGCCTTGCGTGATGACCAGCACGGCCACGGCGATTTTTACGGGGGTGCGAATGTCCAGGCTGGCGTAGTAGCCGGGCGCGAGCACCTTGACAGCCACCAGCCCCGTCAGCCCCACGCCGTAGCCAGCCAGCGCGGCGGTCACGCGCTGCGTGTCCGCCGCGTCAAAGCGCCCGTGCTGAAACAGCGTGGCGATCAGCGGCTCGCCGAACACCAGCAGCGCCGCCGCGCAAGGCAGCGCCAGTAGCAGCACCAGGCGCAGCCCCCAGTCGAGCATGTCCGAATAGCGTCCTTCGTCGCCGCCGGCGCGCGCGGCGGCCAGTTGGGGCGTGAGCACCACGCCTAGGGCCACGCCCAGCAGCGCGGTGGGAAATTCCATGAGCCGGTCGGCATACCATATCCAGGTCACGCTGCCGGTGGCCAGGTGCGAGGCGATCTGCGTGTTGATGAGCAGCGAAAGCTGCGCCACGCCCACACCCAGCAGCGCCGGCAGCATGAGCCGCAGCACGTGGCGCACGCCCGCATCAGCCCAAGCCGCGCGCAGGCGGGCGGCTGTGAGGCCGATGCGCGGCAGCAGCCCCAGCCGGCGCAGCGCCGGAATCTGCACCGCCAACTGGAGCACCCCACCGGCCATCACCCCGGCGGCCACGGCGTAAATCGGCTCCAGCCCCAAAGCCTTGAACCACGGCGCGCCCCACCAGATGGCGGCGATCATCGCCAGATTTAGCAGCACCGGCGTGACTGCCGGCACCGCGAAATGCTTCCACGTGTTCAAAATGCCCGCCGCCAGCGCCACCAGCGACATGCAGCCGATGTAGGGGAACATCCAGCGTGTCATGCGCACGGCGGCCTGGGCGCTCGGCCCGTCCAGACCACTGGCTAGCGCCCACACCAACAGCGGCGCGGCCACCACGCCCAGCACGCATAGCAGCGCCAGCGCCCACGCCAGCGCGGTCGCCACGGCGTTGATCAGGGCGCGCGTGGCGGCTTCGCCTTCGCGTGCGTGGTGAGTCGCCAGCACGGGCACGAAAGCCTGGCTGAACGCGCCCTCGGCAAATAGCCGCCGCAGCAGATTGGGAATGCGAAACGCGACGTTGAAGGCGTCCGTCAGGCCGCTTACGCCGAAGGCCGAAGCCATGAGCAGATCGCGCGCCAGCCCGGCCACGCGCGAAACCAGCGTCAGCAGGGAGACGGTGGAGGCGGACTTGAACAGGCTCATGGCTGGCATCTAGTGTAAAGCCAGAGCAAAACTGGTAGAATATAGGGTTTTGCCGACATCATCCACCGACACAAAGGAACCCCATTCATGGCTGCTGGAAAGCCCAAGAAAAAGAACCCCCGCCTGGCGTCGGGGCGCAAACGCGCCCGCCAGAACGTTGATCTCAACGCCGCCAACACCTCGTTGCGCTCCAAGTACCGCACCGCGGTGAAAAACGTGGACAAAGCCGTCGCCGCCGGCGACCAGGCCAAGGCCGCGAGCGCCTTCGCCCGGATGCAATCGGTGGTCGATTCGGTGGCCGACAAGGGCATCTTCCACAAAAACAAGGCCGCCCGCGACAAAAGCCGCCTGTCGGCCAGGCTCAAGACCCTGACCGGTAAAACCGCCGCCGCCTGAACGGCTTCAGGCACAAAAAGCACGGGCGCGAGAGCTTCGTACCGAAACTTTTCTCCGCCCGCCGTTTGGAACGGGTGCGCTGTCAGCAAAAGCAAAAAAGCCGCGATTGCGGCTTTTTTTGCGCCTGGCGTTTACGGTTTTCCCCCTCGCCCGTTGGGGGAGAGGGTAGGGAGAGGGTAGGGAGAGGGGGGGCATGGCGCAAGGCTAATGTTGCGCCCTCCGGCCTGCGCCCGGCCCTCTCCCCTGCCCCTCTCCCGCAAGCGGGAGAGGGAGTTACCCGCCTTCGGAAACACGCAGCTCGTTATCCCTTGCAAAGTTCATCACGAAGTTCCAGGCCATCGGTTCATGCTCGCGCAGCGCGGTGTTGACGGCCACGCAGCGGATCCCGTCCACAACCGTCGGAAAGCACCAGGGCGAGTAGCGCAAATGCCAGCCCGGCCCCGCCTGCGCGCCGGCGGGCCGGAACTGCGCCATCACTCCCGCCAGCCGTTCGGCCCAGTCGCTCGGGCGAAAGGCCCGCCCGTTGCGGGTGAAGCCGTGGATGACGACTTGGCTGGGGGAAGGACTGGCGGTCATGCGTGCCGGGGAAGCCTGTTTGCGATTTTTTCGGGGCCGCGCGAGCTTCTTTGTGAGAAGCCGCGCGGAATGCTGCGCCGCGCAAGTATTATATCTTATATAAGACTTGTGACTTTTCCCTCTCTTGCTTGTGTCCGAGGGAAAAGAAAGACCTGCATAGAATGCGCTCTCAGCGGGCCAAAGCTGGCCCGCTTGTTTTTTTGAAGGATGTCCGCCATGACCGCCGCCAGTGCCGCCGCATCGCCCCACCTGATGAACACTTACGCCCGCCTGCCGGTGGCGATGGTGCGCGGCCAGGGCTGCCGCTTGTGGGACGCCGAGGGCAACAGCTATCTGGACGGGCTGGGCGGCATCGCCGTCAACACGCTGGGGCACGCGCATCCGAGGCTGGTGGCGGCGCTGCAAGAGCAGGTGGCCACGCTGATCCACTGCTGCAACTACTACCACGCGCCCGACGCCGAGAAGCTGGCCCAAAAGTTGACCGAACTCGCGGGCATGACCAACGTGTTTTTCTGCTGCACGGGGCTGGAGGCCAACGAGGCGGCGCTCAAGCTCGCGCGCAAATACGGCCATGACAAGGGCATCGCCAAGCCGCAGATCGTGGTATATGAAAAAGCCTTTCACGGCCGCAGCATCGCCACGCTGTCGGCCACCGGCAACGCCAAAGTGCAGCAGGGCTTCGAGCCGCTGGTAGAGGGCTTTATCCGCGTGCCACTCAACGATATCGAGGCGCTGCAAAAAGCCACCGCCGGCAACCCCGACGTGGTGGCGGTGTTTTTCGAGACCATTCAAGGCGAAGGCGGCATCAACCAGATGCGCATCGACTATCTGCGGCAGGTGCGCGCGCTGTGCAACGAGCGCGGCTGGCTGCTGATGATCGACGAGGTGCAGTGCGGTATGGGCCGCACCGGCAAGTGGTTTGCGCACCAGTGGGCGGGCATTGTGCCGGACGTGATGCCGCTGGCCAAGGGGCTGGGTTCGGGCGTGCCCATCGGCGCGGTCGTGGCCGGCCCCAAGGCGGCGGGTATTTTTCAGCCCGGCAACCACGGCACTACTTTCGGCGGCAACCCGCTGGCGATGCGCGCGGGGGTGGAAACCATCCGCATCATGGAAGAAGAAGGGCTGCTGGAAAATGCCGCCAAGGTCGGCGCGCACCTGAAAGAGGCGCTGCAACAGGCGCTGGGCGGCAACCCCGGCGTGAAAGAGGTGCGCGGCCAGGGGCTGATGCTCGGCATCGAGCTGGTCAAGCCCTGCGGCGCGCTGACCGAGCGGGCACTCAAAGCCGGCCTGCTCATCAGCGTGACCGCCGATTGCGTGGTACGCCTGGTGCCTCCGCTCATCCTGACCGTGGCCGAGGCGGACCAGATCGTCGCCATCCTCGCTCCGCTGATCGAAGCGTTCCTTAAGGAGTGAGCGGCCCATGAACGCACCCGCCATCAAGCATTACTTGCAGTTCGCCGATTTCACGGCGGATGAGTACGCCTACCTGTTCGAGCGCGCCGCGCTCATCAAGCGCAAGTTCAAGAACTACGAAAAGCACGACACGCTGGCCGACCGCACGCTGGCGATGATCTTCGAGAAGGCCAGCACGCGCACGCGCGTGAGCTTCGAGGCCGGCATGTACCAACTGGGCGGCAGCGTGGTGCACCTGACCACGGGCGACAGCCAACTGGGCCGCAGCGAGCCGATTGAAGACACCGCCCGCGTCATCGGCCGCATGGTCGATCTGGTGATGATCCGCACCTTCGAGCAGGTGCGCATCGAAAGCTTCGCGGCGCACTCGCGCGTGCCCGTCATCAACGGCCTGACCAACGAATTCCACCCCTGCCAGATTCTGGCCGACATCTTCACCTGGATCGAGCAGCGCGGCTCCATCGCGGGCAAGACCGTCGCCTGGGTGGGCGATGGCAACAACATGGCCAACACCTGGCTGCAAGCCAGCGAAGTGTTGGGCTTCACGGTGCACGTGAGCACGCCCAGCGGCTATGAAGTCGATCAATCCGTGGCCGGCCTGCGCTCACCCCGCAGCTACAAGGTTTTCGCCGACCCGCTGGACGCCTGCCGCGGCGCCGATCTGGTCACCACCGACGTGTGGACCAGCATGGGCTACGAAGCCGAAAACGAAGCGCGCCGCCAAGCCTTCGCCCGCTGGTGCGTGGACGAGACCATGATGCGTGCCGCCAGACCCGGCGCCCTGTTCATGCACTGCCTGCCCGCGCACCGTGGCGAAGAAGTGGCTGCCCAAGTCATCGACGGCCCGCAATCGGTCGTCTGGGACGAAGCCGAAAACAGAATGCACGTGCAAAAGGCGCTCATGGAATACCTATTGCTTGGACAGCAATAGCTTATTTGCCACCTAAATGATAGCCGTCAGCCCAAGTACCACATGGGTTTAAGGCCTATTTTCCTTTTAATTTTTGCCGTGCGCGGCAAAAATCAAACCGGCGGCGCGCACCACGGCGCTTGACCGTGCGCCAGCCCCATCCACAGCGCCCAGGCGGACATGGCCAGCAGCACCAGCCCGGCCAGGCGCACACCCCATTGGCCGCGCATGTCGGCGCCAAAGCGCAGCAGCAGCCAGGGGCCGATCAGCATCGGCACGCTGGTGCCCAGGGCAAACAGGCTCATGATGATCGCGCCATCCACCCATGTGCCCGCCAGCGCCGCCACCAGCACTTGCGGATAGAGCAGCCCGCAGGGCAGCAGCGCCCACGCCACGCCGATGACCAGCGGCGCGGCCAGCCCCCAGCGTTGCGTGGCCCCGCGCACCTTGGCCCAGATGCGGCGCGCGCCGGTTTCCAGCCAGAGCGGCTGGCGCGCCTGAATCAGGAGCACGAGACCGAGCAAGGCCGCCGCCACATGGATCATGCTCCATACGGGCCGCAGCGCGGCAGATTGAACGGTAAGCCAGCCCAGCGCCTGCATGGAGGCCGCCGCCAGCGCGCCCAGCAGCGAATAGCCGGCCACGCGGCCCGCCTGGAACAGCAGCAGCGCCGCCACGCGCCGCTTGCCGGCGGCCTGGCCGATGCCGGCGCAGGCGGCGCCGCACATGGCCACGCAGTGCGGCCCGCCAGCCAGGCCGGTGAGTGCTGCGGTGATGGCGAGGGGGGTGAGCATTTGAGGGAACAAGAGAAAAGGTTGCTTTTTCTCCCTCTCCCGCGCGCGGGAGAGGGCCAGCGGCGCTGGTTGGAGTAAAGATGTTTGAGGATACGCTGCTACCGGCCTGCCGGCCGGCCCTCACCCCGACCCCACTCCCGCGTGCGGGAGAGGGGAAAGATTAAATTATCTTGGAAAACCGCGCCCGCCCGCGGTCGGCTTGCAGGTAGCGGTCGAACACCATCGCCACCCCGCGCACGAAGAACCAGCCCATCTGGGTGACGCGAATAAAGTCATCGCCCAACTCGACCAGTCCGTCTTGTTGCATGGCTTGCAGCCGCTCCAGCTCCGCGGTGAAGCGGGCGCGAAAGTCGATACCGTACGCCGCTTCGATGGATTCAAAACGCACCTCGCCTTGGCACATGATCGCCATGATGACGGCGCGGCGCAGCAGATCGTCCTGCGAGAGCGTCAGCCCGCGCACGATGGGAAGCCGCTCCTGACCGAGCAGGCTTTCGTATTCCTCCAGCGTCTTGGCGTTCTGGCTGTAGATGCCGCCCACCTTGCCGATGGAGGACACGCCCAGGCCGATCAGGTCGCAATCGGGCTGGGTGCTGTAGCCCTGAAAGTTGCGGTGCAGCCGGCCTTGACGCTTGGCGATGGCTAGCGCGTCATCGGGCAGCGCGAAATGGTCCATGCCGACGTAAACGTAGCCGGCGGCATCGAACGCGGCCAGCGCGCGCGCCAGCATCGACACCTTGTCGCCCGCGCCGGGCAGCTCGATGGCATGAATGCGCCGCTGCGCCATGAAGCGTTCGGGCAGGTGCGCGTAGGCGTACAGGGCGATGCGGTCGGGCCGCAGTTCGCTCACCTGCTCCAGCGTGCGCGCAAACGACTGCGGCGTCTGCCGGGGCAGGCCGTAGATCAGATCGACGTTGAGCGAATCGAAGCCGATGCCGCGCGCCGCTTCCGCCAGCGTGAATACCTGCTTGGCCGGCTGCACCCGGTGCACGGCTTTTTGCACCGCCGGGTCGAAGTCCTGCACGCCCAGGCTCAGACGGTTGAAACCCAGCCGCGCCAGCGTGCGCAGGCGGTTTTCATCGACGGTGCGCGGGTCAATCTCGATGGAGTATTCGCCGCTCGCCGCCAGCGCGAAATTGCGCCGCAGCATCTCCATCAGCACAGTCAGTTCGCCGTCGTTCAGAAAAGTGGGCGTGCCGCCGCCCAGATGCAACTGGCTGACCGCCGCGCCCTGGCCCAGATGGCGCACGTGCAGATCAACCTCGCGCTCCAGCAGGCGCAGGTACGGACCGCTTTTTTCGTGGCGCTTGGTGATGATCTTGTTGCACGCGCAGTAGTAGCAAAGCGAGGCGCAAAACGGCACATGCACGTACAGCGAAAGCGGCTGCGCCGCCGGCCCGCCGCGCCGCTGCTCCAGCGCAACGCTGTAATCACCCGCACCAAAGGCGTCCGTGAAACGGTCGGCGGTGGGGTACGAGGTGTAGCGCGGCCCCGGCACGTCGAAACGCTCCAGCAGCTCGCGGGTCACGGTGGTCATATCGGCAGCAATCCTCTGGGCAACTTTAAATTATCTTCGATTGCCGCCATGCCAGCCAACTGCAAGGCCACACTGGTTAAGATAGATCAAGATTCTTCGATTGTCTGCTAGACTGGAATCGTTTACCGCCGCACTCGTCTCTTCTCCATCTTCCCCACCCGCCACCTTCTCCCGACTGGCCGCCTGGAACTTGAACGTGCCCACCCCAAAAACCCTCAAAGTCCCCTGCTCCGGCTGCACTCTGTGCGAGATGTGCATACCGATGGAATTTTCGACGGAAGAGATCGAAAAACTCGACGAACTGGTCACCACCCGCTGCAAAGTCAAGCGCAGCGCCGCCCTGTACAGCAGCGGGGACGCCTTTACCGGGCTGTACGTCATCCGCACCGGCTTTTTCAAAACCTGCCTGGTCATGGAAGACGGCCGCACCCAAGTCACCGGCTTTCAGATGGCTGGAGAAGTCCTGGGGCTGGACGGCATCGTGAACAGCCACCACAGTTGCGACGCCGTGGCGCTGGAAGACGCCGAAGTGTGCCTGCTGCCCTTTGACCGCATCGAAGAACTGGGGCGCGAAATCCCCGCGCTGCAACACCACGTGCACCGCCTCCTTAGCCGCGAAATCGTGCGCGAGCACGGCATCATGCTGCTGCTGGGCAGCATGAGCGCCAAAGAGCGGCTGGCCACCTTCCTGCTCAATCTGGTCGAGCGGCTGCACACGCGGGGCTTTTCCAAATCCGAACTGATTTTGCGCATGACCCGCGCAGAAATCGGCAGCTACCTGGGCCTCAAGCTGGAAACCGTCAGCCGCACCTTCTCCAGGTTCGTCCGCGAAGGCATCGTGGAAGTCCATCAGCGCCACCTGCGCATCCGCAATCCCGACGGCCTACGCTACATCGTCAACAGCCCTGCCGACGATGAACTGTGAGCGTTTCCGCTCTTGCCCGGAAACTCGCGCCAAAGACGGAGCAAAATACAAATTCAATAGCTACTTGCCTAAGTTTTATATATATTTTATGTATTTTTATACTGTAAATGCAGGTTATACCTTGGCAAGGAGCTATAAAAATGATTGCAACAGCTCTTTCAAGTTGCTGCGGGCAAGATGCCCGCATTCGCGGCTCTCAAACCAGCAACGCATTCACCCGCCGCACGTAAGCGGCAGGGTCGTCGGGCAGGCCGCCTTCGGCCAATAGCGCCTGGTCGAACAGGATGCGCGCCAGATCGTCGAAGCGCGGGTTGCCTTCGAGTTTTTGGACGAGCGGGTGCGCCGGGTTGATTTCCAGCACCGGCTTGGTGGTTGGCACGCTTTGCCCGGCCTGTTTGAGCAGGCGCGCCAGTTGCAGGCTGATGCCCGCATCGGCCACCACCAGGCAGGCCGGCGAATCGACCAGGCGGGCGGTGGCGCGCACATCTTGCACCTGCTCTTTGAGCGCCTCCTTGAGTTTTTCCAGCACCGGCTGGATGGACTGGGCGGCTTGTTCGGCGGCTTTCTTTTCGGCCTCGTCTTGCAGATCGCCCAGATCGACCGCGCCCTTGGCGACCGATTGCAGCGGCGTGCCTTCAAATTCGCGCACGAAGCCCAGCGCCCATTCGTCGACGCGGTCGGTCATGAGCAGCACTTCAATGTCTTTTTGCCGGAACACTTCCAGTTGCGGGCTGCTGGCGGCTGCCGCCGGGGTGTCGGCGGTGATGTAGTAGATGGCTTTCTGGCCCGGTTTCATGCGCGCCTTGTAATCGGCCAGCGCCACGCTGGGCGCGCTGGAGCGGGTGGAGGCGTAGCGCGCCAGTTTGAGCAGGCGCTCGCGGTTGCCGGCGTCTTCGCCCAGCCCTTCCTTAAGCACCGCGCCGAACTCGCGCCAGAAGTGCGCGTATTTGTCTTGTGGCAGCTCGGCCCCGCTCTGGTCTTCAGATTTGGCGCTTTCGCCTTCAGCGGCGGGCGGGCTGGCCGCCAGTTCTTCCAGCAGACCGAGCACGCGGCGCGTGTTGCCTTCGCGGATAGCTTTCACGTCGCGGCTTTCTTGCAGCAGCTCGCGGCTCACGTTGAGCGGCAAGTCGGCGGAATCGATCACGCCCTGCACGAAGCGCAGATAGCGCGGCAGCAGCTGCTCGGCGTCGTCCGTGATGAACACGCGCCGCACGTACAGCTTGACGCCGCCGCCCTTGCGCTCGCGCTCCCACAAATCCAGCGGCGCGTGGCTGGGAATGTAGAGCAGCTGCGTGTATTCACTGCCGCCTTCCACGCGATGGTGCGCCCAAGCCAGCGGCGGCTGCCAGTCGTGCGCCAGTTGCTCGTAGAACTGGGTGTACTGCTCGCCGGTAATGTCTTTTTTGGGCCGCGTCCACAGGGCGGTGGCCTGGTTGACGGTTTCCCATTCGCCGGTGGGCGTCATCTTGCCGGGCTGGCCTTCTTGCTTGCCCTCTTCCCACTTTTCGCCTTCCATCTGAATGGGCAGGCTGATGTGGTCGGAATATTTTTTGACCAGCTCCCGCAAGCGCCAGCCGTCGGCAAACTCCAGCGCGTCTTCGCGCAGATGCAGCGTTACGCTGGTGCCGCGCTCTGGCCGCGCGAGGGGTTCCACCTCGAACTCGCCCGCGCCCGCGCTGCTCCAGCGCACACCCTGCTGCGGCGGCAAACCCGCGCGGCGCGATTCCACGACGATGCGGTCGGCCACGATGAAGCCGGCGTAAAACCCCACGCCGAACTGGCCGATCAACTGCGCATCGGCCTTGGCGTCGCCCGAGAGGCGCGCGGCAAACGCCCGCGTGCCGCTCTTGGCGATGGTGCCCAGGTTTTCGACGGCCTCCTGCTCGCTCATGCCGATGCCGGTATCGGTCACCGTGAGCGTGCGCGCCTGCTGATCGAAGCCGATGCGCACGCGCAGATCGGGCTGCCCGGCCAGCAGCGCGCCATCGTGCAGCGCCTCGAAGCGCAGCTTGTCGCAGGCGTCGGAGGCGTTGGAGATCAGCTCGCGCAGAAAGATTTCGGGGTGGGAATACAGCGAATGCGTGACCAGATGCAGCACCTGGGCCACTTCGGCCTGAAAACTGTGTTTTTGCTTGTCGCTCATGGGTCGGGACTTGAATCGAATTACGGATGGAACTGGGGCCAGATGGGGTTGGGCGGGGCGCTTTCAAGGCGGGAAGCCGGAGAAGAAAAAATCCACGCGCCGCTCGCGCAAGCCAAGCCTTGACTCGCTTCGCGGCGGCCTTTATGCTCTTGGCCAATTGCGCCAATCCGGATGTCAGGTGTCATGAAGATCGCGGTGCTTTCCTCTCTCGTTGCCGTCACGGCAAGCGCGTTTGCAGCGCCGCCCTGCGGCGGTGTAGATCGTTCCTTCAGCGCGGCGATGCGTGCGCGGTTTACTCCGGTCATCCAGGCGCATCTCAAAGCACAGCCTGACCCACGGGTCAGTCCTCTCGTGCGCGTCGCGTACAGACGGCGGATGTTTTACGTTACTCAAGGTCTCATGGAATGATGCCTTCATGCAGCAAGGTATCGCCCCGGATCATGCGCGCCAGCGGCTCAATATCCATCGCAATCTGGCTGAACCCAAAAACCGTGAGGCTGAAACGACGGCCCAGCAAAGCCTTCACCGCAAGCCCCGGCCCCATGTGCAATGGCGTGAACGGCATGATCTGTCCGGTTGGGAAGCGTGGGTCAATGACGAATACTTGAGGGGCAAATAGAGGCAGGCGGCGCGCCTTCAAGTTTGCTGCTTTTAGGATAGTTAACAGCGTAAGTTTTACCTTGGTTAGAGCGTTTTCGATTCAATCGAAAGCATTTTTGCGCCACTCGCCCTCACCCTAACCTTCCTTCGCACGCGGGAAGAAAATCTGGTCTCCCTCCCCCGCTTGCGAAGGAGGCCAAAGCGTGGCAAGGAAAGCAACGCAAAACCCCCAACGCCACCCGCTAAACTGCACGCTGCTGTTCAACCACGACATTTCCGAGTGCATGCCATGTCCGCAAATCCCCTTTCCTTCCCGGTCGAGCAAATTCGCACGCTGGCCTTGGTCGGCCCCGCTGCCGCTGGCAAGACGCTGCTGGCCGAGGCCATGCTGCTCGCCGGCGGCGCCATTGGCGCGGCGGGCAGCGTGGAGCGCGGCAGTACCGTCAGCGACCACGATGCGCTGGAGATCAAGGCGCAGCATTCGCTGCAATCGTCGGTGATGCACGTCGAGCACGGCGGCTGCCGCATTCATTTGATCGACACGCCGGGCGCGCTGGATTTCATTGGCCAGAGCCTGCCCGCGCTGGAGGCGGTGGAAACGGCCGCCATCGTCATCAACGCCGCCACGGGCATTGAGCCGATGGCGCGGCGCATGATGGATTACGCCGCCGATCGGCAGTTGGACCGCTTCATCATCGTCAACAAAATGGATGCCGAAGGCGTGGATCTGCCCGCGCTGCTGGCCGAGATTCAAGCCGCATTCGGCAAGGAATGCCTGCCGCTGAACCTGCCCGACGCGGGCGCGAGCAAGGTGGTGGACTGCTTTTACAACCGCGAGGGCCACAGCGACTTCGGCGCGGTGGCCGACGCGCACCGCGCGCTGGTCGAGCAGGTGGTAGAGGTGGACGCCGCCTTTGTGGACCGCTACTTGAACGATGGCGACGTGGACGCCGCCGAGCTGCACGCGCCGCTGGAGCAGGCGCTGCGCGAGGGGCATTTGATTCCGGTCTGCTTCGTCTCTGCGCGCACCGGCGCGGGCGTGGCGGAGTTGCTGGACATCATCGCCAAACTGCTGCCCAACCCAACCGAGGGCAACCCGCCGGACTTTCTGAACGGCGAAGGTGAACAGGCCACGCTCATGCACGCGCGGCCCGATCCGGCGGCGCATGTACTAGCGCATGTGTTCAAGATCAGCATCGACCCCTTCGTCGGCAAACTGGGCTTCGTGCGCGTGCACCAGGGTGCCATCACGCCCGGCACGCAGTTGTACGTGGGCGATGGGCGCAAGCCGTTCAAGGTGGGGCATCTGTACCTGCAACAGGGCAAGAACCACGTCGAGGCCGCCAGCGCCGGGCCGGGCGACATCTGCGCCATCAGCAAGATCGACGAACTGCACTTCGACGCCGTGCTGCACGATGCCGCCGAGGACGACCACATCCACCTGAAGCCCCTGCCTTTCCCCGTGCCCGTGCACGGCATCGCCATCGCCCCCAAACGGCGCGGCGACGAGCAGCGCATGTGGGAAATCGTCGGCAAACTGGTGGCCGAAGACCCGTGCCTGAAGCTGGAACACGTGGCGCAAACCAACGAAACCATCGTTTACGGGCTGGGCGAGCTGCACTTGCGCGTGCTGCTGGAGCGGCTGCGCGAGGTGTACAAGTTCGAGGTCGATACCCGCCCGCCGCGCATCGCCTACCGCGAGACCATCACCCAGAACGCCGCCGCGCAATACCGCCACAAAAAACAAAGCGGCGGCGCGGGCCAGTTCGGCGAAGTGCACTTGCGCATCGAGCCACTGGCGCGCGGCGCGGGCTTTGAGTTTGTCGATCAGGTCAAGGGTGGCACCATTCCCACGCAGTTCATGCCCGCCGTCGAAAAAGGCGTGCGCGAGGCACTGGCCGAAGGCGTGATCGCCGGCTACCCGGTGCAAGACGTGCGCGTGATCGTGCACGACGGCAAACACCACCCGGTGGACAGCAAGGAAATCGCTTTCGTCACCGCCGGCAAAAAAGCCTTTCAGGCCGCCATCCGCGACGCGCGCCCGGTGGTGCTGGAGCCGATTGCGCGCATCCAGATCACCGCGCCCGAAAGCGCGATGGGCGCCATCACCGGCGATCTGTCATCGCGCCGCGGCATGGTCAGCGGCACCGACAGCGGCCGGCTGGGCAGCGTCACCGTCAGCGGCCAGGCGCCGCTAGCCGAACTGCCCGACTACCAGACCCGCCTGAACGCCATGACCGCCGGCCAGGGCAGCTACGCGCTGGCCCTGTCCCACTACGAAATCGCCCCGCCCGCCACGCAGCAGCAACTGATGAGCCAGCATAAGGTGCAGGAGGAAGAGTGAGCCGCCGGGTGCGTTGCTCTGCTCCTTGTTTGACGTTTTCTGTAAATTTGATAGCTGATAGCCAAAATATGGTATGTGTTTTATAGATAAAATATATAAGAACACATACAAAACCTTTGTATATAGCTATAAAATCAGGAATAAAACTGGCGCTGCCGGAGTCATTGCTTCAGGCTCTCACTCCACGTTCTGCACCTGCTCGCGCATCTGCTCGATAAGGACTTTCATGTCCACCGCGATGCGGGTTAGTTCGAGGGCGGGGGATTTGGAGCCGAGGGTGTTGGCTTCGCGGTGCAGCTCCTGGATCAGGAAGTCCAGGCGTTTGCCGGTTTCGCCGCCGCGCTCCAGGGTGCGCTCGATTTCTTCCAGATGCGCGGCCAGGCGCTCCAGTTCTTCGGCGACGTCAATGCGGATGGCAAAGGCCGTGGCTTCGGCCAGCGCGCGCTCTTGGGCGGCCTGGGGGTCGGCGGGCTGGACTTCGGCGCTGCCGAGGGCTTCGGCCCAGCGTTGCAGGAAGCGTTGTTTTTGCGCTTCGATCAGTTGGGGCACGAGCGGGGCAGCTTGAAGGGCCAAGGCGCGCAGTTGCGCCACGCGCTCGCCCAGCAACGCGGCCAGGCGGGCGCCTTCGCGCTGGCGCGCGGCGATGAATTCGGTGAGCACCTGGGCGGTAAGGCCGAGCGCGGCTTGGCCCAGACCGGTCTGGGCGATCGGGATGGCGCTGTCGGCCACGCGCAGCACGTCCGCCACGGACAGAGAAGCTGCGCCGGGCAGCCAGCCGCGCACCTGCTCTTGCAGCGCGGCCAGGCGTTGCAGCGTGGCGGGGGGCACGTCGCGCAGCTCGGCGCTTGGCTCGGCTTGCAGGGTCACGCGCAGTTCCACCTTGCCGCGCGCCAGGCGCGCGGTGAGGAGCTGACGCAAGGCCGGCTCGTGCGCGCGCAGTTCTTCAGGCAGGCGCAGGGCCAAGTCCAGAAAGCGGCCGTTGACGCCACGCAACTCCACCGCCAGCGTCAAGGGGGGGTGGCAGGGCGCGGCGGATTGACCGCTGGCATAGCCGGTCATACTGTAAACTGGCATGTTGATTTCCCCGTTCGCGTAAGGCTGAATGGCGTTGGCGCGCGGCTTGGGCGCGTCGAATATTTGATCAATTATGGCAACAAAGCAAAAACCGGCCTCCTTGCCTCCGGATTCCGTGGTTGGCGGCTACCGGGTGGTGCGCAAGCTCGCGTCAGGCGGTTTTGGCGTGGTCTATCTGGCGCTGGACGCCCACGGCCAGCAGGTGGCCATCAAGGAATATCTACCCGCGGCGCTATCCAGCCGCGCGCCCGGCGCGCTGACGCCGCAGGTGGCGCCAGAAAAGCTTTCGCTGTACCGGCTGGGCCTGAAGAGTTTTTTCGAGGAAGGGCGCTCGCTGGCGCAGATATCGCATCCGTCGGTGGTGAGTGTGCTCAATTTCTTCCGGGAAAACGAGACGGTTTACATGGTGATGAATTACCTGGAAGGCGCCAGCTTGCAGGATTTCATCGTCACGGCGCGCCAGATCAGCGAGCAGAAGGTGTTTCGCGAGTCCACCATCCGTTCGCTGTTCGACGAGATTTTGCGCGGTCTGCGCATCGTGCATCAGCACAAGATGCTGCATCTGGATTTGAAGCCGGCCAACATTTTCATTACCAACGACAACCGTGCGGTGATGATCGACTTCGGCGCCGCCCGCGAGGTGCTCAACAAGGAAAGCAACTTCACCCGCCCCGTGTACACGCCGGGCTTTGCCTCGCCGGAGATGTACCGGCGCGACTCCACGATGGGGCCGTGGACGGATATCTACGCCATCGGCGCCTGCATCTATTCGTGCATGCAGGGCTATCCGCCCAACGACTCGCCGCAGCGGCTGGAAAAAGACCGGCTGGCGCTCTCGCTCACGCGAATGCGCGGCGTGTATTCCGACAACCTGATCGAGGTGGTGGAGTGGTGCATGTCGCTCGATCCGCTGTCGCGCCCGCAATCGGTGTTCGCGCTGCAAAAAGAATTGGGCCGCGAGAGTGATCGCCATTACACCAGGCTGACGCTCGGCGAGCGCGTGCGGCTGCGGCTGGACGGCGTCCTCAGCCACACCAAGAAGGGTATCCAGAGCGTCACCCGCATCGGGTTGCGCAAATGAGGTTTTCCGTATTTCAGTTGAGCCGGCGCGGCGGACGTGAGAAAAACGAAGACCGCATGGGCTACAGCTACACGCGCGATACCGGTATTTTCGTGCTGGCCGACGGCATGGGCGGGCACCCGGAAGGCGAGGTGGCCGCGCAGATCGCGCTGCAAACGCTGCTGGATCTGTTTCAGCGCCAGGCGCAGCCCAAGATCGCCGCCCCGGTGGATTTCCTGGCCAGCGGCCTGCTGGAGGCGCACCACGAGATCATCCGCTACGCCAGCGGCAAGGCCATGCTCGATACGCCGCGCACCACCGTGGTCGCCGCGCTAGTGCAAGACGACCTGATGTACTGGGTGCACTGCGGCGATTCGCGCCTGTATGTGGTGCGCGAGGGCGCGCTGGTGGTGCGCACGCGCGATCATTCGTATGCCGAGGCGCAGGTTCAATCGAATATTACGGCGTCCGGCATCAGCCGCAACGTGCTGTACACCTGCCTGGGCGCCACCATCAGGCCGCTGTTCGATGTTTCCGGCCCGATGGCGCTCAAAAAAGGCGACAAGGTGATGCTGTGCTCCGACGGGCTGTGGGGCAGCCTGGAGGAAAGCAAGATCGTGCGCACGCTCTCCGGCCTGCCCGTTACCGAGGCCGTGCCGTCTATGGTGGACGAGGCTATCTACGCCGCCGGCAGCAGATCCGACAACGTCACCGTGGTCGCCCTCGAATGGGGCGCGCAAGCCAGCGGCGAGGCCAGCGCTGACATTTTCGCCACCACCGAATTGATGGACGAGGGCACGTTTGCCTCCACCTTCGGCGACATCGGCGACCTTGGCGACACCGGCGGCGAGCCGGTGGCCGAGATGAGCGAAGCCGATATCGAACGCTCGATCGCCGAAATCAACGCCGCCATTCAGCGCACTGCGCCCAAGAAACGTTGAGCGTTGGGCGTTAGGTATGAGTATTTGGCGCATTCATTTTTTCATAGCTTCTAGTCTAGGTACACATTGTATTTTCAACTTGTTTATGTCTAAAATTCATACAAATCAAAGACAACAAGCTATCCAATAAATAGTGCATCTTCCAAACCAGCCCCTCGCACGCCAAACGCTCAATGCCCAACATGACCGACACCCCTTCTCCCCCGCCCCCGCGCCAGGGCGAACGCGCTCCCGGCCAATTGCGCCCGGTGCGCATCACGCGCGGCTACACCGTCCATGCCGAAGGCGCGGTGCTGATCGAACTGGGCGGCACCAAAGTGCTGTGCACCGCCTCGGTCGAGGAAAAAGTGCCGCCGCACCAGCGCGGCAGCGGTCAAGGCTGGGTCACGGCCGAATACGGCATGCTGCCGCGCGCTACCCACACGCGCGGCGAGCGCGAGGCCGCGCGCGGCAAGCAAAGCGGCCGCACGCAAGAAATTCAGCGCCTGATCGGCCGCAGCCTGCGCGCCGTGTTCGACCTCAAGGCGCTAGGCGAGCGCACCATTCACCTCGATTGCGACGTGCTACAAGCCGACGGCGGCACGCGCTGCGCCAGCATTACCGGCGCCTGGGTCGCGGCAGCCGACGCGGTGCAGTGGCTGCTCGCGCAGCGCCGTATCACGGCGTCGCCCATCCGCGCGGCGGTGGCCGCCGTCTCGGCGGGCATCGTGGGCGGCGTGCCGCTGCTCGACCTGGATTACGGCGAAGACTCCGCCTGCGACACCGACATGAACATCGTCATGACCAGCGCCGGCCATTTCGTCGAAGTGCAAGGCACCGCCGAAGGCGCCGCCTTCACCCGCGCCCAGATGGACGAGCTGCTCGCGCTGGCCGGGCGCGGCATCGCCGAACTGATCGCAGCGCAGCGCGCGGCGCTAGCCGCGCCATGAAAATCGTGCTCGCCTCCAGCAACCCCGGCAAGCTGGCCGAGTTGCAAGCCATGCTCGCGCCGCTGGGTTTCGATCTGGTGCGTCAGTCCGATCTGGGCATCGGCGAAGCCGCCGAGCCTTTTCGCACCTTCATCGAAAACGCGCTCGCCAAAGCGCGCCACGCCGCGCAGGCATCGGGCCTGCCCGCCCTGGCCGACGACGCCGGCCTGTGCGTCGATGCCTTCGGCGGCCAACCCGGCGTGGACACCGCCCACTACGCCTCGCGCCTGGGCTACGCAAAAAGCGACGCCAACAACGTGCGCGCCCTGCTCCAGCAAATGCAGGGCCTCGCCAACCGCCGCGCCGCGATGGTCAGCACGCTGATCGCGCTGCGCAGCGCCGATGACCCCGAACCGCTGGTGGCCGTGGGCCGCGTAGAAGGCGAAATCACCCAGGCCCCGCGCGGCGGCAGCGGCTTCGGGTTCGACCCGGTCATGTTCATCCCCGAACTGGGCAAAACCTTTGCCGAACTGCCGCCTGAAGTCAAAAACGCCCACAGCCACCGCGGGCGCGCGGCAAAGGCGATGGTCGATCTGATGCGCCAACGCTGGCTGTGACCGACCTCGCCCACGCCATGCGCCCCGGTGCGCTGCAACTGCCCGCGCTGCCGCCGCTGTCGCTGTACCTGCACCTGCCGTGGTGCCTCAAAAAGTGCCCGTACTGCGACTTCAACTCATACCCGCAGCCCCGCTTTGACGCCGTCGGCTTGCAGGCGCGCTACGTTGATGCGCTGCTGGCCGATCTGGAGGCGGCGCTGCCGCTGGTGTGGGGCCGGCCCGTGCATAGCGTGTTCATGGGCGGGGGCACGCCCAGCCTGTTCGCGCCGGAGCTGATCGAGCGGCTCATTGCCGGGGTGCGCGCGCGTCTGCCGCTGGCGCCCGCGTGCGAGATCACGCTGGAAGCCAACCCCGGCACGTTCGAGCGCGAGCGTTTCGCCGCTTTTCGCGCTGCCGGCGTTACGCGCCTGTCGGTCGGCGTGCAGAGTTTCAACGACGCGCACCTGAAGGCTCTTGGCCGCGCGCACGACGGCGCACAGGCCCGCGCCGCGGTGCAGGAAGCCGCGCGCGCATTCGACACCTTCAACCTCGACCTGATGTACGCGCTGCCCGGCCAGAGCCTGAGCGATCTGGAACGCGACGTGCGCACCGCGCTCGCTTACCAGCCGCCGCACCTATCCATCTATCACCTCACCATCGAGCCGGGCACCGCCTTTGCCCAATCCCCGCCGCCCGTGCCAGATCAAGACAGCGCCTGGGAAATGCTCGACCGCATCGCCGCGCTCACCGGCCAAGCCGGGCTGGAGCGTTATGAAGTCTCCGCCTACGCCCGCCCAGGCCATCACTGCGCGCACAACCTGAACTACTGGCGCTTTGGCGACTACCTGGGCATCGGCGCGGGCGCGCACGGTAAGCTCAGTTTTACGCACCGCATCGTGCGCCAGCAGCGGCATGGCCAGCCGGAGCATTACATGCGGCAGGCGCTGGCTGGCAACGCCATCGCGCAAGAGCACGAAGTGGCGCGGCGCGACTTGCCCTTTGAGTACATGCTGAACGCGCTGCGCCTGAAAAACGGCTTCACCCTGCGAGACTACATGGAAAAGACCGGGATGCCCATCAACAGCATCGCGAAGCAGCTAGAAAAAGCAGAGCAAAACGGCTGGCTCGCTGCAACCGCCGGCGGCTGGCAGCCGACCGCGCGCGGCTTCGACTTTCTCAGCGACGTGCAGACGCTGTTTTTGCCGTGATAATTTTCTTTTCCCTCTCCCCTACCCTCTCCCGCAAGAGGGAGAGGGCGAAAGATGCGCCGGTACAATCGCGCCCCTTTCCCGCACCTGATACCCGGAGTCCGCCATGAGCCTGCAATGCGGCATCGTCGGCCTGCCCAACGTGGGCAAGTCCACCCTCTTCAACGCCCTGACCAAAGCCGGCATCGCCGCCGAGAACTATCCGTTTTGCACCATTGAGCCTAATACCGGCGTGGTCGAGGTGCCCGACGCGCGGCTGGGGCAACTGGCTGCCATCGCCAGGCCGGAGCGGGTGGTGCCGGCCATCGTCGAGTTTGTCGATATCGCCGGGCTGGTGGCCGGTGCCAGCAAGGGCGAGGGGCTGGGCAACCAGTTTCTGGCGCACATCCGCGAGACAGATGCCATCGTCAACGTGGTGCGGTGCTTCGAGGACGCCGACGTGGTGCACGTGGCCGGCAAGGTCGATCCCGTGGCCGATATCGAGGTGATCCAGACCGAGCTGTGCCTGGCCGATCTGGGCACGGTGGACAAGGCGCTGCAACGCTGCGCCAAGGCCGCCAAAAGCGGCAACGACAAGGAAGCGGCGGCGATGCTCAAACTGCTCGCCACTGTGCAGGCCGCGCTCAACGAAGGCAAGCCGGCGCGCGCGCTCTCGCTATCAAAAGAGGAGCGTACCCTGCTCAAACCGCTGTGCCTGATTACCGCCAAGCCCGCCATGTTCGTCGGCAACGTGAGCGAGGACGGCTTTGCGAACAACCCGCTGCTGGATCGCCTGCAAGACCACGCGGCCCGCCAGAACGCCCCCGTGGTCGCCATCTGCGCCAAGCTGGAAGCGGACATGGCCGACATGAGCGGCGAAGACAAGGCCCTCTTTTTGCAAGAGATGGGCCAGACCGAGCCGGGCCTGAACCGCCTGATCCGCGCCGCCTTCCGCCTGCTGGGGCTGCAAACCTATTTCACCGTCGGCCCCAAGGAAGTGCGCGCCTGGACCATCCACGCCGGTGACACCGCGCCGCAAGCGGCGGGCGTAATTCACGGCGACTTCGAGCGCGGCTTCATCCGCGCGCAAACCATCGCCTTCGACGACTACATGGCCTGCCACGGCGAGCAAGGCGCCAAAGACGCAGGCAAGATGCGCGCCGAGGGCAAGGACTACGTGGTCAAGGATGGGGATGTGATGAACTTTTTGTTCAACGTGTAGAAGCCGGGCGCGCAGCGCTCGATTTCAGCGCCTGCCGCCATATGCTGGCCCCGGCCAGCATATGGTTCCGCGCAGAATATGAAGCACCGTTAAATACTTCAAAATTAATAGCTGCCTACCAATATCATATATTTATTTATTGTATTTTTATACAGTAAATATATATCATTCACTGGCAATTAGCTATCAAAATTATTGCAACGGCTCTTTCAGGCTGGCCGGGATGGGCAGGGGCAGGACGGGGATGCCTTCATCCAGCAGTTGTTCGGTTTGCTCGCGCGTGGCTTGGCCGCGGATGGCGCGCTCATCGGCTTGGCCGTAGTGGATGCGGCGGGCTTCTTCGGCAAAGCGCGATCCTACGTCTTCGGTTTCAGCCATGATGCGGCGCACGGCGCGCAGCCAGGCGCCTTGCAGTTGCGCGCGTTCGGAAGGCTGCCGCGCCGCCCCTTCTTGCGGCGCAGCGGCGGGCGTGGGCGCGGCGGGGTTGCCGTCTGCCGCCGCCTCGCGGCCTCCCAGGTTCAGGCGCGGGGCGCTTGGGAGTTTGACGATGCCCGTGTCGCCGCACATCGGGCAGGAGAGCAGGCGGCGCGCGAGTTGGGAGCGAAAGTCGCCCTCGGAGGCGAACCAGCCTTCGAATTCGTGGCCGTAGCCGCATTGCAGATTGAGGACTTTCATGGCGCTTGCGCGCCGGCGGGCTGCCATTGGGGCTGCCATTGGCCGCCGAACCACTGTTGCAGCCAGAAGGCGCCAATAAGGGTTTTGGCGTCGGTCACCGTGCCATTGCGGCACCAGGCCATGAGTTGCGCGCAAGAGGTTTCGATGACTTGCAGGAATTCTCCGTGATCCAGTTGGCGCGGGCCGGCCTCAAGGCCGCGGGCCAGCCAGATGTCGATGGCCTCGTCGGAGTACGCCACCAGCGGGTGCATTTGGCCGGCGCGCGCCCATTCGGCGGCGCGGTAGCCGGTTTCTTCACGCAACTCGCGCTGCGCGCAGGCCAGCGCCTGCTCGCCGGGGTCGAGCTTGCCGGCGGGAAATTCGACGATCACCTGCCGCATCGGGTAGCGGTATTGGCGCTCCAGAATGACGCGGCAGCCGGCGGCATCGCCCGCTTCGCCGAGCACAGGAATGATGACGACCGCGCCGGGGTGCAGCACGTATTCGCGCTCGGTGCGCGTGCCGTCGGGCAGTTGCACGGTATCGCGGCGCACGCGCAGAAAGTTTCCGCGGAAAACCTCCGCGCCTTGCACCGGGTGTTCGCGCAGCGATTCGTCGGTCATGGGTGCGCTATCACAAGAGCAGCTGCCAGCCCAGGCTACGCCTGAGCTTAAGGCCGATTTGGCTTGTAATCGGGATATGGCAGGCCGCGCTTCAGGTCGTTAGCATCTTGCGGATGGCATCGGCGCACAGGGTCAGCAGCGCGCCGGGCAAAATGCCCAGCAGCAGCACGGCCAAGCCATTGAGGGAGAGCACGGCGCGCACTTCAAGCGGCGCGGTGATGGGTTGGATTTGCTCCACCGGGGCGTCGAAATACATTACCTTGACGACCCGCAGATAGTAAAACGCGCCGACAAGCGACATGAGAACGGCAAACACCGCCAAGCCGATCAAAAGCGGCTGGCCGGTATTGACCAGCGCCTGCAAGACCGACAGCTTGGCCTGAAAGCCGACCAGTGGCGGAATCCCGGTGAGCGAGAACATGCAGACGGCCATGATGCCGGCAATCAGCGGGCTGCGCTGGTTCAGACCGGCGAAATCGGTGATTTCCTCGCTCTCGCAACCCTCGCGCGCGAGCAGCAGGATGACGCCAAAGCTCGCCAGCGTGGTGAGTACATAGGTGACCACATAGAACATGGCCGAGCTGTAGGCGTTGGACGCGTAGAAGGAATTGCCCTCGACCACGCCGCAGAGCAGGCCCAGCAGCACGAAGCCCATTTGCGCGATGGTCGAATACGCCAGCATGCGCTTGAGGTTGGTTTGTGCGATGGCCGCCAGATTGCCCAGCAGCAGCGAGGCGATGGCCAGCAGCGCCAGCATTTGCTGCCAGTCCGCCGCCAGGGGCAGCAATCCTTCGACCAGCAGCCGCACGGCCAACGCGAACGCGGCCAGCTTGGGGGCCGCGCCGATCATCAGGGTGACCGCCGTGGGCGCGCCGTGGTACACGTCGGGCACCCACATGTGGAACGGCGCCACGCCGAATTTAAAGGCCACCGCCGCCACCACGAACACCAGGCCGAGCGTGAGCACCTGGCGATTGACCTGCCCGCTGCCCACCGCCTTGGCAACCGCCGCCAGATCGAGTGTGCCGGTGGCGCCGTAGATCATGGAAAGGCCGTATAGCAGGAAGCCGGAGGCGATAGCGCCGAGTACGAAATACTTCATCGCCGCTTCCAGCGCCAGCGCATGGTCGCGGCGCAGTGCCACCAGCGCGTAGCTCGCCAGCGTGAGCAGCTCCAGCCCCAGGTACAAGACCAGAAAGTTGCTGCCGGAGATCATCACGAAGGTGCCGAGCAGGGCCAGCAGATTGAGCACGTACCACTCGCCGCCGCGCAGCATGCCGCGCTCAAGCGCGTAAGAACGCCCGTAAACCAGCATGACCAAAGTGGCCAGCGTCGCGAAGCACTTGAGCCAATTGCCCATCGGATCGCTGACGGCCATGCCGCCGAAGCCGTAAACAGTGTTGCCCACGCACGCATACCGGTAAGTGAGCACAGCCACCAGGAACAGCGTGACCGTCGACAAAATATAAGCGGCGGTGCGGCGGCCATCATTGTCCAGCAGATCGACCAGTGCGATCACGCAGGTCATGATCAGGAGAACGATTTCGGGATAAACCGCGATCAAACTGAATGTGTCGATCATGTCCATACTCTCAATTCAGTTTGGAATGGGATACGTGGACCAGCAGATTTTTAACCGACGCATCCATCACGTCCGTCAGGGGCTTGGGATAGACGCCCGCCCACAGCACGGCGATGGCCAGCAAGGCGAGCATGAGGAACTCGCGCGCGTTGATGTCGGAGAGCTTGCGCACGTCGTCGTTGGCGACCGGGCCAAGAAACACGCGCTTGAACATCCACAGCGTGTAGGACGCGCCAAGGATGAGCGCGGTGGCCGCGCCCAGACCGACCCAGAAGTTGTGCCTTACCGAACCCAGAATCACCATCCACTCGCCCACGAAGCCGGAAGTGGCCGGCAAGCCGCAGTTGGCCATGCTGAAGAGCAGCGCCAGCGCGGTGAAACGGGGCATGGTGTTGACCACGCCGCCGTAGCTGGCGATCTCGCGCGAGTGCACGCGGTCGTACAGCACGCCGATGCACAGGAACATGGCGCCGGAGACAAAGCCGTGCGAGATCATCTGCACCAGCCCGCCGGAAACGCCCAGCTCGCTGAAGATGAAAAAGCCCAGTGTGACGAAACCCATGTGCGCCACCGACGAGTAGGCCACCAGCTTTTTCATGTCCTTTTGCACGATGGCCACCAGGCCGACGTAGATCACCGCAATCAGCGACAGCGCGATCATCAGCCCCGCCCATTCGCGCGCCGCGTCAGGCGTGATGGGCAGCGAGAAACGCAGGAAACCGTAGGCTCCGAGCTTGAGCATGATGGCCGCCAGCACGGCGGAGCCGCCAGTGGGCGCTTCCACGTGCACGTCCGGCAGCCACGTATGCACCGGCCACATCGGCACCTTGACGGCGAACGCCGCGAACATGGCGAAGAACAGCAGCGTTTGCGCCGTTGCCGACAGCGGCAGCGTGTGCCAGGTCTGGATGTCGAAACTCCCCCCGGAGCGGCTGTACAGGTAGACAAAAGCCACCAGCGTCAAGAGCGATCCGAGCAGGGTGTACAGGAAAAACTTGAAGGCCGCGTAGATCTTGTTGGGGCCGCCCCAGATCCCGATGATGAGATACATGGGGATCAGCGTGGCCTCGAAGAACACGTAAAACAGCACGCCGTCGAGCGCGCAGAAAACGCCGATCATCAGGCCGGAGAGGATCAGGAAGGCCGCCATGTACTGGTTGACCTTGCGCTGGATGGATTGCCAGCTGGCGATCACGACGATTACCGTGATGAACGCCGTCAGCAGCACGAACCACAGCGAGATGCCGTCCACCCCCAGGTGGTAGTTGACGTTGAAGCGCGCGATCCAGGGCGCGTTCTCGACGAACTGCATCTGCGCCGTGCCAAGGTGAAACCGCCCGTAAAGCGGCAGCGTGACCAGAAAGCCGATCACCGAACCGGCAAGCGCGATCCAGCGCACCAGCGGCGCCTGATCGTCCCGCCCAAGCGCCAGCAGCAGCACGCCGAAGACGATCGGCGTCCAGATGGCAAGGCTCAACAACGACGAACCCATTTCCTGCCGTTCCCTTATAAGTATTTGCTGAGCCAGACGAAGTACGTCATGAGCACGAAAATGCCCGCCAGCATCACCAGCGCATATTGGTAGAGATAGCCGGTCTCCGCCTTGCGCGCCACGCGGGCGACCCAGCCCACGACCTTGGCCGAGCCGTTGACCACCGCGCCGTCGATCAGCCCGCGGTCGCCCCCTTTCCACAGCCCGTCTCCCAACAGCCGCGCGCCGCGCGCCAGCACGTTTTCGTAGAACCAGTCCATGTAGTACTTGTTCTCGAGGATGCGGTGGACTGGCAGCAGAGCCGCCTTGATGCGCGCGGGCAGCGCCGGATTGACCATGTACAGGTAATACGCCGTGGCTACCCCGGCCAGCGCCAGCCAGAACGGCGCGGTCATGAACCCGTGCAGGGCCATTTGCCACCAGCCATGAATGTTTTCGGCCAGTTCGGTCATGGCCGGGTGGCGCGCGGCGTCGATGACGATCGCGCCCTGGAACAGATCGCCAAACAGCATCGGCATGATGAGCCAGCCGATGAACGCCGACGGAATTGCCAGCAGCACCAGCGGCAGCCACACCACCAAGGGACTTTCGTGCGGCTTGACGTCGGCGTGGCCGTGCTCGCCATGGTCATGGTGGGCGTCCGGGTTCTGGTCGTAACGCTCCTTGCCGTGGAACACGAGGAAATACAGCCGGGCCGAATAGAAGGCCGTGACGAACACGCCGGCCAGCACCGCGAAATAGGCAAAACCGGCCGCCCACAGTTGGCTGGCGTGTTCGGCCTCGATGATCGCGTCCTTGGAATAGAAACCGGCGAAGAACGGCGTGCCGATCAGCGCCAGCGAAGCAACCAGAAAAGTGAGCCAGGTGACCGGCATGTGCTTGCGCACCCCGCCCATCCAGCGGATGTCCTGGTTGTGGTGCAGGCCGATGATGACCGAGCCGGCCGCCAGGAACAGCAGCGCCTTGAAAAAAGCGTGCGTCATCAGGTGGAAGATCGCCGCCGAGTACGCCGACGCGCCCAGCCCTACCGTCATGTAGCCCAGTTGCGAGAGCGTGGAGTACGCAATCACGCGCTTGATGTCGTTCTGGACGATGGCCAGAAAACCCATGAACAGCGCCGTGATGCCGCCGATGACCAGGATGAAGTTGAGCGCTGCGTCCGACAGCTCGAACAGCGGCGACATGCGCGCCACCATGAAGATGCCCGCCGTCACCATCGTCGCGGCGTGAATCAGCGCGGAGATGGGCGTCGGGCCTTCCATCGAATCGGGCAGCCATACGTGCAGCGGAAACTGCGCGCTCTTGCCCATCGCGCCGATGAACAGGCAGACGCAGATCACCGTGATGAGCAGCCATTGCGTGCCCGGCAGCAGCAGCGTGCTCAGAGCCGCCGCCTTGCCGAAAGTCTCGCCGTAGTTGAGCGTGCCGACGTAGGCGGCGATCAGGCCGATGCCGAGGATGAAGCCGAAGTCGCCCACCCGGTTGACCAGGAACGCTTTCAGGCTAGCGAAAGTCGCCGTCGGACGCTGGTGCCAGAAGCCGATCAGCAGGTACGACACCAGCCCCACCGCCTCCCAGCCGAAAAACAGTTGCAGGAAGTTGTTGCTCATCACCAGCATGAGCATCGAGAAGGTGAACAGGGCAATGTAGGAAAAGAACCGGTTGTAGCCCTCGTCATCGGCCATGTAGCCGATGGTGTAGATGTGCACCATCAGCGACACGAAACTGACCACGCACATCATGGTGGCCGTCAGGCCGTCGATCAGGAAGCCCACTTCCATCTTCAG
The DNA here is from genome assembly GCA_031253955.1 of Burkholderiaceae bacterium. GTDB lineage: Bacteria > Pseudomonadota > Gammaproteobacteria > Burkholderiales > Burkholderiaceae_C > Ottowia. The sequence goes on along the minus strand of JAIRVJ010000107.1, from coordinate 33,398 downwards.
GCCGCCGACGGTCATCCACTCGTAGAGGGTCTGGTTGTAGCGCGCGCCGTCCAGTGCGACGTTTTTGAGCACGCACGCGGAAATCACGAACGCGATCAGCACGCCGAGGATAGTGGCCGTGTGCGAGGCCCGCCGCCCGATGCGGTTGCCCCCAAACGCCGTGCCCAGCAAGCCGGCCAGCGCCGAACCCGCCAGCGGCGCCAGGGGCGCCGCCAGCAGGGCAGCCGTGGAAAGGTTTTGACTCATGCGATGTCAGCCTTTGAGCGAATTGAGTTCATCCACATTGATGCTGGAGCGGGCGCGAAACAGCAGTACCAGAATAGCCAGGCCAATCGCCGACTCCGCCGCCGCCACGGTCAGAATGAAGAACACGAACACCTGGCCGTGCATGTCGCCCAGATAGCTGGAGAACGCCACGAAGTTCATGTTGACAGCCAGCAGCATCAGCTCGATAGCCATCAGCAAAACGATCAGGTTCTTGCGGTTCAAAAAGATGCCGACGATAGCCAGCGCGAACAGGATCGCGCCCAGGATCAGGAAATGCGCAAGGGTCAGAGTCATGGCTTGGCGGCCTCCTGCGGCGGGGTTTCAGGCGCGGGCGGACGCGGGCGCACGGCCTCCATGTTCAGCAGTTCGACGCGGCCGCGTGCGCGCGCGCGCACCTGCACCGATGGATCGACCTTCTTGCTGTCTTTGCGCTCGCGCAAGGCCAGCGCAATGGCGGCCACCATCGCCACCAGCAAAATCACGGCGGCGATCTGCACCGGGTAAAGATATTTGGTGTACAGCAGCGCGCCCAGCGCCTTGGAATTGGAAACGCTGGCGGCGGTGGCCACCGCCGCTGGCATTCCTTCGCCGCGAAAACCGTGTGTGAGCACGCCCGCCATTTCGACGACGACCAGGCCGCCAATGACCAGCCCCACCGGGAGATGACGCCAAAAGCCCTGGCGCAGGCTGTCGAAGCTGATGTCCAGCATCATCACGACGAACAGGAACAGCACCATCACCGCGCCCAGATACACCAGCACCAGCACGATGGCCAGAAATTCGGCCTTGAGCAGCAGCCAGATGCCGGAGGCTTGCGAGAACGCCAGCATCAGAAACAGCACGGCATGAACCGGGTTGCGCGCGGTAATCACCCGGAAGGCCGAAAACAGCAGCACCGCCGAGAACAGGTAGAAAAAGACGGTTTCCATGATCGTGGTTTCAGCGGTATTTGGCGTCGGCGGTCTTGGCCGCGGCAATCCCGGACTCGTAACGGTCGCCGACGGTCAGCAGCATGTCCTTGGTGAAGTACAGATCGCCGCGCTTTTCACCGTGGTACTCGAAAACCGGCGTCTCGACAATCGAATCGACCGGGCAGCTCTCCTCGCAGAAGCCGCAGAAGATGCACTTGGTCAGGTCGATGTCGTAGCGCGTGGTGCCGCGCGAGCCGTCGGCGCGCACGCCCGCCTCGATGGTGATCGCCATGGCCGGGCACGCCGCCTCGCACAGCTTGCAGGCAATGCAGCGTTCCTGGCCGCTTTCGTAGCGGCGCAGGGCGTGCAATCCGCGAAAGCGCGGCGACAGCGGCGTTTTTTCTTCCGGGTACTGGATGGTGACCTTGCGCCTGAAGGCGTAACGCGCGGTCAGCTTCATACCCTTGAAAAGCTCCCACAGCGTGAAGCTCTTGAAGAAATCGCGGATGGAAAAAGGTGATGCGCTCATGGCTGACAATCCGCCTCAATGCCAGATGTTCCACGGGCTGAACATCCACACGCCCACGACGATCAGCCAGACCAGCGTGACGGGAATGAAAATCTTCCAGCCCAGGCGCATGATCTGGTCGTAGCGGAAGCGCGGGAAGGTGGCGCGGATCCAGATGAACATGGAAACCATGATGCCGGTCTTGATTGCCAGCCAGATCCAGCCCGGAATGAACGACAGGAACCCAAACGGCGGCAGCCATCCGCCCAGGAACATCGTCACGGCCAGAATCGCAATCAGCCACATGGCCGCGTATTCGGCCAGGAAAAACACCGCGAAGCCCATGCCCGAATATTCGACCATGTGGCCGGCGACGATTTCGGCCTCGCCTTCCACCACGTCGAACGGGTGGCGGTTGGTTTCGGCCACGCCGGAAATCATGTAAACGAAAAAGATCGGCAGCAGCGGCAGCCAGTTCCACGACAGGAAGTTCCAACCGTTGCTGGCGGCCCAGCCGCGCGACTGGCCCAGCACGATGTCGGTCATGTTCATGCTGCCGGAGACCATCAGCACCACGAGGAAGCAAAAGCCCATCGCGATTTCGTAGCTGACCATCTGGGCCGACGCGCGCAGCGCGCCCAGGAACGAATACCTGGAGTTGGCCGCCCAGCCCGCGATGAGAACGCCGTAAATCTCGATCGAGGTGATCGCCATCAGCAGCAGCAGGCCGGCGTTGACGTTGGCAATGGCCACTTGAGGCCCAAACGGAATCACCACCCATGCCGCCAGCGCCGGCATGATCGCCAGCGGCGGCCCAAGAAAGAACAGCGCCTTGTTGGCCGCGGTGGGAGCAATGATTTCCTTGGTCAGCAGCTTGACCGCATCGGCAAACGGCTGCCAGATACCCCACGGACCGACGCGGTTGGGGCCGTGGCGCACCTGCATCCAGCCGAGAAACTTGCGCTCCCACAGCGTCAGGTATGCCACCAAAATGAGCAGCGGTATCAGCACTACGAATATCTTGATCAGCGCCCAAGTGACCGGCCACTGGCCGCTCAGATGCAGGCACCAGTTGTAGAGCGCGTCGATCATGATGCGGCTCCCTGGCGGCCATCGGCCGTCATTTGCAGCGCGGGCGCGCGGCGCACGATGCCGTCGAGCTGATAGATGCCGACCGGCGCCAGCGTTGCGGCATCGGCCTTCACTGTGCCCATTGCGGCCGTGGTGCGGTTGCTCAGGCGTTCGGGCGCGACGTCCGACCCGCCAAGCGCCTGCGCCAGCACCTGCCGCGAATCGTCGAACGGCGTCTGGGCCACGTCCAGCATGTCCGCCAGCACACGCAGCACCTTCCACGCAGGCCGCGCCTCGCCCAGCGGTTTGACAACCGCGTGAAAGCTCTGCACCCGGCCTTCGGCATTGATGAAGGTGCCCGACGTTTCGGTGAACGGCGCGATCGGCAGCAGCACGTCGCTCGCATTCAGGTTGGCCTTGAACGGACTCAGGCTCACCACCATGCCGCATCCGGCCAGTGCGCGCCAGGCCGTATCCGGGCCAGGCTCGCAGTTGAGCAACAGGGCCGCCTTCAGCGCGCCGCCGCCGAGCATCTGCGCGGCGTTCAGACCGCCAGGCCCCGGCAGCGCCCCTGCCAGTTGCGCGCCCACGGTGTTGGCGGCCTCGGTCAGGTAGCCGACCGTGGCGCCGGTGTGCCCGCCGATCCATTGCGCCAGCGCAAGCAGGCTCGTGGCGTTGGGGTGATGCACGGCGCTGTTGCCCAGCAGAATCGCCCGGCGCTCGCCCGCCAGCAGCGCCTGCGCGGCTGCCCTGGCTTCGTCCGTCGCCTGCCCGGTTACTGGAGCCGGCACGCCTTTTTCCGCGGCGACCGCCGCCGCCACGTCCGCCAGCAACTGGCCCCATTGCCCGGCATCGCCGATCAGGGCCGCTTTCAATGGCATGGCCCAAGCGTCCCGATACTTGAGGAGCGATCTTGAAGTGATAGCAGCCAGCGAAGCGCCGCCGCGCGCTGCCTGCCGGATTCTCTGTGCAAACAGCGGATGATCCTTGCGCAGATTGGCGCCGACCACCAGCGCGCCGGTCAGCTGCGATAAGGACGCGATGGACATGCCCAGCCAGCGCACGCCTTCAGCTGGCGTGAAATCCTGATGGCGCAGGCGATAGTCGATGTTCTGGCTGCCCAGCCCGCGCACCAGCGCGCCGGCCAAGTAAAGCTCTTCCACCGTGCTGTGCGGGCTGACGAGCGCGCCGATGGACTGCGCGCCGTGCTCGGCCTTGGCCCGGCTCAGGCCGATGGCGACGTATTCGAGCGCCGTTTGCCAATCGACCTCGCGCCACTGCCCATCCTGCTTGAGCATCGGCTGGGTCAGGCGCTCGCCGCCATTCAGGGCTTCATATGAGAAACGGTCGCGGTCGGCGATCCAGCATTCATTGACCGCTTCGTTCTCGAAAGGAACGACGCGCAGTACCCGGTCGTTTTTGACCTGCACGATCAGGTTGGCGCCCGTGGAATCGTGCGGGCTGATGCTCTTGCGGCGCGAAAGCTCCCAGGTGCGCGCGCTGTAGCGGAACGGCTTGCTGGTGAGCGCGCCGACCGGGCAAATATCGATCATGTTGCCCGAAAGCTCGGAATCGACGCTGGCGCCCACGAAGCTTTCGATCTGCGCGTGCTCGCCCCGGTTGACCATGCCCAGTTCCATGATCCCGGCGATCTCCTGCCCGAAGCGCACGCAGCGGGTGCACTGGATGCAGCGGCTCATTTCCCGCATCGAGATCAACGGGCCGACTTCCTTGGGCGGCGCCACGCGCTTTTCTTCCGCGTAGCGCGAGACGCCGCCGCCGTAGCCCACGGCCAGATCCTGCAACTGGCATTCGCCGCCCTGGTCGCAAATCGGGCAGTCCAGCGGATGGTTGATGAGCAGAAACTCCATCACCGCCTTCTGCGCCTTGATCGCCTTGTCGGCCCGGGTGCGCACGATCATGCCTTGCGTCACCTGCGTGGCGCAAGCCGGCACCGGTCTGGGCATTTTTTCCACTTCCACCAGGCACATGCGGCAACTGGCGGCGATGGACAGTTTCTTGTGATAGCAAAAATGCGGAATGCAGGCGCCGGCCTTCTCGGCAGCGTGCATCACCGTGCTGCCCTCGGCCACTTCGACCTTTTTGCCGTCGATTTCAACTTCAACCATACGACTATCGTCCGATTCCGTTTTTCATGCGGCCTGTTTGCCCGCCGCCTTGATCTTGGCCGCGAACTCGTGTCGAAAATGCTTGAGCATGGCGCGCACCGGCATTGCCGCCGCGTCGCCGAGCGCGCACACCGTGCGGCCCATGATGTTCTCGGCCACGCTGTCGAGCGTGGCCAGATCGCCCTCGCGGCCCTTGCCGCCCTGAATGCGTTCGACGATGCGCCACATCCACCCGGTGCCCTCGCGGCATGGCGTGCACTGGCCGCAGGACTCGTGCATGTAGAAGTACGACAGGCGCAGCAGCGTTTCCACCATGTCGCGCGTGTCGTCCATCACGATCACCGCGCCGGAGCCGAGCATCGAGCCGGCTTTGGCGATGGCGTCGTAATCCATCGTGCACTGCATGATGATGTCGGCGGGCAGCACCGGCGAGGACGATCCGCCCGGAATCACCGCCTTCAGCGGCCTGCCCCCGCGCACGCCGCCGGCCAGCTCCAGCAGCTTGGCGAAGGGCGTGCCCATCGGAACTTCGTAGTTGCCCGGCTGCGCCACGTCGCCCTGGATCGAGAAAATCTTGGTGCCGCCGTTGTTGGGCTTGCCCAGCTCCAGATACGCCTGCGCGCCGTGGCGGATGATGGCCGGCGCGGCGGCGAAGGTTTCGGTGTTGTTGATCGTCGTCGGCTTGCCGTACAAACCGAAGCTGGCCGGAAACGGCGGCTTGAAGCGCGGCTGGCCTTTTTTGCCCTCCAGCGATTCGAGCAAGCCCGTTTCTTCGCCGCACACATAAGCGCCAAAACCGTGATGCGCGTGCAACTGGAAGCTGAACGCGCTGCCCATGATGCCCTGCCCCAGGTAGCCGGCCTGGCGCGCCTGCCCGATGGCGGCCTCGAAGCGTTCATAGACCTGGAAAATTTCGCCGTGAATGTAGTTGTAGCCCACGCTCGCGCCCATGGCGTAGGCGCCGATGGCCATGCCTTCGATGACCGCGTGCGGGTTGTACATCAGGATGTCGCGGTCCTTGAAAGTGCCCGGCTCGCCCTCGTCGGAATTGCACACCACGTATTTCTGGCCCGGCAAATTGCGCGGCATGAAACTCCACTTCAGCCCGGTCGGAAAACCCGCGCCGCCGCGCCCGCGCAGGCTGGAAGCCTTCAGCTCGGCGATCACCTCGTCGGGCGTCATGCCGGGGCCGCCATCCTTGCCCAGCGCCTTGCGCAGCGCCGCGTAGCCGCCGCGCGCCTCGTAATCCTTCAATCCCCAGTTGCCGCCGTTCAGCCCGGCGTAGATCAGCGGACTGATGTGGCGGCCATGAAAGCAGGTTTCCACGCCCCTGGCCTGGAACCGCGCGAGGATGTCTTGTACGCGCGCCATGCCTTTAATCCTCCGCGCCGCGCAAGCCTTCGACCAGTTGATCGAGCTTGTCGCCGGACATGAAACTGCACATGTGCCGGTCGTTGACCAGCATCACCGGCGCATCGCCGCACGCGCCCAGGCACTCGCAGGGCTGCACGGTGAACATGCCGTCTTGCGTGGTGCCGCCGGGCTGCACCCCCAGTTTCTCGCACAAATGCTCCAGCGCCCGCGGGCCGCCGGCGAACATGCACGGCGCATTGGTGCACACATTCAGCTTGAACTTGCCCACCGGCTGCCGGTTGTACATGTTGTAGAAGGTGGTGACCTCGCGCACGGCCATCGGCGGCATGCCCAGGTACTCGGCCACGGCCAGCTCGCTTTCGGGGCTGACCCAGCCGCTTTCCTGCTGCACGATGGCAAGGCACGCCATCACGGCCGATTGCTTCTGGTCATCCGGATATTTGGCCACCTCCCGCGCAAAGCGCGCGAGCGTAGCCTGCGGCAGCGGCGCCGCCTTGACGGGAGCAACGGTCTGGCTCATCGGTCAATCTCTCCAAACACGATATCCAGCGAGCCGATCAGGGCCACGGTATCGGCCAGCATGTGGCCGCGCGTCAACTCGTCCAGCGTGAACAGGTGCGCGAACCCCGGCGGGCGGATCTTCATGCGGTACGGCTTGTTGGCCCCGTCGCTCACCAGGTAGATGCCGAATTCTCCCTTGGGGTGCTCGATGGCGGCGTAAGTCTCGCCGGCGGGCACGTGCATGCCTTCGGAAAACAGCTTGAAGTGGTGGATCAGCGCTTCCATGCTGGTCTTCATGTCTTCGCGCTTGGGCGGGGCGACCTTGTGGTTGTCCGTCATCACAGGGCCGGGGTTGGCGCGCAGCCAGTCCACGCACTGCTTGATGATCTTGTTGGATTCGCGCATTTCCGCCATGCGCACGAGGTAGCGGTCGTAACTGTCGCCGTTCTTGCCGACCGGAATGCCGAAGGCCACGCGATCGTACACCTCGTAGGGCTGCTTCTTGCGCAAGTCCCAGGCCACGCCGCAGCCGCGCAGCATCGGGCCGGTCATGCCCAGGTTGAGCGCGCGCTCGGCGCTGACGACGCCGATGCCCACCGTGCGCTGCTTCCAGATGCGGTTGTCGGTCAGCAGCGTCTCGTACTCGTCCACGCACTTTGGAAAGCGCCGCGTGAAGTCTTCGATGAAATCCAGCAGCGAGCCGCGGCGGTTCTCGTTGCGCTGCGCTAGCGCCGCCGCGTCGCGCACCTTGCTTTCCTTGTGCCACGCCACGGCCTCTGGCAGGTCGCGGTACACGCCGCCGGGCCGGAAGTACGCCGCGTGCATCCGCGCGCCGGAAACGGCCTCGTACATGTCAAACAGGTCTTCCCGCTCGCGGAAGGTGTAGATCAGGATGGTGGAAGAGCCGCAATCGTTGCCGTGCGAACCGAGCCACATCAGATGGTTGAGCAGCCGCGTGATTTCCGAGAACATCACCCGGATGTACTGCCCGCGCAGCGGCACCTCCACGCCCAGCAGCCGTTCCACCGCCAGGCAGTAGGCGTGCTCGTTGCACATCATGGACACGTAATCGAGCCGGTCCATGTACGGCAGCGTCTGCACGAAGGTTTTGTGCTCGGCCAGTTTTTCGGTGGCGCGGTGCAGCAGGCCGATGTGCGGATCGGCACGTTCGATCACCTCGCCGTCCATCTCCAGCACCAGCCGCAGCACGCCGTGCGCCGCCGGGTGCTGGGGACCGAAATTGAGCGTGAAATTCTTGATTTCTGCCATGACAAATGCGGCGCGCGCCTTACAGCTCCCCGTAATGCTCTTCGCGGATGATGCGCGGCGTGATCTCGCGCGGCTCGATGCTCACCGGCTCGTAGACGACGCGCTCGCGCTCGGCGTCGTAGCGCATTTCCACATGGCCGGTCAGCGGGAAATCCTTGCGGAACGGGTGGCCCGCAAAGCCGTAGTCGGTCAGGATGCGGCGCAGATCGTTGTGCCCGTCGAACACGATGCCGAACAAGTCGAACGCCTCGCGCTCGAACCAGTTGGCCCCGTTCCAGACCTCGGTCACGGAATCCACCGCCGGAAACTCGTCGTCGGCGCAATACACCTTCACGCGCAGCCGCTGGTTCAGGCTGACCGACAGCAAATGCGACACCACGCAAAAGCGCCGCCCCTGCCAGCGGCCCTCGCCGCCGTAGGTGGACATATCCATGCCGCACAGATCCACCAACTGCTCGAACTTGCACTCCGGCGCATCGCGCAGAGCGCGCATGGCCGCCAGGTAGTCATCAGGGCTGACGGTCAGCGTCACTTCGCCGCGGGCTACTTCCACGCGCTGCGCCCGCGCGCCCAGAACGCCGGCCACGGTCTCGCGCAAGGCTTGGGGATCGACTGCGTATTCACTCATGCTCACACCCGCGCGATAGTATGGGTGCGGCGCACCTTCTGCTGCAACTGGATCACGCCGTAAATCAGCGCCTCCGCCGTCGGCGGGCAGCCCGGCACGTAAACATCCACCGGAATGATGCGGTCGCACCCGCGCACCACCGCGTAACTGTAGTGATAGTAGCCGCCGCCGTTGGCGCACGAACCCATCGAAATTACCCAGCGCGGCTCGGCCATCTGGTCATAGACCTTGCGCAGCGCCGGCGCCATCTTGTTGGTCAGCGTGCCGGCCACGATCATCAGGTCCGACTGGCGCGGGCTGGCGCGAAACACCTCGGCTCCGAAGCGCGCAATGTCGTAGCGCGCGGCGGCCGCGTGCATCATCTCCACCGCGCAGCAGGCCAGGCCGAACGTCACCGGCCACAGCGACCCCGTCTTGGCCCAGTTCATCACCGCGTCGAACGTGGTGGTGAACGCGCCTTCTTTGAACTTGCCTTCAATCATGGTGTTCCATCATTTGCTGCCGGCCCGTCATTCCCATTCCAGCGCGCCCTTCTTCCATTCGTACACGAAGCCCACCACCAGGATCGCCAAGAAAATCAGCACGGCGATGAAGCCCTGCAACCCCGCCTCCCTGAGCGCCACCGCCCACGGAAACAGAAAGGCGATCTCCAGATCGAACAGGATGAACAGGATGGCGACCAGGTAGTAGCGCACGTCGAACTTCATGCGCGCGTCCTCGAAGGCGTTAAAGCCGCATTCGTAAGCCGAATTCTTGGCCGCGTCCGGGCGGTTCGGCCCCAGAAACCACCCCAGCCCCACGCACAGCCCGCCAACGAACAGGCCCAGCAGCATGAACAGCAAAACAGGAACGTATTGACCCAAGTCCATCGCAATGCGCCGTTATCCAGTTTGGGCGGCGCGCGCCGCCCCGAAAAAAACCTCTGGTGCCGTCGGCGAGACTCGAACTCGCACAGCTTTCGCCACTACCCCCTCAAGATAGCGTGTCTACCAATTTCACCACGACGGCCATTGCCGCCAGCGCCCGGTCCACGCTTGACCACGAACGCCGACAAAACCGCGCGAGTTTACCTCACCCGTTGCGGAGCACTCCTTCGTCAGTCATTCTCCCGCGTGCTCCTTCATCATTCCCGCTTGCTCTCCCTTGCCGTTGCCGCCCGTGCTCCTTCGTCATTGCGAAGGCGGGAATCCATACCCCGAAGCCGGATCAAGGTGACGCCCCTTGTGCAGGAATGACGAAGAACTTGCCTGCACGGCGATTTAAATCCTGAATTGATAGCTAGTTACCATGCAATTACATTGTTTTAGTGCATTAAAAATATATAAAATTATGTAATATATTGGCATATAGCTATCTTAATCATAGCACTCTCCCAAATAACGAACCGTTGCCACACCGGACGCCACACGCTCAACCCTCCACCTTCCTGCGGCTGGCCCACAGCCACATCAGAGCGCCGATCAAAATCATCGGCACGCACAGCCATTGCCCGCGCGACAGACCCAGCGCCTGAAACCCCAGAAAAGCGTCCGGCTCGCGGAAAAACTCCACCCCAAAACGCAGCACGCCGTAGCCCGCCAGAAAAGCGCCGCTCACCTGCCCCGTTTTGCGCGGCTTGCGCGCGTACAGCCACAGCAGCGCGAACAGAACCAGCCCTTCCAGCAAAAATTCGTAGATTTGCGAAGGGTGGCGCGGCTGCGCGCCCGCGCCAGGAAAAATCATGGCCCAGGGCAGCGACGGATCGGCCACGCGCCCCCACAACTCGCCGTTGATGAAGTTGCCGATGCGCCCGCTGGCCAGCCCCAGCGGCATACAGGGCGCGACGAAATCCGTGACCAGCAGCCAGTGCCGCCGGCGCGTATGCGCCCACCACAGCGCCGCCGCGATCACGCCCAGCATGCCGCCGTGAAAGCTCATGCCGCCCTGCCACACGGCAAAAATTTCCGGCAGATGCGCCGCGTAGTAGGCCGGCTTGTAAAACAGCACGTAACCCAAGCGCCCGCCAACAATGACGCCGAGCACGCCGTAAAACAGCATGTCTTCCACGTCGCGCCGCGTCCACGGCGCCGGTTCGGTCATGCTGGCGTAGGGCTGGTGCGCCAGCCGCAGGTTGCCCAGCCAGTAGAAAAGGCCAAAGGCCACCATGTATGTAAGACCATACCAGTGCACGGCCAGCGGCCCCAGCCGCACGGCGACCGGGTCGATTTGGGGATACATGAGCATGGCCGCGATTGTGGCGCAACAGCCTCGCGGGATTTGCCTTAAGCTGCGCCCCATCACATCCGGAGCCTTGCCCATGTCCCAAACACCCGCGCAACCCGCCGGCCCGCATCCGAGCGAGCTGGAAACCTCGGTCGAAACCATGACCGCCGAAGTCATGTCCAGCCTCGGCCTGGAGCAGCCCGAATCCGAAGTGCCGCTGCAAGAGCTGGCCGCGCTCGAGCAGATCAACAGCGCGCAGCCCCTGCCCGACGACGAACTGGCGCGCCAGGCGCTCGAAGCCGGCGGCACCGACGGCGACCCCTCCATGCCAGAATGAAGGAGCGCCCCCGCATGAACCCGCAACGCCCTTTTCGCGTGCTCGGCATCCAGCAAATCGCCATCGGCGGGCCAGACAAGCAGCGCCTGCGCAAACTCTGGGTGGACATGCTCGGCCTGCAACCGGGCGGCGTCTTCCGCAGCGAGCGCGAAAACGTCGATGAGGACATCTGCGCCCTGGGGCATGGCCCGCACAAGGTCGAAGTCGATCTGATGCAGCCGCTCGATCCCGCCAAGAAACCAGCGGTGCACATCCCCCCGCTCAACCACGTCGGCCTGTGGATCGACGATCTGCCCGCCGCCGTACAGTGGCTGACTTTTCAGGGCGTGCGCTTTGCCCCCGGCGGCATCCGCAAAGGCGCGGCGGGCCATGACGTGACCTTTCTGCACCCTAGGGAAAACGAAGAATTTCCCATCGCCGGCGAAGGTGTGCTCATTGAACTGGTGCAGGCGCCGGCGGAAGTGGTACGAGCCTTGTCGCCGAACTAGTTGTTTTTCCCTTCGTCATTAGAGCGTTTTTGATCCAGTTGACGACACTTTTTTTTCAGGGACAAAGGGAAGAAAGCCACCGGTTGTAGGGGCGAAAAATCTTTCGCCCCCACCGCAGCGAAAGAGCGTGGCGCCTTGAATGAGGCGCTGCCGGGCGAAAAATTTTTCGCCCCTACAAGGCAGCGCCTGCCACGAATAGAAGTGTCAACGCTTGAACCAAAACCGCTCTAGCTGTTTTTCCCTTCGTCATTAGCGCGGTTTTGGATCAGTGACTGGCACTTTACTGGATGCCCTGTACAACTCGAGGCGCTGCTAACCCCCATCCTAACCTTCCCCCGCACGCGGGGGAAGGAGTGCAGATTCCCTCCCCCGCGTGCGGGGGAGGGTCAGGGTGGGGGCAAGCAGCGCAAAAAAATCGAAAACGCTCAAAGTTAGCGCCTATGCGCCTGCGCCGGAGTGACGAGAGAAAGGTGTCACTCCACCGGCAATTCCCGGTGCCGGATCAGCGTATGCCATCCCCTGGAAAACGCCGCCGCCAGTTGTTCGGCCAGATAGACCGAGCGGTGCTGGCCGCCGGTGCAGCCGATGGCGACCGTGACGTAGCTGCGCTGGTTGTCGGAAAGCAGGGGCAGCCAGCCGCGCAGGAAGGCGGTGATTTCGCCGGTCATGCGGCGCACTTCGGGTTCGCGGCGCAGGAAGTCGATTACCGGCGCGTCGCGCCCGGTGAGCATGCGCAGCACGGGTTCGTAGTGGGGGTTGGGAAGCATCCGCACGTCGAACACGAAGTCGGCATCCAGCGCCACGCCGCGCTTGAAGGCGAAGGACTCGAACACCAGTGTCAAATTGGAAGCATGGTTTTGCCCGCGCGGAGCGGCAATCAGCGATTTGACGAAGGCTTGCAACTGCAAAGGCCGCAGCACGCTGGTGTCGATCACGTGCGAATGCTCGCGCAGCCCGGCCAGCAGTTCGCGCTCGGCAGCGATGGCTTCCGTCAGCGCCTGCTGCTGGCTGACCTCGCCTGTGGCAGATAACGGATGGCGCCGGCGTGTTTCGGAAAAGCGGCGCAGCAGGATGTCGTCGCTGGCGTCCAGGAAGATTTGCCGCACCTGCACGCCCTGCCGGCGCAGGTTGTCCAGCATGTGCGGCGCCTGCGGCAGCGCCGCGCCGCTGCGCACGTCGATGGCGACAGCGGTGCGCACGGCCTCGCCCCCGGCGTCCAGCCCGATCAGCGGTTCCAGCAGTTGCGGGGGCAGGTTGTCCACGCAGGAGTAGCCGGCGTCTTCCAGCGCGCGCAGCGCGACCGATTTGCCGGAGCCGGACATGCCGGTGATGACGACGAGCTGTTTCATACGGATTGGCTCCCCTTCCCGCTTGCCTTTCCCTTCGTCATTCCCGCGAAAGCGGGAATCCAGGCAATGTTGGTTCTGAGGGGATGCTCATGGATTCCATGCCTGCGCGGGAATGACGAGGAATTTGACGCAGGTTCCTAGGTAGGGTGGGGAGATGGGGTGCATGGCGCAAGGTCGATGTTTTATGCCCCCCGGCCTGCGGCCAACCCTCTCCCCAACCCTCTCCCGCAAGCGGGAGAGGGAGTTGCAGCGGTGAGCGCCGGTTTGTTTCATCGTGCTTTCGCCTTTGCAGCGAGGGGGCGTGGTGTGGCCGCCAGGGGCTGCGCCGCAGCTTGCAGCATTTCGGCGGCGTGGGCATGGCCAGCGCCGGAGTGCGCGCCCAGCATCCGGGCGATCTCCTGCACCCGCTGCGGCCCTTGCAGCGCGGCGATGGCGCTCAGGGCGCCTTCGGACGTGGCGCGTTTGCTGACCTGCCAGTGCGCGTCGGCGCAGGCGGCGACCTGGGGCAGATGGGTGACGCACAGCACTTGCCGGTCGGCCCCAAGCTGGCGCAAGAGGCGCCCCACGGTGGTGGCGACCGCGCCGCCGATGCCGGCGTCCACCTCGTCGAACACCAGCGTGCCGGTCTGCCCAAGCCGGCTGGTGACCACCGCGATGGCCAGCGCGATGCGCGAAAGCTCGCCGCCGGAGGCCACGCGCTCAACGGGCCGCACGCTCGCGCCTGCGTGCCCGGCCACCTGAAACTGCGCCTGCTCCAGGCCGTGCGCGGCAGGCGCGCCGGGGTCGAGCGCAACTTCAAAGCGCCCGCCTTCCATGCCCAGCCCCTGCATGGCCTGCGTGACTTGCGCGGCCAATTGCGGCGCGGCGCGGCGGCGCTGGCGGGAGACGGATTGGGCCTCGGCCATGTAAGCGGCCTGCGCGTCGGCGGCGCGGGTTTGCAGCGCGTGCAGGTCGGCGCGCGTTTCCAGTTGGGCCAGTTCCGCGCGCCAGCTTTCTTGCAGCGCGGGCAGTTCTTCGGGCGGGCGGCGCAAGCGCCGCGCCAGCGCGTGCCAGGCGGCCAGGCGCTCGTCCAGCCGGGCCAGCGTTTGCGGATCGTCCGGTTCGGCGTGGCGCAGCCAGGCGCGCAGGCTGTGCGCCGCATCGCGCGCTACTGCGCTGCCGGATGCCAGCACTTGGCCGATGGCGGCGAACTCGGGTTCGATCTGCGCCCACTGCGCCAGCCGCTGCTCGGCCAGCGCCAGTTGCGCGAGCGCGCCGCCCTCGTCGTCATCCAGCGCCTGCGCCGCCGTTTGCGCGGCCTCGGCCAGCGCCTGGGCGTGCGAGAGCCGCTCGTGGCGCGCGGTCAGTTCGGCCCATTCGCCGGCGGCGGGAGCGAGTTTGCCGATCTCGTCAAGCTGCCAGCTCAGGCGCTCGCGCTCCTGCGCCAGCGTTTCCTGCGCGGCGCGGGCCTGGGCCAGTTCGGCTTCGGCGCTGTGCCAGTTTTGCCAGGCTTGGGTGAGCGCGGCGGTGGCGATGCCGCCATAGGCGTCCAGCAACGCGCGCACAGCGGCTGCGCGCGTGAGGCTTTGCCAGTCGTGCTGACCGTGAATGTCCACCAGCAGATCGCCCAGCTCGCGCAACTGCCCCACGGTAGCGGGCGAGCCGTTGATCCAGGCACGGCTTTTGCCGCCGCGGTCGATGGTGCGGCGCAGCAGCAGCGGCTCGCCGCCGTCGGCATCCAGCCCCTGCTCGGCCAGCCACGCCAGCGCAGGGGGGGCGGGATCGAACTCGGCGCTCAACTCGCAGCGGGCCTGGCCCTCGCGCACGTAGAGCGCGTCGGCGCGCGCGCCCAGCAGCAGTTGCAGCGCATCGACCAGGATCGACTTGCCCGCGCCGGTTTCGCCGGTCAGGACCGTGAAGCCTTCGCCGGGAGAAAACTCCAGCGCATCGACGATCACGAAATCGCGCAAGACAAGATGGCGCAGCGGCATGTTTTTCAAAAGCCCCCTTCATTCCAGTGCAGCTTGTTGCGTAGCGTGTCGAAGTAGTTCCAGCCCTTGGCGTGCAGAAAGCGCACGCGCTCTTGCGCGCGCCGCACGACGATGCGGTCGCCGTGGCGCAGCGCGGTGAGCAGCTGCATGTCAAAGCTCGCGCTGGCGTCGCGCCCGGCGACGACTTCGATGGCGACTTCGGCCCGGTCGGCCAGCACGATGGGCCGGTTGGACAGGGTGTGCGGCGCGATTGGCGCCAGCACCCAGGCGGGCACCAGCGGGTGCAACAGCGGCCCGCCGGCCGATAGCGCGTAAGCGGTCGATCCGGTGGGAGTGGCCACGATGATGCCGTCGGCCCGGTGGTTGGCCACCAGATGACCGTCCACTTCCACCCGCAATTCCACCATGCCGGAGGCGCTGCCGCGATCAACCACCACATCGTTCATCGCCTGCGCCTCAAACACGCATTCGGCCCTGCGCAGCACGCGCGCGTGCATCATGCTGCGCGGGTCTTCTTCATACGCGCCGCGCAGCATGGCGGGCAGCGCGTTGCGGTATTGATCGAGCGGAATGTCGGTGATGAAGCCCAGGCGCCCCTGGTTCACGCCGATCAGCGGCGTGCCGTAGCGCGCCAGTTGGCGGCACACGCCGAGCATGGTGCCGTCGCCGCCGGCGACCACGCACAGATCGGCCCGCTCGCCGATCTCTTGCACCGTCCACGCGGGAAACTCCCCGCGCAGCCCGCCCACTTCGGCGGTGCGCGTTTCCAGCGCCACTTCGCAGCCCTGCGACTGAAGGAATTGGCCGATGGCCACGGCCACGTCGCGCACGGATTGAACCACCGCCCCGGTGACGGATTCGTGGTGTTTGCCGACCAGGGCGACGCGGCGGAATTGAAGTTCCATCAGTAAATTACATCATAATGACCAAGTGCTCGACGACCGCGCCCGCCTGCTGCTCAAGACACTGATCGAACGCTACATCGCCGATGGGCAGCCGGTCGGCTCGCGCACGCTTTCGCGCGCTTGCGGGCTGGAGTTGTCGGCGGCCACCATCCGCAACGTGATGTCCGATCTGGAAGGACTGGGCCTGATCGCCAGCCCCCACACTTCCGCCGGGCGGGTGCCCACCGCGCGCGGCTACCGGCTGTTTGTGGACACCATGCTGACCGCGCGGCGGCAAGAGCTTAAAGCGCCGCTGCTCCCGGCCGATCAGCCGCAGAAGGTAATCGCGCGGGCGGCGCATTTGCTTTCGGATCTGTCGCAGTTCGTCGGCGTGGTGCTGGCGCCGCGCCGCGGTTCGGTGTTTCGGCATATCGAGTTCCTGAGGCTGTCGGAAAAGCGCCTGCTGCTCATCATCGTCACGCCCGACGGCGATGTGCAAAACCGCGTGCTGCTCACCGATGCCGATTACCAGCCCGCCGAGCTGATCGAGGCCTCGAACTACCTGAATGCGCACTATTCGGGCATGACCATCGAGCAGGTGCGCGCACGCCTGCAAGCCGAGGTGGACCAGTTGCGCTCGGACGTGGCGCTGCTGATGCAAGCCGCCGTGCAGGTTGGCGCCGAGGCGATGAGCCAGGCGCAATCGCAAGTGGTGATCTCCGGCGAGCGCAACCTGCTTGCGGTGAGCGACTTTTCCAGCGACATGGACCAGTTGCGCCGCGCGTTCGATCTGTTCGAGCAAAAAGCGCAACTGATCCGCCTGCTCGATATTTCCAGCCAGGCGCAGGGCGTGCGCATTTTCATCGGCGGCGAAAGCCAGACCGTGCCGCTGGAAGAACTCTCGATGGTCAGCGCCCCTTACGTGGTGGACGGCCAGGTGGTCGGCACGCTCGGCGTGATCGGCCCCACCCGGATGCCGTATGACCGCGTGATCCAGATCGTGGATATCACTTCACGGCTGGTGGGCAACGCGCTCAGTCAGGGGAAGGGGTAAATGGTGGGCACGCCGGCGCCTTTCTTTCCCCTCGCCCGCTTGCGGGAGAGGGGCTGGAGAGAAGGCCGGCCGCAGGCCGGTAGCGGCGTGTCCTTGAAGCTGCGCCACCCGGCCTCCGGGCCGGCCCTCTCCCCCGCCCTCTCCCACAAGTGGGAGAGGGCGAGAAAACGCAAAACGCTCCACGAAAAATGACCCCCATCGACATCATCATCCTCGCCGCGGGACTGGGCACGCGCATGAAAAGCAGCCTGCCCAAGGCGCTGCATCGGCTGGCCGGGCGGCCCATGCTCGGCTACGTGCTGGACGCCGCCGCTGCCGCCGGAGCGCGGCGCTGCGTGCTCGTCACCGGCCACGGCGCTGCGGAAGTTGAAGCGTATGCCCAAGACTGGGCAAGGGCTGACGGCCAAAATCATGCGCAACCCGAACTGCTCGCCGTGCGCCAGCAGCCGCAACTTGGCACCGGCCACGCGGCGCAACAGGCCGCGCCGCTGTTGCCTGACGACGGCATCATGCTCATCCTCAACGGCGACGTGCCGCTGGTGCAACCCGAAACACTGGCGCGCCTGATCGCGCTGTGCGAAGGCGCGCATCTGGCCCTGCTCACGGTGGATACCGGCCAGGACGCTGGCGCGTATGGCCGCATCGTGCGCGCCGCCGCTGCTGGCGCAGATGCGCCGGTGCGCGCCATCGCCGAAGCGCGCGACGCCGCGCCCGCCGAGCTTGCGATCACCGAGTGGTACAGCGGCATCATGGCCGCGCCCACCCGGCTGCTGAAAAAATATCTGGCGCTGCTCACCAACAACAACGCCCAGCGCGAGTTCTACCTGACCGACGTGGTGCGCCACGCGGCGCTTGACAGCGCGCAAGTGCGCGCGCTGCGCATTGCAGACGTGGCGCAAGTGGCCGGCGTCAACAGCCCGGCGCAACTGGCCGAACTGGAGCGCCAGGTACAGCGCCGCCACGCGCTGCGCCTGATGGAAGACGGCGTGCGCCTGGCCGACCCCGCGCGCTTCGATTTGCGCGGCGATCTGCGCTGCGGGCAAGACGTGGAAATCGACATCGGCTGCGTTTTCGAGGGGAACGTATCGCTGGCCGACGGCGTGCGCGTCGGCGCGCACTGCGTCATCGCTCACGCGCGCATCGAAGCCGGCGCGGTGATCCACCCCTTTACCCATATCGACGGCGGCGAGCAGGGCGTGGCGGTCGGCCCCGGCGCGCGCGTCGGCCCTTATGCCCGCCTGCGCCCCGGCGCACAGCTGGGGGCGGATGTGCATATCGGCAACTTCGTCGAAGTCAAAAACTCCACACTGGCCCCCGGCGCCAAGGCCAACCACCTGGCTTACCTGGGCGATGCCGAGGTGGGCGCGCGCGTCAACTACGGCGCGGGCAGCATCACCGCCAATTACGACGGTGCGAACAAACACCGCACCGTGATCGAAGCCGACGTGCATGTGGGCAGCAATTGCGTGCTGGTGGCCCCGCTCACCGTCGGCGCGGGCGGCACCGTGGCCGCCGGCTCCACCCTCACCCAAAGCGCCCCGCCCGGCGCCCTCACCGTGGCCCGCGCGCGCCAGAAAAGCTACCCCGGCTGGCGGCGGCCCAGCAAGCAGGATTGAGCGTTGAGTTTAACTACATTTTTTATAGCTATATTCCAGTGTTTTATATGTATTTTCAACTATTTTTTATCTAAAAATCATACTGGTCGTTGACAGTAAGCTATCAAATCAAGAGTCGATCCCTGCACAGTCGCAAGTCTCCTGTGCTAACGCCGGAAAAGGAGCGCATACAACGCGCTCCCGGAATTTCAGAGGGTCGCCTTGCTCTTGCGCAAGTCTTGCAGCGCCTCGTTCATCTTGAACAGGACGATCAGCAGCTCGCAGCAGATGCGCGCCCAGATCGTGCCCAGAACCATGACGAGCAGTCCGCCCAAGAAGGTCGCGATCATGCCCGCCCCGCGGCCGCTCAACATGACGCCAACCCCGCTCACCACCACGCCAAGCAGCATCAGCCAGTAGAGCACGGTGATGATCTTCGGGGTGAGCATTTCGCCGTCAAAAGTCAAGAAGTTCATGGGTTTTCCTTTCGTGGGAATGCAAAGTCTCAACGCCACGCGGCGTTCACCAAAGCTGCCACCAGGGCGCGTCCTTGCGCTTGAAGCCGTTGGCGATGAATTCGGAGTCGGGGTAGTTCTGGGTGAGCACGCGGCGGGTGTCATCGCGCAGATCGTTCATGCCCAGTTTGTCGTAGCTCATCATCAGGATGTACAGCGCCTCTTGCAGCGCCGGGGCGTCGCGGTAATCGGCAACGGCCTGCTGCGCGCGGTTGATGGCGGCCACGTACGCGCCGCGCGTGTAGTAGTAGCGCGCCACGTGCACTTCATACTGCGCCAGTGAGTTGACGGTGTAGCGCATCCGCGCGCCGGCGTCCGGCGTGTAGCGCGAATCGGGAAAGCGCGTGACCAGTTCCTTGAACGACTCGAAAGCCTCCTTGGCGGCGCGCTGGTCGCGCTCGGAGAGGTCTTGCCGCGCGAGGAAGGAAAACAGCCCCAGATCGTCGTTGAAGTTGATGACGCCCTTCATGTACAGCGCGTAATCTACCGCCGGGCTGGCCGGGTGCAGGCGGATAAAACGGTCCAGCGTGGCGATGGCCTCGGGCTTTTGGCCGTCCTTGTATTGCGCGTAGGCTTTGCTCAACTCGGCCTGCTGGGCCAGGGTGGTACCGGCGGCGCGGCCTTCGAGCTTCTCAAACAGCGGGATGGCCTTGTCGTAGACGCCCGAATCCATCTGGTCCTTGGCTTCGGCGTAGATGCGGTTGGTGCTCCAGTTGACGGTGTTGTCGATCGGCTTGGACGAGCAGGCCGCCAGCACGAGCGCGGCAGCGGCCGGCACAGCGGCCGATACCGATAATCGGAACGAAAATTTCACGGCCTTGCCTCTCGGATTTACCCTTGGTTCAGAACCAAAAAATTATATCGGCGCTTCCCGCTGCGCAAGACGCCGAAGAAGAAGACGGCGCGCCCGATGCCGGCGAGCAGGCCGAGCTGCGCGAGCGCACGGCGCCGCCGGCGCTGCACGGCCAGCGGCTGGACAAGGCGCTGGCGCTGCTGGCGCCGGAGTTTTCGCGCAGCTACCTGCAACAGTTGATCGCGCAGGGCTGCGCGCGGGTCAATGGCCAAACGGCCACGCGCGCCGCGCACCGGCTGCGCGCGGGCGACCAAATCGCCGTCGAACTCAGGCCCACGCCACTGAGCCAGGCGTTCGTGCCGCAGCCAATGGAACTGGCCGTGGTGCATGAAGACGAACACCTGCTGGTCATCGACAAACCCGCCGGCCTGGTCGTGCACCCCGGCGCGGGCAACTGGAGCGGCACCCTGCTCAACGGCCTGCTGGCGCGCGATACGCGGGCCGCCGCTCTGCCGCGCGCCGGCATCGTGCACCGGCTGGACAAGGACACCAGCGGCCTGATGGTGGTGGCGCGCACCCGCGCCGCAATGGACGCGCTGGTGCGCCAGATCGCCGCGCGCCAGGTGCGGCGCGAATACCTGGCGCTGGCCCACGGCGCATGGCGCGGCCCGCGCGAGCTGGAGGTGAATGCGCCCATCGGGCGCGATGCGCGCAACCGTTTGCGCATGGCGGTGGTCGATTTGAGCCAGCACCCCGGCAAGCCAGCCCAGACCTTCATCGAAGTGCTGCACACCACGCAGCAAGGCTGCGTGGTGCGCTGCCTGCTGGGCACCGGGCGCACGCACCAGATTCGGGTGCACCTGGCGCACCTGGGCCACCCGCTGGTAGGCGATGCGCTCTACGGCGGCGCTCCTGCCGCCGGCATGACGCGCCAGGCCCTGCACGCGCGACGGCTGGCGCTGGCGCACCCGGCCAGCGGTGCGCCGCTGGCCTTTGAAGCGCCCCCGCCGCCCGATCTGGCAGCGGCGCTGGCCTTATGGGGATTTGGCGGCCAAGGGATGTGTTGAATAAGCTCTTATGGTTCAGGTTTGATCTGTTCGGGCTGGTCTTGCGTCAGATAGGCTTCTTCGGCCTCTGTCAGGTTCACTTTGTCGAAGCCGGTCATCATCGGGCGGACATGGCCTTTGAAGTCGCCCCCGATGGTCAGCAAATAAACGTGCACGATGACAAAGGCGGCGATGAAAAAGCCGGCCATGATGTGCACATTGGCTATCGCCGGCAGCCAGGATGCCCGCGCCGGGCTGGTGGCCCAAAAGCCGTAGGTCAGATAAAACAGCCCGGTGATCCAGATCGCCGGAAACAGCACAAATTTCAGCGCCAGATAGGCCAGCACTTGCAACGGGTTGTGCTTGTGCCAGTAAACCTTGCGGTAGGGGTGCGGCGCGCCCTCGAACACCTCGTACATGTAAAAGCGCAACACCTTGAGCAAGCCGTGGGCGGTGGGGATGTAATGCCGCCAGGCACCGGTGGTCATGAGCCAGAAGATGGCGAAAGCCCATACCACCAGCAGCAGGATCGCCGCGCCGACGTGCAGCGTGAAGGCCAATTTGAACGAGATTGCGTGGTGCAACCCCGTGATGCGCAGGCCGGAAACCAGCAGGACGAAGATGGACAGCGCCTGCGCCCAGTGCCAGAACCGCTCGAAGATCGAGTAAATGCGGACCGAACGTTCAGCCATGATGCGCTCCCTTTTTTCCGAATAACCGCAGCGCCGCATGACCGGCTGTGGTCAGCGCGACAAGCACCAGCACGATCAGGCCGATCAGCCCGCCGATGGGCCTTTTGCTGCCAGGCATATAGACCCCCTCGATGCCGGCCAGCCGCCCGCCCCTGGCATGGCAGTCCTGGCAATCAAGCACCTGCTCTTTGGGCGCGACCATGTGGGTGATCGGCCAATACATATAGGTATCGACGAAACCGTGCTTGCCCGAATAAGGCAGTTTCAGGTAATCCATCGAGGCCTGGATGGACTTGTCCCAGTTGAAATTGGTCCAGAAGGCCGTATCGGTCTCCGGCCCATAGACCTGGTTGTACACAAGCCGCTTGAGTTCCGTGTCGTAGGCCTGCCGCCCTTCCATCCGCTTGAACGGCCAGATGCGTGAAATGCCATCATCGGGGCTGCCCTCGAGGTGGTTGATCTCGACCCTCTTGGCTGGGTCGATGGTCATCTGCCCCATCGTATATTCAACCTTCCCGTTGAACCATTGGTAATATGGCACGACGTTTTCGGCCCATTTCATGGTTCCCTTGATCGACATATAGGTGTCGCGTTCCTTGCCGTTAGATTGCGTGAAGCCGCCCACGGTGAAGGGTTGCCCGTCTTTCAATTGGCCGGCGGTGGACCAGTCCCAGAACGTCTTGGTGGCGACGCCGCCGCGCGCGAATGAGGGAATGTGGCAAGTCTGGCAGGCCACCCGGCTGGCATGGTCATTGAGCTTGGCGCCAACCGGCAGGCCCTTGTGCGGCTTGCCGGAATGGCAGCTTTCGCAGGTGGCCGCGTCGCGCCTCTCCCACGGCTTGCTGGCGCCGCCGGTATCCTTGGCCGTGATGGTGTAACGCGATCCCGCTACGGCGTGGCCTCTGGTAACGTGGCAGCTCTCGCAGGAGAAGTTTTCCCCATCGGGCGACATGTGGATATCGACATCGCGCGCCGGACTGTCAAGCGCGGAACTCAGATCACCGTGCTTGACGTTGTCGTCGCCGCCGCCGAAGAAATGGCACTTGCCGCAGTTGTCGCGTCCCGGCAGAGCGACCGACTGCGCCATTTTCCTGGCCTGCTCCACCCTCTTGGCCTCCTCGGCCTGCTGGTCAGCGTTGCCGGCGCTGCTTGGAGCCGCCGGAGTACAAGACTCTTTGCTGTACAGCCCGGTGCGCTCATGACAAATCAGGCAGTCGACCGCATTTGGATCGGTAGGCGGAGGAAGGCTGGCGTCCTGCCAGCCGTAACTTATATGACAGGACGTGCAATGCCCCCCGTTGGAAGGCGCATTGCCGCAAAACGAATTCAGCTCATAACGCTTGCCCAGCACCTGATGGGTGGCGGGATTGTTGAACTCCCATTTCCAATGGGTCGTGCGCATGACCTGATGGGCCGCCTCGGTGTGGCAGCTCAGGCAGGCGGCGGTGACTTCAGGGCCCGATTTGAAGTCCCGCTGCAACTCCTTGAGCTTGGAATGGTCGGTGGTGCTCTTGACCTTTTCCGCCCGCGCCGTAACCGAAGCGGCCTGCACCGTCTGTGCCGCAGCGGAAGCGGCCTGCACCGTCTGCGCCGTGGCGGAACCGGCAGCCGCCAACAGCGCGGCGAAAATTGCCGCTGCAATGGTCCGAATCATGTTGTCTCCTCTTCCTGCATGGCGCCAAGCGCCCCCATGCGAAATTCAAACGCCCAGCGAGTATGAACGTGAGGGCGCTTTATACAACGAACCCGATGAGACCGGCTTGACAGTTCCAAAAACCGTGACGCGGTTGCGGTTTCTCTCCACGCGGAGATTCAGTCTAAAATTTTGCCCCTCGCCGGGGCGCGCTGCGCGCCCCCACACGGTCTCTGAACCGAATCCCCCCATGAATACCGTCCAAGCCAAGCGCATCCTGGAAACCGCGCTCATCTGCGCGGCCGAGCCGCTGCCGGTGGCCGCCATGCGCACGCTGCTGGGCGAGATGCTGAACGCCGACAGCATCAAGTCGCTGCTGGCCGAGTTGCAGGACGACTGGGCGCAGCGCGGCGTGGAGCTGGTGTGCGTGGCCAGCGGCTGGCGCTTTCAAAGCCGCCCCGAAATGCGCGAGTACCTTGAACGCCTGAACCCCGAAAAACCGCCCAGATACACCCGCGCCACGCTGGAGACGCTGGCCATCATCGCCTACCGCCAGCCCGTCACGCGCGGCGACATGGAAGACATTCGGGGCGTGACCATCGGCACGCCGCTGCTCAAGCAGTTGGAAGACCGTGGCTGGGTGGAGGCGATCGGCCACCGTGAAACCGTAGGCCGCCCGGCGCTGTACGCCACCACGCGCCAGTTTCTGGATGATCTGGGGCTGGAATCGCTCGATCAACTGCCGGTGCTGGAAACGCCATCGGAGCAGACTGCCGGCATGTTCGACGCGCTCCAGGCGGCAGGCGCCATCGACGGCGTTGCCCCCGAAGGGCAAACCGAACCCGCCCCGCCGCAGCCCGCGCAGGGCGAACTGATAACCGATGAACCGGCAGCCGGCAAACAGGAGCAGCAGCCATGACCGTCCCAAAACGCCCCCGTTCTTCCCAGCCGCGCTCTCGCCCCGCCGCGCAAGCCGCCAGATCGCGATCTGGTGATTTCAAGCAAAAACCGGCTCCAGTCCAGGCCCGGTCTGGGCGTGGAGCTATCAAAAAAGAAGCTGGATACTCCTCTCGCCCGCCTGCGGGAGAGAGGCCGGAGGAAAGGGCAGCCGGCGCTCGCCGCAGAACCAGCGCCAGCGCCGCGCGCCCCCCTGCGATTCGTCATTCCCGCGAAGGCGGGAATCCAAGGAACGTTGTAGCAAGAGAAAATGTCATGGATTCCCGCTTTCGCGGGAATGACGAGAGAAAAGTTACGCCGCGCACATATGCCGCCGGCGCTGGAGACAGCCCAAGAGCAAGAGCAGCCTACTCCCCTCGCCCGCGTGCGGGAGAGGGGCAGGGGGAGAGGGCAGTCGGCGCTCGCCGCAGAACCAGCGCCAGCGCCGCACGCACCCCTGCAGCTCGCCGTTCCCACGCAGCTCCCGCCTTCG
The DNA here is from genome assembly GCA_031253955.1 of Burkholderiaceae bacterium. GTDB lineage: Bacteria > Pseudomonadota > Gammaproteobacteria > Burkholderiales > Burkholderiaceae_C > Ottowia. The sequence goes on along the minus strand of JAIRVJ010000107.1, from coordinate 8,753 downwards.
CGGGAATGGCCGGGAATCCAGGCCACGCTGCTGCAAAAGATAACGTCATAGATTCCCGCTTTCGCGGGAATGACGAGAGAAAAGTTGCGCCGCGCGCAAAAAACAGCCCGCACGAGAGCGCCGACACCCCCAAACTCCACAAAGTCCTCGCCCAAGCCGGCCTAGGCTCGCGCATCGAGATGGAGCAGGCCATCGCGCAAGGCCGCATCCGCGTCAATGGCGAAGCTGCGCACATCGGCCAGCGCATCGGGCGCGGCGACCGCATCGCGGTGGACGGCAAGCCGCTGCGCGTGCGCATCGCCCCGCCGCCGGCGCGCGTACTGGCCTACCACAAGCCGGCGGGCGAAGTCGTCACGCACGACGATCCGCAAAACCGCCCCACCGTGTTCCGCAGGCTGCCGCGCCTGGCGCCGGGGCTGGGCAAGTGGCAGTCGGTCGGGCGGCTGGATCTCAACACCGAGGGGCTGCTGCTCATCACCAGCTCCGGCGATCTGGCGCACCGGCTGATGCACCCCAGCTTCGGGCTGGAGCGCGAATACGCGGTGCGTGTGCTCGGAGCGTTGAGCGACGAAGAAACACAGCGCCTGCTCGAAGGCATCGCCATCGACGATGGCCCCCCCGCGCGCTTTCACGCCATTGAAGAAGAAACCGGGCCGGACGGCGGCGAGGGCCAAACCGGTGTGAACCGCTGGTACCGCGTCACCATCGCCGAAGGGCGCAACCGCGAAGTGCGCCGCATGATCGAAGCGGCGGGCCACGCCGTCAGCCGCCTGATCCGCATCCGTTACGGCGCCTTCGCGCTACCCAAGGGCCTTAAACGCGGGATGTGGCTGGAGCTGGATGAGCGCGCCGTCAGTGCCCTGGGCCAAGCTGCCGGAGCGCCCCCGCAACCGCCGCGCCGCCGCCTCGCGCCGGCAGACGCCCCCGCCCGCCGCCCCCGCGGCGACCGCGGCAAAGCCAGCGGCCCCCGCCCCGACATGGGCCGCCCCCAAGCGCGCCCGGCCCGCACGCCAAGCAGGCAGCCGCGCAACCGCGGGCCGGGGTGAAAAACCGCAGTTTTCCTTTGATGTTAAAAATTGATAGCTCGATACCTATATTTTATATGTATCTAATAGTTATTTAATATCTAAAATACATATAAAATTTTGGCATGTAGCTATCTGATTTGTAGCGACATGCTGGTTCCAACAGGGCAATCGCATCTGAATTCCATTCAGATCAACCCGTTGGATTTCGACGCGACAGATGACACCTGCGCCTTCGTAGGGGCGAAAAATCTTTCGCCCTGCGGCGTCTCCTTGCCAGCGCTGTGGCTTTTTTGAACGCAAGGGCGAAAAATCTTTCGCCCCTACATCCGTGCTCCATCGCCAACTCGTTGATTCTTAAGCAATTTAGATGCAATCGCCATGATGGTTCCAGAAACTTTGTGACCGGCTGTTGTCACACACACCGTCACAGCATTTCCGCAGGGAAAACCTGCGCCGCGCCCGTGTTTTTCGCGGCAAATCACGATTTTGTAGCGTCAAACCCACGCTCGCGCTGCTGGGCAAGCTATGAAACGTGTAGCGGCGGACAATTTTGAGCTATAATTGGCATAGCAAGAGCGGCCCGTTAGGTGCCGCTTGCGACCCCAGGCAAACTCCAGGAGATCTCCGCAATGAGTTCTAAAGAAAACACCACCAGCCAATTGCTGGCTTTACTCGAAGCACGCTACGCCATCCGTGTGCTGTGGGCTTTGCGCGATGGCCATGCGCAAACCTTCCGCCTGCTGCAAGACAGCGTGGGCGGGATCACCCCCAATACGCTCAACACTCGTCTGAAAGAGCTGCGCGCGACGGAGTTGATTGCGCACGATTCGGACGGCTACAGCCTGACTCCGTTCGGGGCCGATCTGGTCAAGCGCCTGTCCGACCTGCAAGCTTTCGCCGCCAAATGGGTGGCTGCCCTGACCAAGAGAAAGTAAGCGCCTTTCCACGGCCGCCTCGCGGCGGCTTTTTCGTCCCGGCTGGATTGCCGCCTGCGCGGCAATGACGAAAGACAAGAACCCGCCTTGAAAACCCGCCGCCAGCATCCATATGCTGGCGGTTGTTTTTTCTTTCCCTTGTTTCAAGGCATGTCCCAGCATCATCACCGCCCCCACCCGGCGCACGCCGCCGAGCCGTCTGCAAACGAGCCGCGAGCCGCCAGTCAAGCCGAGGCCGCCGCGCCGGAGCTTGCGCAGCAGCCTTGCGCCTCCGAAATTCAGGCGCTGCAAGCCCAGGTAGCCCTGCTGGCCGATCAGGCGCTGCGCGCGCAGGCCGAGGCGCAGAACAGCCGCCGCCGCGCGGAAGAAGAAATTGCCAAGAGCCGCAAGTTCGCCCTCGAAGCCTTCGCCGAAAGCCTGCTGCCGGTCATCGACAGCCTGGAAGCGGGGCTGCAAGCCGACAGCGCCAGCGCCGGGCAACTGCGCACGGGCACCGAGGCCACGCTGCGCCAGTTGCTGGCCGCGCTGGAGCGCAACAAGGTCGTTCAGATCAACCCGGAGCCGGGGGCCAGGTTCGATCCGTCGGTGCAGCAGGCCATCAGCGTGGTGCCCAGCGAGCAGGAGGCGGGCACGGTGGCCGGCGTGCTGCAAAAGGGCTACACCATCGCCGAGCGCGTGCTGCGCCCTGCCCTGGTCACGGTAGCGGCAGCGCCGCCACAGTAATAAAACTTGAAAAGCCGCCCGCCGGCCCGCAGCTTCACGGCACTGAATTTCAGATTGCAAGGAAAACATCATGGGAAAAATCATCGGCATCGACCTGGGCACGACCAACAGTTGCGTGGCCATCATGGAAGGCAACGCCACCAGGGTCATTGAAAACGCCGAGGGCGCGCGCACCACGCCTTCCATCGTCGCGTATCAGGAAGACGGCGAGGTGCTGGTGGGCGCTTCGGCCAAGCGCCAGGCTGTCACCAATCCGAAGAACACGCTGTACGCCATCAAGCGCCTGATCGGCCGCAAGTTCGACGAAAAAGAAGTGCAAAAAGACATCAACCTGATGCCTTTTTCCATCGCCAAAGCCGATAACGGCGACGCCTGGGTGGACGTGCGCGGCAAAAAAATCGCGCCCCCGCAGGTCAGCGCCGAGGTGCTGCGCAAGATGAAGAAAACCGCCGAGGATTACCTGGGCGAGCCGGTAACAGAGGCGGTGATTACCGTGCCCGCCTACTTCAACGACAGCCAGCGCCAGGCCACCAAGGACGCGGGCCGCATCGCCGGGCTGGATGTCAAGCGCATCATCAACGAGCCGACGGCGGCGGCGCTGGCCTTCGGGCTGGACAAGCAAGCCAAGGGCGACCGCAAGATCGCCGTGTATGACCTGGGCGGCGGCACGTTCGACATTTCCATCATCGAAATCGCCGACGTCGATGGCGAAAAGCAGTTCGAGGTGCTCTCCACCAACGGCGATACTTTTCTGGGCGGCGAAGACTTCGACCAGCGCATCATCGACTACATCATCGGCGAGTTCAAGAAAGAACAAGGCGTCGATCTGGCCAAGGACGTGCTGGCGCTGCAACGCCTGAAAGAGGCCGCAGAGAAAGCCAAGATCGAGCTGTCCTCGTCCGCCGCCACCGACATCAACCTGCCCTACATCACTGCCGACGCCAGCGGCCCCCGGCACCTGAACATCAAGCTCACCCGCGCCAAGCTGGAAAGCCTGGTGGAAGAGCTGATTGAGCGCACCATCGCGCCATGCCGCACGGCGATCAAGGACGCGGGCGTGTCCGCCAGCGACATCAACGACGTGATCCTGGTCGGCGGCATGACGCGCATGCCCAAGGTGCAGGACAAGGTCAAGGAGTTCTTCGGCAAGGAGCCGCGCAAGGACGTGAACCCCGACGAGGCGGTGGCCGTCGGCGCGGCCATTCAGGGCCAGGTCTTGAGCGGCGAGCGCAAAGACGTGCTGCTGCTGGACGTGACGCCGCTTTCTCTGGGCATCGAAACCCTGGGCGGCGTGATGACCAAGATGATCACCAAGAACACCACCATCCCGACCAAGTTCGCGCAGACCTTCTCCACCGCCGACGACAACCAGCCGGCTGTGACCATCAAGGTCTATCAGGGCGAGCGCGAGATGGCCGGTGGCAACAAGCTGCTGGGCGAATTCAATCTGGAAGGCATCGCGCCCGCCCCGCGCGGCATGCCGCAGATCGAAGTGACCTTCGACATCGATGCCAACGGCATCCTGCATGTGAGCGCCAAGGACAAGGGCACCGGCAAGGAAAACAAGATCACCATCAAGGCCAACTCCGGCCTGTCCGAATCCGAAATCCAGCAGATGGTCAAGGACGCCGAACTCAACGCCGCCGAAGACCACAAGAAGTTTGAGCTGGTGCAGGCGCGCAACCAGGGCGATGCCCTGGTGCACAGCGTGCGCAAGACGCTGGGCGAGCACGGCGGCAAGCTCGACGCCGGCGAGAAAGACAAGATCGAAGCCGCCATCAAGGATCTGGAAGGAGCACTCAAGGGCGAGGACAAGGCCGCCATCGAAGCCAAGACCAGCGCGCTGGGCAGCGCCAGCCAGAAACTGGGCGAAAAGGTGTATGCCGACGCGCAAGCGCAAGCCCAGCAAACCGCGGGCGCGGGCGCGGCCCCAGGCGCGGGCGCGCAGGCATCGTCCAGCGCGGCCAGCGACGACAACGTGGTGGATGCCGAGGTCAAGGAAGTCAAGAAAGAAAGTTGACCGTTTGGCGTTTTCTCCCTCTTCCGCTTGCGGGAGAGGGAAAAAAGGGAATTACCTACTTAACTTCCCTGCATTCGTTTTTCCGTCATTCCCGCGCAGGCGGGAACTTCGCGGGAATGACGATGGAAAAGTCAAATACGCAGTTCCAAAAAAACCACGCCCAGCGCCAAACAAACCATGACGCTTCTCGATGAACTCGACAGGCTCAAAGCCAGGCTCGATGCGGCCCGCCCGCTGCCGGGGCACACGCTTGCATCCTTGCGCGATCACCTGGCGCTCGAATGGACGTACCACTCCAACGCCATCGAAGGCAACACCCTGACCCTGCGGGAAACGCAAGTCGTTCTGGAAGGCATCACGGTCGGCGGCAAAACGCTCAGGGAACACCTGGAAGCGATCAACCACCGCGATGCCATTCATCGCGTCGAACATCTGGTAAGCCAGCAAGAGCAGCTCTCCGAACAAACGATCCTTGAACTGCACGGCCTGATTCTGAAAGCCATCGACCAGCCGCAAGCGGGGCGCTATCGCCAGCAAAACGTGATCATCACGGGCGCGAGCACGAGGCCGCCTCATTTTTCGCGGGTGCGCGATGAAATCCTGGCCCTTCTGGACTGGCGCGGCAGCGATGACGCGCGGGCCATGCACCCCATCGCGCGGGAAGCCGCGATGCACGCGCGCTTCGAGCAGGTCCACCCCTTCACGGACGGCAACGGACGCACGGGCCGGCTGCTGCTCAACCTCGAACTGATGAAGCTCGGCTGGCCGCCAGCCATCATCGGGCAGCAGGAGCGGCAAGACTATTACCAGGCGCTGGACGCCGCCGCCACGGCCCAGGACTACGTTCCCATCACCCAACTGGTGGCAGGCGCGACCGGGCGTTCTCTCGATCTGTACCTCAAACTAGTTGAGCGTTGAGCGTTTGGCGTTGAGCGTGAAAATTTCTTGTTCAGAAGCAACGCCCAACGCTGAACGCTTAACGCCAAACCCCAAACAACCCCATGCCCAAACGCGACTACTACGAAGTTCTTGGCGTCGCCCGCAACGCCCCCGATGACGAGATCAAAAAAGCCTTCCGCAAACTGGCGATGAAGTATCACCCGGACCGCAATCCGGGCGACAAGGCCGCCGAGGAGAAGTTCAAGGAAGCCAAGGAAGCCTATGAAGTCCTGACCGACAGCCAGAAAAAAGCCGCCTACGACCAGTACGGCCATGCCGGGGTTGATCCCAACATGCGCGGCGGGCCGGGGGCGGAAGGCTTTGGCGGCTTTGCCGAAGCCTTCGGCGACATCTTCGGCGACATCTTCGGCGCCCGTGGCGGCGGCGGCGCGCGCGGCGGGCGCCAGATGTACCGCGGCGCCGATCTCAGCTACGCGATGGAAATCACGCTCGAAGAAGCCGCCGCCGGTAAGGACGCGCAAATCCGCATCCCCGGCTGGAACGAGTGCGCCACCTGCCACGGCAGCGGCGCCAGGCCGGGCACCAGCGCCACCGTCTGCGCCACCTGCCGCGGCCAGGGCGTGGTGCAGATGCGGCAGGGTTTTTTCAGCGTGCAGCAAACCTGCCCGCACTGCCACGGCAGCGGCAAGCTCATCAAGGAACCTTGCACCGCCTGCCAAGGCCAGGGGCGGGTACGCCACCAGAAAACGCTGGAAGTGAAGGTGCCCGCCGGCATTGACGACGGCATGCGCATCCGCTCGGCGGGCAACGGCGAGCCGGGCACGGGCGGCGGGCCGCCGGGCGATCTGCTGATCGAAATCCACGTGAAAAAGCACGATATCTTCGAGCGCGACGGCGACGACCTGCACTGCATGGCCCCAGTGGGCTTTGCCACCGCCGCGCTGGGCGGCGAAGTGCAAGTGCCCACCCTCGGCGGCAAGGCTGCCATCGACATTCCCGAAGGCACGCAGACCGGCAAGCAGTTCCGTCTGCGCGGCAAGGGGATCAAGGGCGTGCGCTCCAGCTACCCGGGCGATCTGTACTGCCACGTGCGCGTGGAAACGCCGGTCAAGCTCACCGAGCACCAGAAAAAGCTGCTGCGCGAGTTCGACGAATCGGTGCAGCAAGGCGGCGCCAAACACGCGCCGGGGGAAAGCTGGGGCGAGAAGATCAGGAGTTTTTTCAACGGGTGATAAGGTTTGGCGTTGAGCGTTTTGTAGGGGCGAAAAATTTTTCGCCCTGCTACGCCTCATTCGAAGCCCCGTTTCTTTTGACCGCAAGAGGCGAAAATTTTTTCGCCCCTACAACTGTCCAGCTCTGAACGCCAAACGCCGAACTTCGATCATGGCCTTCTTCTCTTACTCGCGCTCCCCCCGGCACCTGATCGCGCTGGCAACCCTGTGGATGGTGACCCTGGGCAACTGGCCGCTGTGGGAACAACTGGCGCGCCTGCCGGAGCTGGCCAACGTGCGCGGCGTGATTTTCACGCTGGCCTTGGCGCTCGTCATCGACTGCGGCATCGTGCTGCTGCTGGCGCCGCTGGCCTGGCGCTGGACGCTCAAGCCCGCTCTCACGCTGTTTCTGCTGGTCACCGCTTTCGGCGCGTACTTCATGCACAGCTATGGCGTGGTGATCGACCCTTCAATGATCCGCAACGTCTTGCACACCGACGCGCGCGAGGTGCGCGACCTGCTCTCATGGCGCATGGCGTTCGCCGTACTCGCGCTGGGCGTGCTGCCAGCGCTGGCCGTATGGCGCGCGCCCGTGGCCTGGCCAAGCTGGCCGCGCCAGTTGCTGCGCAATCTGACGCTGATGCTGCTGGTCTTGCTGCTGGCAGCCGGCGCGGTGCTGCTGGCGTTTCAGGATTTCGCCTCCGTCATGCGCAACCACACCGCGCTGCGCTACCGCATCAACCCGCTCAATTCCTTTTACGCGCTGGCCTTCAACCTTTGGCAGCCGGCCCAGCGCGGCGGCGGCCCGGTCGCGCCAGCGGGGCTGGACGCCCGGCTGCCCGCGCTGCCGCCCGCCGCCAAGCCGCCGCTGGTGGTGCTGGTGCTGGGCGAAACCGGGCGCAGCGACCATTTCGCCCTCAACGGCTACCCGCGCCCCACCACGCCCCGGCTGGCCGGGCTAGGCGTAGCCAGCCTGCGCAACGTGTGGTCGTGCGGAACCGATACCGCCACCTCCGTGCCGTGCATGTTCTCGCCCTTGGGCAAACGGGACTTCGAGCGGCGCGAGAGCGACACCGAGGGCTTGGCCGACGTGCTGCAACACGCCGGCTACGCCGTGCTGTGGATCGACAACCAGCCCGGCGGCTGCAAGGGCGTGTGCGACCGGGTGCCCACCGTGCGCTACGACCAACTGCAAGCGCCCGGCCTGTGCAGCCAGGGCGAGTGCTACGACGAAGTGATGCTGCACGGCCTGGAGCAGCGCATCGGCCAACTGCCGCCCGAGCGCCGCGCGCGCGGCGTGGTGGTATTCATGCACCAGATGGGCAGCCACGGCCCGGCCTACTACAAACGCGCGCCGCCGCAATTCAAACGCTTCATGCCCGAATGCGCCACCAACGCGCTGCAGCAATGCAGCCGCGAGGAACTCATCAACGCCTTCGACAACACCATCGTCTATACCGACGACTTTCTGGCCTCCGTCATCGACTGGCTGGGGCAGCGGCAAGAGCATTGGGCCACCGCTCTGAGCTACCTCTCCGACCACGGCGAATCGCTCGGCGAAAACGGCATTTACCTGCACGGCCTGCCCTGGCGCATCGCGCCCGACGCGCAAAAACACGTCGCCTGGATCACCTGGCTCTCGCCCCAATACACCTTTCAAACCGGCATCGCCCCCGCCTGCCTGAACGCCAAGCAGGGCGAGCGGTTCACGCACGACAACTACTTCCACTCCACCCTCGGCCTGCTCAGCGTGCAAACCAGCCTGTACCAGCCCGCGCTCGACATTTACGCAAGCTGCCGCAAGTGAGATTGGGCGTTGATTTCGTCATTCTCGCGCAGCGGCATAGGCGCTAACTTAATGACAAATCGCTGGCGTTTTACCCCTTCCCCCGCTTGCGGGGGAAGGTGGGGATGGGGGCCGCGGCGCATCGCAAAC
>JAIRVJ010000102.1 GCA_031253955.1 Burkholderiaceae bacterium | reverse complement strand
GGCTACGACAGCGACGCGATTGTCTGGCAGGCTAGCCAGCAGGGTATGCAGGCGGTGATCGCGCCGCGCAAGAATCGCAAGAATCTGAGAGACTATGACAAGCATCTGTATAAATGCCGTTACTTGGTGGAAAACGCCTTTTTGCATTTGAAGCGTTGGCAAGGCATGGCCACACGGTATGCCAAGAACGTTGCTTCGTTTCTGGCGGCAGTGCAGATTCGGTGCTCGGTTCTTTGGATGGAAATTTCGTGACGATACTATCTAGGGCCTATGCGCGCAAACGGGAATCCATGAGCGTCACCTCAAAACCAACGCCGCTTGGATTTCCTGTCATTTCCGCGCAGGCGGGAACTTCGCGGAAATGACGAAGGAAAAATCGGCCACACGGTTCCAGGGCGCAAGCCGGCAGCGCGCCGCGCTGCATCAGTCTCTCCCGTAGGGCGATCGCATCTAAACTCCATTCCAATCAACCCGTTGGATTTCGACGCGACAGATGACATCCGTGCCTTCGTAGGGGCGAAAAATCTTTCGCCCTTACATCCGTGCCCCATCGCCAACTTGTTGATTCTTAAGAAATTTAGATGCAATCGCCCTGGTCTCTCCCGCCACCGTGGGCGTTCAGCGTTGCCCAAGCAGGCCGTGGTGCTCGTCCAGCGCTGGCGTGAGCAGGTTTGGTGCGCCAGGCTCGTCCAGAAAGCGGATTGGGCTGGCGATGTGGGGCCGGCCTGCTTCGTCGCGCAGCACCATGCCGCGGGCCAGCACTTGCGGATCGCGCAACGCTTGCGGCAAGGTGTTGACCGCGCCAAAGCAAACGTCCAGCCGCGCCAGTTTCTCCTCCCAGTAGCCGCGGGGGTGCTGGCGAAAAGTCTGTTCCAGAAAGTCCATCACCGGTTTCTGGTGCTCACCCGGCCCCCGCAAGCAGGCGGGCGCGAGGTCGGGCCGCCCCAGATCGTTCAGCAGCGCGTGGATGAACTTGGGTTCTTGCCCGGCTAAGGTGATGTGGCCGCCGCCGCGCGTTGGGTAGATGCGGTAGAAGGCGCTGCCGCCGGTGGTGCGCTCCTGCTTTGGGTCGGGCTGGCGGTTTTCGGCAAAGGTGGGGCCGGCCACGTTGCGCAGCGCGGCCAGCACGCTGTCCATCATGGAGATATCGATGTAGTCGCCCTGGCCGGTGCTCTGGCGGCGCAGCAGCGCCATGAGCACGCCGGCCAGGCCGTTCAGGCCGCTCAGGAGATCGGCCACGGGCAGCCCCGGTATGGCGGGTTGGCCGTCGTTGCCCACGTTCAGGCTCAACGCGCCGGTAAGCGCCTCGGTGGCGATGTCGTGCGCGGGCCGGTCGCGGTAGGGGCCATCCTGGCCGAAGGCGCTGATGGAGCAGTACACCAGGCGCGGGTGGCGCTGGCGCAGCGTGGCGTGATCCACGCCGAGCCGCTGGGCCACACCGGGGCGAAATGATTCCACGAAAACGTCCGCCGTGGCCGCCAGTTCCAGCAGCGCGGCGCGGTCGGCCTCTTTCTTCAGGTCCAGCGCGATGCTCTTCTTGCCGCGGTTGTGGTTGCGAAAGAACACCGTGTGCGGCCCGTCGGCCAGACCGATCTGACGGCCCGGATCGCCTTCGCCCGGCTGCTCGATTTTGATGACTTCCGCCCCGTGGTCGGCCATGGTCAGGGTCAGCAAAGGACCGGGCAGGAAGTTGGAGAGGTCGATGACGCGAATGCCAGCCAGTTTCATGGTTTTTTCCGTTCCGGGTGGATGGTTTGGAGAATGCTTGCGCATCATGCCTTGCACAGCAAGTCAGCCCGCATCGGGCGAATGAAATGGGCGCCGCCGGCGCTCTGGTGCGCCTCGTAGGCGCGGCGCACGGACGCTTGCAGCGCGGGGGCCACGGTCAATTCGATGTGCGTGGGCTGCATCATGCGCTGGCGGAAATCGTCGAAATCCCGGAACGATACGGGCGTGAGAAATTCCTGCCGGCGCGCCAGCCGGAACCCGCCGCTTTCGATGGCGCGCTGTGTGGCTTGCAACGTCTGCTGCCGCACCGCGCCCTCGTCGTGAAACAGCCGCACGATCTCGTTGAAAGGGCCGGCATAAACCGGCTCTGAGATGAACACCCAGCCGCCGGAGCGCAGCACCCGTTGCAGCTCACTGAAAGCCTGATCCATGACCGGAGCCGGAATGTGGTGCAGCGACTTGAACAGCGTAACCCCGTCGAAACTGGCGTCCGCAAACGGCATGGCCTCGGCCCCGCAACGCTCGAAGCTCAGGCCGGCCGGCCACTGGCGGGCGCGGTTTTTGGCCATCTGCGCCTCGTCCACCTCGATGCCGACGACGCGGCGCGCCAGCCCGGCGATGCGCCCGGTCATCCGGGCGGCGCCGCAGCCCACGTCGAGTATCTCCCGCCCGCGCAGGTCCGCAAGCTGGCACAGCAGGCGCAATTCATCATCGACCCAGATGGGAAAGGTGGCGGAAAGATCGTTCATGGCGTGTGTTGCTTACGGGTGGCTCATGCTAGCCGGATCGGGGAAAGGGTTTTTATTGGCGCCAACCGAAACCTTGTGCCAGTGAAGGCGCACATGAGCGCCCGCGCCATTTCAGGCTGCAACAGCCTCAAAGCGCGCGATGCGCGGCAGCACGTCGGCCAGTTTTGCGCGGGCGCAGGCGGCGTCATGGTCTGCCTGCAACCCCATCCAGAACTCCGCGCTGGTGCCGAAAAACTGCGCCAGCCGCAGGGCGGTATCGGCGGTTACGGCGCGGCGCTCGCGCACGATGTCGTTGATGCGCGGAGCGGGAACCTGCAACCCCAGCGCCAGCGCGTGGGCCGACAGTCCCATTGGAACCAGAAATTCTTCGCGCAGGATTTCGCCCGGATGAATGGGGCGCATACGGTTTTCGACGGTCATGGCAAAAATTCCTCAGTGGTAGTCCACAATCTCCACGTCCCAAGCGCGGCCTTCACGCCATACAAAGCATACGCGCCATTGATCGTTGACGCGGATGCTCCATTGCCCGGCGCGGTCGCCGCTCAACTTTTCGAGCCGGTTGCCAGGTGGAACCAACAGGTCAGCCAGCACAACGGCGCGGTGCAGCATTTGCAGCTTGCGCTCGGCCACCTGACGGATGTGGACCCACCGCGCCACACAATCGCCAGAAAACAAGCGTTGTGTGATGGCGCACTTGAACGATTGGATCATGGCGGAGATTGTATAACGCATCGCGTTAAACGCCGCACGATAAGCCCGCTACAGGCTACGCCCTGCCCGGATGGGTCAGAACATCGGGTTAAGATGCCTCGCCCAATGTTCACCATCAACATGCGGGGGGTAGCCATGAACTTTCATCTTCGCCATGTCTTTTGGCTGGCCGTGCTGCTTTGCGCCGCGGGCGCGGCGGGCGCGGCGCAAAGCGTGACTTTGCAGGGCACGCTGGGCAGCAAGGCGCTGCTGATCGTGGACAACGCGCCGCCCCAGGTGGTTTCGCCCGGTGAGTCAGTAGGCGCGGTGAAGCTGATCTCGGCCTCGGGCGAGCAGGCGGTGGTGGAAATCGGCGGCGCGCGGCACACGCTGCGCGTGGGCGAAGCGCCGGTCAACGTGGGCGGCGCGCTCACCAGCGGCGGCGACACCGTGGTGCTCACCGCCGACACGCGCGGCCACTTCATCACCCAGGGCAGCATCAACAACCGGCCCGCGCAGTTCATGGTGGACACGGGCGCCAGCCTGGTGGCGCTGGACGCCGGCGAGGCTGCACGCCTTGGCCTGGACTACCAGAAGGGCCAGAAAGTGCTGATGTCCACAGCCAACGGCGTGACCGCGGGTTACGTGATCGAGTTGGAGCAAATACGCATCGGCGACGTGACGGTCTATGGCGTGCGCGCAATCGTCACACCCACTTCGATGCCGATGATTCTGCTGGGCAACAGCTTCCTGAACCGTTTCAACATGCGCCGCGACAGCGACCAGATGACGCTGCAACGGCGGTGATGGGCGTTTTGCGTTGAGCGTTTGACGTTTGCCGGTTCCCACCTTCAACGCTCAACGCAAAACGCTCAACCTTTTTTTCCAGCCCCCAGTTTGGACTCCGTGCCGGCCACCAGCCGGTTGATGTTTTCGCGGTGGCGGTAAACCAGCAGCACACCCATCGCTCCCATCGCCAGCGCCTTGTCCGCGCTGGCTTGCCACAGCAGGCCATCCAGCCACAGATAACAGATGGGCGCCAGCAGCCCCGCCGCCATCGAAGCCAGCGAAACGTAGCGCCAAACCAGCACAGCCGCGAGCCAAATCGCCAGCGCCGCCGCCCCCAGCCAAGGCTGGAGCGCCAGCAGCACGCCGGCAGCGGTGGCCACGCCCTTGCCGCCCTTGAAGTGAAAGAACAGCGGCCACAGATGCCCCAAGAATGCCGCCACCCCCGCCAGCGCCTGCGCGCCTTCGCCCAGCCCCCAGGCGGGACCGAACCACCTGAGCAGCAGCACCGGCAGCGCGCCCTTGAACGCATCCAGCAGCAGCGTGACAATGGCCGCCGCCCTGGATCCCGAACGCAGCACATTGGTCGCACCCGGATTTTTGCTGCCGTACGTGCGCGGATCGGACAACCCCATCGCCCGGCTGACGATGACGGCAAAACTGAGCGAACCGATCAAATACGCCGCCAACGCGGCAAGCAAGGGCCAGAGCAGGTTCAAGGAAAGACGACTCCCGAATGAATCAAAACGTGGCTGAAAGCGCCTGGGCAATTATGCGGTGGAAGGGCAATCCGTATCGATAGCTATTTGTTTGATAGCTGTTTGTTCTTGCAAAATTTATGTTGAAGGCCGATTTTGCCTGATTAGGTACATACCTCAGATAGGACTGTCACGCCGCTGGCCCCCCCATCCCGACCTTCCCCCGCAAGCGGGGGAGGGTTGCCGGGCGATCGCATCTAAATTGCGCAATCGGCCAAGAGACAAGGAAAGTAGGGGCGAAAAATTTTTCGCCCTTGCACTCAAAAGATTGACGGCGCTGGCAAGGAGAGGCCGCAGGGCGAAAGATTTTTCGCCCCTACGAAGGCATGGATGTCATCTGTCGCGTCGAAATCCAACGGGTTGATTTGAATGGGATTCAGATGCAATCGCCCCGCAGCAGGTTGCCGTTTACTATCTGTTTAATAGCTGCATACTTATATTTCGTATAGGTTATCTGCCAATTTTCCTTATAAAAATCGGATTTCCGCCAATGTTCCGGTTTTGTATAGACTGCCGGGTTTTCCCGGAGAGTGTTTATGACCGACACACGTTTTGCGCGCACGCGCTGGCTGGCGGCGTGGCTGGCTTGGCTGGCGGGCGGCGCGGCGCTGGGGCAGCCCGCGCCCGCCGAAAGCGCGCCGCCCGCGCCGGTTTCGGCGGCGGCGGAAAGCGTGTGGGAGGCCGCGCGCCCCAGCCTGCTGCAAATCCGCACGCTGGTGGAGGCGGCGGGGCGTCAATCTTCGGTCGGTTCGGGTTTTCTGGTGAGCGCCGACGGGCTGGCGATCACCAATTACCACGTGGTTTCCGATTACGCGCTGGAGCCTAAAACCTACCGCCTCGAATTCGGGCGGCCCGACGGCACGCACGGCGCGCTCAAGCTGCTGGCCATCGACATCGCCGACGATTTGGCCGTGGTCAAGCTTGAAGGCGCGGACTTGGCGCACCTGGATTTCGATCCCTTGGCCGTGGCCGGCAATCTGCCGCGCGGCGAGCGCGTGTACTCGATGGGCAATCCGCTCGACCTGGGCTTTGCCATTGTCGAGGGCACCTACAACGGGCTGGTGGAGCGCAGCTACATCGAGCGGATGCACTTTACCGGTGCGGTCAATCCCGGCATGAGCGGCGGCCCGGCCGTCACCGCCGGCGGCAAGGTGGCGGGCGTGAACGTGTCCAAGCGGCTGGATGGCGAGCAGGTGAGCTTTCTGGTGCCGGCCGGCAAAGCCGCCGCCCTGCTGGAGCGCGCGCGTCACAACGCGCCGCTGACGCTGGCGCAAGCGCGCGCTGAAATCGGCCGGCAGTTGCTGGCCTGGCAGGGCGATTTTTACCGGGCGCTGCAAGACGCCGGTTTTCGCGCCGCCAGTCTCGGTCCCTACCAGGCGCCCGAAAGCGCGGCCCCGTGGTTCAACTGCTGGGCCAACACCAACGCCGATCAAATGCCCAAGCCGCGCGCGCAAACGGCCAGTTCCCGCTGCGGCTCGCAAAGCTCAGTGTTCATCGCCGACGATCTGGAAAGCGGGCGCATCCAGCTCTCGCACGACTATCTGCGCAGCGTCGATCTGAACGCCATGCAGTTCGCCGCCTATCTCTCGCGCGCCTGGGCGCCGGCGGGCGGCGGGGGCTTTGGCTCGCGCAAGCGCATGACGCGCGACGAATGCCGTCAATCTTTCGTCGCCTCCGGCCAGGCCGCCGCGCCGGTGCTGCTGGCCACCTGGTGCGCGCGCGCCTATCGCGATTTCGCCGGCATTTACGACGTGACGCTGACCACCGTCACGCAAGACCGCAGCGCCGAGGCGTTGATTTCGCGCCTGTCGATGCGCGGCGTCGGCTACGACGCCGCGCTCGCGCTGGGCCAGCGTTTCATGGAGTCGATCGCATGGACCAAGTAATCTGGATCGAGGTGCTCGCGCGCCAGCGCGAAACCGTGACCCGCCAGCGCGTGAGCGGCCCCCTGGTCACCATAGGCCGCGCCTACGACAACGACATCGTGCTCGACGACCCGCACGTGGCGCCGCACCACCTGCGCCTGCTGCGCGGCCCGGATGGAAACTGGAGCGCCGATGATCTGGGCACCCTCAACGGCATGTTCGTCAACGGCGCGCGGCGCGCGAGCGCCCTGCTCGACGGCCAAACCGCCCTGCAAATCGGCCAGACCGGCATCCGCCTGCGCACGCCTGCCTGCGCGGTGCCGCCGGAGCTGCCGCTGCTGCGCGCCAAACCAGGCTGGCCGCTGGCGCTGGCCTGCCTGGCCGCGCTGCTGGGCTGCATGCTGCTGCAAGTGTGGATCAACGAAACGGGCGAACCCAAACTCATCGCCTATCTGACGCCGCTGCTGGCCGGCCCCGTCACGGTCGGGATGTGGGCGGCGGTCTGGAGCGTGCTCGCGCGCATCTTCACCGGGCGCGCGCAATACGGGCGGCACCTGTTCATCGCCAGCGCCGGCCTGCTGGTCTACACGGTGTACGAGCCGTTCACCCAGCTCGGCGCGTTCGCGCTGTCGCTGCCGGCGCTGACGGGCTACGAATTCGTCGCCATGTGGCTGATCCTGGCGGCGGTGTGCTTTGCCCACCTGCGCGCCTTCGGCCCTGCGCGGCTGGCGCTCAAGGCAGCCAGCGTGCTGCTGCTGGCCGCTTTGAGCATTGCCATTCAGGGCCTGGGCATGTCCGACTTCCGCTCGCGCTCCAACCAGCCCACCACCGTGCTCCTGAACAAACTGCAACCGCCCGCCCTGCGCCTGGCGCCGCCACAGACCCAGAGCGACTTCCTGACCGCCGTCACCAGCCTGAAAGCGCCGCTGGACCAGGCGCGCACGCAAGAACTGCCCGAAGGGGGTGACGATATCGGTGATTGAGTGATCCCGATTTAGTCGAGTGAAAAAATATTATTTTAATAGCTGCCAACCAATGCACCATATGGTTTTA